>NZ_JAKFGN010000002.1:0-312803 GCF_021502575.1 Bradyrhizobium sp. G127
CACCGCGTGTGACTCGCTGCTGATCGGCGACAAGTGCGGCGCGCATACCGTGCCGTATATCGAGGCCAAGAATTCCTCGGCGCTGTTCGAGCACGAGGCGACCACGTCGAAGATCTCCGAGGACATGCTGTTCTACTGCGTGCAGCGCGGCCTGTCGCAGGAGGAAGCGGTGGCGCTGGTCGTCAACGGTTTCGTCAAGGACGTGCTGCAACAATTACCGATGGAGTTTGCGGTCGAGGCCCAGAAGCTGATCTCGATCTCGCTGGAAGGAAGTGTCGGATGACCGCGTTGCTCGAAGTCAAAGGCCTTAAGGTTCAGGTGGAAGATAACGAGATCCTGCATGGTCTCGATCTCACCGTGAATCCGGGTGAAGTTCACGCCATCATGGGGCCAAACGGCTCCGGCAAGTCGACTCTGAGTCACGTGATTGCTGGCAAGCCCGGTTATGACGTGACCGCAGGCGAAATTCTGTTCAGAGGTGAAGACCTGCTGGAAATGTCGGCGGACAAGCGCGCCGCCAAGGGCGTGTTCCTGGCGTTCCAGTATCCCGTGGAAATTCCCGGGGTCACCACCATGAACTTCCTGCGCACGGCGCTGAATTCCCAGCGCAAGGCGCGGGGCGAAGCCGAGTTGCTGGTGCCGGATTTTCTCAAGAAGGTGCGCGAAGTCGCCGGCTCGCTGAACATCCCGATGGATATGCTTAAGCGCGGCGTCAATGTCGGCTTCTCCGGCGGCGAGAAGAAGCGCAACGAAGTACTGCAGATGGCGCTGTTCCAGCCGAGCCTGTGCATTCTCGACGAAATGGATTCCGGCCTCGACATCGACGCATTGCGCGTCGCGGCTGACGGCGTCAACGCGCTGCGCTCGAAGGAGCGCGCGATGGTCGTTATCACGCATTACCAGCGCTTGCTGAACTACATTGTGCCCGACTTCGTCCATGTCATGTCGAAGGGACGCGTTGTGAAGAGCGGCGGCAAGGATCTGGCGCTGGAGCTGGAGAAGTCCGGCTATGCCCAGTTCGAAGACAAGGCAGCGTGAGTGAGCATCGTGATGAACGTTGCATTGGCCAAATCGACGACGGGGCAGCCGTTCAACGAGCTGTTTGCTGCTGCGCGCGGCCGTCTGCCGGGCACGGGGCCGGTCGCTGAACTGCGGCAGAAGGCGTTCGATGATTTCGCGCGTCTTGGTCTGCCGTACCGGCGCATCGAGGAGTGGAAATATACCGACCTGCGCGCCCTGTTGCGTGAGGTTGCACCGCTTGCGCCCGCGCCGGATCAGGCCGCACTCGCCCGCGCGGCCAAGGCTGTGAAGCTGCTGGGTATTGAGAATACGCAAAAACTCGTTCTGGTCGACGGCACGTTCGCACCGCAGCTTTCAGACATTGGTTCGTTTCAGGCCGGCGTCGGCATCCGTACCCTGCGCGAGATCCTTGAAGACAGCAGCAACAAGGCGCGCGGCGATCTGTTGCAAACAAGCATCGCATCTGACGCAATGATTTCGCTGAATGCAGCGCTCGCGACGGACGGTGTTGTGATCGATATCGCGGAAGGCGTGACGCTCGCAAAGCCGCTTCACATCGTTCATGTGGCCACGAGCACCGGAACGTCGCTCGTTACGCGCTCTCTGGTGAAAATCGAGAAGGACGCGCGCGTCAATCTCGTAGAGAGCTTCGTTGCCGCTGATGGAACGAAGGCCTACCAGACCCACGATTCTGTGGTGATCTGGATCGGCGATGGCGCGGAGCTTCAGCACGTCCGCCTGATGGAGGATGCGCTCGACGCTGCCAACATCACGACCGGCGTTTTCACGATCGGCGCCAAGGCTAAGCTCAACACGTTCAACCTGACCAACGGCGGCAGCGTCAGCCGTTATCAGGGCTTCATCGCGTTTGCGGGCGAGGACAGCGAACTCACCACCAATGGCGTCAACCTGCTCGGTGCCCGCCGTCACGGCGACACCACGCTGGTGGTCGATCACGCGGTGCCGAATTGCTCCAGCCGCGAAGTGTTCCGCGCAGTGCTCGATGATCGGGCTCATTCGGTATTCCAGGGCCGCATCATTGTGCGCCCCGATGCGCAGAAGACCGACGGCAAGATGATGACGCGTGCGTTGCTGCTGTCCGACGAGGCTGAAGCTGACAACAAGCCGGAACTCGAGATCTTCGCGGACGACGTGACCTGCGGTCACGGCGCCACCACTGGCGCGCTCGACGAGAGTCTGTTGTTCTATCTGCGCGCGCGCGGTCTACCCGAAAAGGAAGCTCAGGCACTTCTGATCGCGGCTTTCGTCGGCGAGGCTATTGAATCCATCGTTGACGACAACCTACGCGAGTTTGCGGTTGCGGCGGCCGAGCGATGGCTGGCGACGCGAGGCTGACCATGCATCCTGCAGTCGCCAATGGTTCATACGATGTGGAGCGTGTCCGTCAGGACTTTCCGGCGCTGGCGCTAAAAGTCTATGGCAAGCCTCTGGTCTATCTCGACAACGCGGCCTCAGCGCAGAAGCCGACCGCCGTGCTCGACCGCATGACGGAGGCCTATAAGTCTGAATACGCCAATGTGCATCGCGGGCTGCATTATCTCGCCAATGCGGCGACGGATTCCTATGAGGGCGGCCGTACCAAGGTTGCGCATTTCATCAATGCGATGCGCAATGAGGAGATCATCTTCACCCGCAACGCCACGGAGGCGATCAACCTTGTTGCGTCGTCCTGGGGCGAGCCGAACCTGAAAGCGGGCGACGAAATCGTGCTCTCGATCATGGAGCACCACTCGAACATCGTGCCGTGGCACTTCCTGCGCGAACGGCATGGCGTTGTCATCAAGTGGGCTCCGGTCGATGATGAAGGCAATTTCCTGATCGACGAATTCGAGAAATTGCTGACCGCGAAGACCAAACTGGTCGCCATCACGCAGATGTCCAACGCTCTTGGCACCATCGTCCCGGTCAAGGATGTGGTGAAGATCGCGCATGCGCGCGGCATTCCCGTGCTGGTCGACGGCAGCCAGGGCGCGGTGCATCTGAACGTCGATGTGCAGGACATCGACTGCGATTTCTATGTCTTCACCGGCCACAAGGTATACGGGCCAACCGGCATCGGCGTGCTCTACGCTAAGTACGATCATCTGATGGCGATGCGTCCCTATAACGGTGGCGGCGAGATGATTCGCGAGGTCGCGCAGGACTGGGTGACCTACGGCGATCCGCCGCACAAGTTCGAGGCGGGAACTCCGGCCATCGTCGAGTCGATCGGGCTGGGCGCCGCGATCGATTACGTCAATTCCATCGGCAAGGATCGTATCGCCAAGCACGAGAACGATTTGCTGAGCTACGCCACCGAGCGGCTGCGCGAGATCAATTCGCTGCGGATCATCGGCACGGCGAAGGGCAAGGGGCCGGTGATCTCTTTCGAAATGAAGGGCGCGCACCCGCATGATATCGCGACCGTAATCGACCGGGGCGGCATCGCGGTCCGGGCAGGCACCCATTGCGTGATGCCGCTTCTGGAACGATTCAACGTGACGGCGACGTGCCGCGCCTCATTCGGCATGTATAATACGCGGGCTGAAGTCGACCAGCTGGCGCAGGCGCTCATCAAGGCGCGGGAGCTATTCTCATGAACGACACCATCCAGGCGACTGAACCGGTCGCCCTGAAATTCGATACTCAGTCGGCCCTTCCTCCCGAGGAAACCGAGCGGCTCGGCACGGACATCGTCGCAGCTCTCAAGACGGTTTTCGATCCGGAAATTCCGGCTGACATCTATGAGCTCGGCCTGATCTACAAGGTCGACATCAAGGACGACCGTTCGGTGGACGTGCAGATGACGTTGACCACGCCGAATTGCCCGGCCGCCGGGGAACTGCCGACTATGGTGGAGAATGCCGTGGCGAGCGTGCCAGGCGTGGGCCCTGTCAGCGTTGCCGTCGTGTGGGAGCCGACATGGACCCCGGACCGGATGTCCGACGAGGCGCGCCTCGTCCTCAATATGTGGTGAACTTGTAGAAATCGATTCGGCATCTCATCTGACACTCAGGGCAGCCTTGAACTGCTACGGGAAGTGACCAAATGACCAACATGACGCCAAATGCATCTACGCCATCCAAGCCGAAAGTTCGTCCTCGTCCGCAGGTCATGCGGCTGACGGAGGCTGCGGCTTCGCGCGTCAAGGAATTGTCGTCGCGCGCAGATTCCGAAATCGTCGGGCTTCGCGTCGGGATCAAGAACGGCGGCTGCGCCGGTCAGTCCTACACCGTCGAGTACGCGCATGAAGTGCGCCCCACCGACGAAGTGGTCGAAGACAAGGGCGTGAAGGTTCTGGTCGATCCGAAGGCCGTGCTGTTCCTGCTTGGCACCGAGATGGACTACAAGGCCGACAAGATGCAGGCGCAGTTCATCTTCAACAATCCCAACCAGGTTAGCGCGTGCGGTTGTGGCGAATCTGTGCAACTGACGCCCGCCAAGATCGACGGCTGACCGGTTCAGTCCAGCTTTTTAGTTTCGCGTATTCTGATCGCAAAGCCGGCGCCCACTTTTGCGGAATACGCGTATGGACCGCGACTATCTCATCGAACTTTTCTCCGACTTCGGTCCCGTCGTGCTGCGGCGGATGTTCAGTGGCTACGGCATCGTCGCAGACGGCGTGAACTTCGCCATGGCGCTGCGCGCCGCCATCATCTTCAGGGTCGATGATCTGACGGTTTCTCGCTACGACGCCGAAGACGCGCAGCCGTTTCAGTACGAAACCCGCAACAAGACGATCGTCGTGAAGTCCTACCGGCACCTGCCGGAACGGCTCTACGATGATCCCGAAGAATTGGCGGTCTGGGCACGCGAGGCCGTGGAAGCGGCGAAGCGCGCAGCGGCGAAAAAGAAGCCGAAGATGAAGGCGGATAGGCCTCAATCCAAGGGGCAGAAAGCTGCCTCGGTCAGGGGCATATCCAACAAGGTCAAATCCGGAACGGCCAAAGCCAAAGCTGCCAAGCCAAAGACGATCACACCGAAAAGGCGGGCGTCAAAAGCCAGCGGCAGCAAGAAGACAATTCGGAAAAAGAGCCGGACAACGCGTCAGGCGACCTGAATGCGGTCGACCGGTGAGAACTCCGGATCGGCCTCGCAAATGACGCGGTTGCGGCCGTTGCGTTTTGCGGCATAGAGGCACGCGTCGGCGCGCTCGATCAGCCTGTCGCGATCGTCGCCGGGTTGCAGCATTGAAACCCCGACGGAAATGGTGACACGGCCGAGAATTTCGCCGGTCGATTTCTTCTTCAACTGCTTCGACATCACGGCCCGGCGGATATTGTCTGCCACCGTCAGCGCTTGGCGCAGCGCCGTGTTCGGCAGCACCACGGCGAATTCCTCGCCGCCGTAGCGCGCGGTGATGTCCTGGCCCTTGATCGTCTGCTTCAGCGAGAGTGCAACAAGGCGAAGCACCTGATCGCCGGTGAGATGACCGTAGTTGTCGTTGAACGATTTGAAATGATCGATGTCGAGCATCAGCAGGGTCAACGGCTCGCTGCTTTCGGCTGCATGCGCGATCGCTCCATCGATGGCACGATCGAAGAACTTGCGGTTGCCAAGCGAGGTGAGGGGGTCGGTCAGGCTCTCGTTGCGAATGGCATCGAGACTGTGCTGAAGACTGCTAATCTGCTGCTTGGATGTGGCGAGGCGCGCTTCCAGCGCCTTGTTGGTTTCCTGCATCTCCCGCGTCGAGGCCACCAGCGCCTCGACCACGGCCTTAACCTGATCGCGGTCTCTGGCGCTGGAGAGTCTCTGGGTCGCTCCTTCGAGACTCCGCCCGAATGTGGAAGTCATGCCCAGCGCGTCCGTGATGAGACTCATCACGTCGTCGATTTCGTTGATCACGCGCGTACCGACCGTGTCGATGCGCTCCGTGGTCCGGTTCTGGGAAAGATAGGTCTCGTAGATCTGTTCGAGATCGCTTTCGGCCAGCTTGCCGTTGCGCGCCAGCGTCTCATTGATGATCTTGTTGAGGGCGGAGTTGTAGCCCGTCGCGTAGATGTACCATATCTCGTAATTCCGCGGGACGGCGGTTTGCCGCAAAGATCGAATCTGACCCAATGCGACTTCGGCGAACGCCATGGTGCGTTCATATTCTTCCAGCAGGCCGATCACGTTCCGTGCCCTTCAAGCAGGCTTCTGCCTGCCATTTCAGCGAAATAGCTAAAATAATTTGGGGCACGTTAAGGGACGAGAATGAACGACCCGTAAACAGGGAACGGGCCGCACAATTGGAGATCAACCGCGGGCGCGAACCGGCCGGAGCAGGAATGCCGGAAGGTGCGAGTGATCGCCGGGCTCGGTGTGCTGTTCGCGGACGGGCGGCATGGCGCGGCCGATCGAGGGCGCTTGCGGTGCCACCGGCTTCTCGGCAGCTTCGGGTTTCCGCGGCTTGTTGCGACCACCGCGCGCACGTTGTGCATCGCGGCGGGGCTTGCGCTCTTCCGGCGATCGTTCGGCGTGCGGCTGGCGCGTGGGAAGCGGCGTTTCTTCATTGCCGGCGACGGGAGTGACCTCGGCGCGGGCGATAGGTTGGCCGATCAGCTTCTCAATGGCGACGACCGACTTTTGATCCGCGGGGCTGACGATTGAAATCGCGGTCCCAAGGCGTCCGGCACGGCCGGTGCGGCCGATGCGGTGAACGTAGTCATCCGGATGATGGGGAACGTCGAAATTGAAGACGTGGCTGACCTCGGGAATGTCGAGGCCGCGGGCTGCGACGTCGGAAGCGACCAGCAGCGGGAGTTCGCCCTTGCGGAATTGATCCAGGGAGGCGGTTCGCGCCGATTGGTCCATGTCGCCATGCAGAGCGCCAACGCTGAAACCGTGTTTTTGCAGCGATTTATAGACGACCGCGACGTCACGCTTGCGGTTGCAGAAGATGATCGCGTTCTTGAGATCCTTGGCATCCCGCAGCAACTGCCGGAGCATTTCGCGCTTCTCGTGCGGCTCGCGGCCGACGGCCACTTGCGATTGGGTCACGGTGACGGCGGTGGAGGCCGGCTTCGAGACTTCGACCTTGACCGGATTGTGCAGGAAGGTCTCGGTGATGCGGCGGATTTCCGGCGGCATCGTCGCCGTGAAGAACAGCGTTTGGCGGGTAAACGGAACGAGTTTGCAGATACGTTCGATGTCGGGAATGAAGCCCATGTCGAGCATGCGGTCGGCTTCGTCGATCACCAGCAGTTCGACGCCAGTGAGAAGCAATCCGCCGCGCTCGGTGTGATCGAGCAGCCGTCCCGGGGTGGCGATCAGGACGTCGACACCGCGCATCAGCTTGGTGTCCTGGTCGCCGAACGAGACGCCGCCGATCAGCAGGGCGACATTGAGCTTCTGGCCGGAGCCGTATTTGTCGAAGTTTTCCTTCACCTGGGCTGCTAGTTCGCGCGTTGGTTCAAGGATGAGGGTGCGCGGCATGCGCGCTCGTGCCCGACCCTTTTCCAGCAGCGTCAGCATGGGAAGCACGAAAGCCGCGGTCTTGCCGGTGCCGGTCTGGGCGATGCCGAGCACGTCGCGCCGGGCGAGAACGTGAGGGATCGCTTGTTCCTGGATGGGGGTAGGGGTGGTGTAGCCGGTGGCCGCAACGGCGGCGAGAACCTTGTCGGACAGGCCGAGATTGGAAAAGGACATTGAGCCTCGAGTCGAAATCGCCGTTCTGACTCTGGAAATTGCTGTCGCGCTCACCCCGGAACGGCACGCTTTAAGGGCACGGGGAGGAGAAATTGCCGACGGCTGCTGGCCAGGAGATCGCGTTTCGATTCTGGCCGCGTTGCAGCGGAACATAGGCCCGATCCCGCGAAAGTCAATGAATTTGAGGCATAAACGCAGGAAAAACCTTAATACGACAATAAGTTGAAGGGCTTTTGGCCTGTCGGCGAGGCCGTGGTGAACCGCCTTCATGTCCCGGACGACTATGACATACTGATCGCCGGGAACCGGGCCTTTGCTCGCTGGCGACCCCGGGGGACATGACGATGATCACGCTTCGGATCAGGACATTGCTATTCCTCGGCCTTGCCGCGCTGACGACGGCGCTAGCTGCGCCCGCGCACGCGGAAAAGCGTGTGGCGCTGGTGATCGGCAACAACGACTACCGTAACGTGCCCCGCTTGCAGAAAGCAGTGAACGACGCACGCACCATGACCGATGCACTGAAGCAGCTCGGCTTCAAGGTGCTGTTTGCCGAAAACCAGACCCGTGCGGCGTTCAGCGAGACCATGCTGGCGTTCGACAAGATCGTGGAGCCGGGCGACACGGCGTTTTTCTTTTTTGCGGGGCACGGATTTGAAATCAACGGCCAGAACTATCTGCTGCCGACGGACATCGCCGCGGTCACGCAAGGCCAGGAGGAGTTGATCCGGGATGGCGCATTCGCGGCCGAGCGTGTGATCTCCCGGCTTCAAGAGCGTGGCGCACGGACATCCATTCTTGTGTTCGACGCCTGCCGCAACAATCCGTTTGAGGCGACCGGGACGCGCGCGCTGGGCGGCAGCGGAGGCCTTGCGCCGATCTCCCCGCCGGAAGGCGTGTTCGTGATCTTTTCCGCTGGCGCCAAGCAGACGGCGCTGGATCGCCTCAACGATAATGACCCCAATCCCAATTCGGTGTTCACCCGCAGCTTCGTGCGCGAACTGGCCCAGCCCGGCCTCAATCTAGTGCAGATTGCCAAGCGCACCCAGTCGGATGTGCGCCAGATGACATCTGCGGCCAGCCGGATGCAGACGCCGGCCTACTACGATCAGATCGTGGGCGACCTAGTCTTGAAGCCTGCTAAGGACGGCGAGCGCGCCATCGCGGTCGAACCCCAGGTCGTGGCGCTGACAATCGCGCCGCCACCGCCGATCATCAACGATTCCGGCAACGCGCCCATTGCGAGCTTCATGCGCCATAACGGCGGATGGTCGATTGCGTTCTCGATCGCCGATCCAGCGCTGGCGATTTCCTGGCGGCTCGGTGAGAGCGGCGAGTTCAAGGAAACCGGCTTCACCGATGCGCTCGATCCGCGCACCAGGCGGCGGATGCCGAATCCGTCAATCGAATTGCCGAACGATGCGCCGGCCGCGACTATTCAGGTCCGTTACGTTGATCCGACCGGCCAGATGCAGGGGCCATTTCCGATCAAGTTCGATCCCGAGGCGGCGCTGATCGCCAGCCATCGCAAGCTGCTGGACATGACCTCGAATAGCTGGCTGGCGTTCGGCGGCTACAGCGGGCCGCTGGTCTATTACTCGCAGATATTGTCCTACCGCTGTGCGATCCGGGAAATGCGCGTCGGCATCGACACCACGGTACCGAACCAGGTGGTCAAGATTCCGCCATGCAATCCGAAAGACCCGTCGGCGATCCCGGAAAACGCGGCGTCCTACATGAAAATCCCGGCGACGACGCGATCCGTTTCAGTCGAACTGACCTATCAGGACGGCAGCCTGTCGGAGATCAAGAACTTCCGGCGATAAGGATACCGCGGTACCGGGTCCGACCGCTGATCACGTGTCTTGATCAGGCTGGAACGTAAGCTCACACGTCCAGTAGGTCCTCGTTGGCGAATTCCGCCTTGTCGGAGATGAAGGCAAAACGGGCTTCGGCCTTGGTGCCCATCAAACGCTCGACGGAGTCAGCCGTGCCCTCGCGGTCGTCCGCCAGCAGCACCACGCGCAGCATGGTGCGCTTGGTGGGATCCATCGTGGTTTCCTTCAACTGCGCCGGCATCATCTCGCCGAGGCCTTTGAAGCGGCCGATCTCGACCTTGGCGTTGGCGTGGAATTCCTTCTTGAGCAGTTCGTCGCGGTGCTTCTCGTCGCGGGCGTAGAACGTCTTTGCGCCGTGGGTGAGACGATACAGCGGCGGCACCGCGAGATAGAGGTGACCCTCGTCGATCAGGCGCGGCATTTGCCGGTAAAAGAACGTGATGAGCAGCGAGGCAATATGCGCGCCGTCCACGTCCGCGTCGGTCATGATGATGATGCGCGAGTAGCGCAAATCTTCTTCCCGGTATTGCGCGCCGGTGCCGGCACCGATGGCCTGAATGAGATCGGAGAGCTGTGCGTTGGCGGTCAGCTTTTCCTTGGTGGCCGATGCGACGTTGAGAATCTTTCCGCGCAGGGGAAGGATCGCCTGTGTCTTGCGGTCCCGAGCTTGTTTGGCGCTGCCGCCTGCGGAATCGCCTTCGACAATGAAGAGCTCGGAGCCTTCGGTCGCGCTGTTGGTGCAATCTGCGAGTTTGCCGGGCAGCCTCAGCTTCTTCACGGCGGTCTTGCGGGAGGTTTCTTTTTCGGCGCGGCGGCGCAGCCGTTCATCGGCGCGTTCGACGACGAATTCCAGCAGCTTGTTCGCCTGAACCGGATTGCCGGTCAGCCAGTGATCGAACGGGTCCTTGATGGCCTGTTCGACAATCCTCTGGGCCTCTGCGGTCGCCAGCCGGTCCTTCGTCTGGCCCTGGAACTCCGGTTCGCGCACGAATACCGAAAGCATCGCGGCGGCGCCGACCATGACGTCTTCGGACGTGATCGATGTGGCTTTCTTGCCCTGGCCGATGCGCTCCTCATAGTCCTTTAGACCGCGCAGCAACGCGCTTCGGAAGCCCGCTTCGTGCGTGCCGCCATCCGGCGTCGGCACCGTATTGGTGTAGGACGAAAGAAACCCGTCGGCATCGG
Source organism: Bradyrhizobium sp. G127 (assembly GCF_021502575.1). Classification (NCBI taxonomy): domain Bacteria; kingdom Pseudomonadati; phylum Pseudomonadota; class Alphaproteobacteria; order Hyphomicrobiales; family Nitrobacteraceae; genus Bradyrhizobium; species Bradyrhizobium sp. G127. The sequence continues at coordinate 10,674 of NZ_JAKFGN010000002.1, forward strand.
CGGTCCACGCCACTGCCCATTCGCACGCGCCGTGCGCGCCGTTGCGGCCGGACTTGCCGGAGAAGATATCCGGATGCACCAGCGTGTCAGCATGAATAGCCGCCGCAAGGTAGTCCTTCAGACCGCCGGGGAAATGGAACGTGGCATCGGGTGGAACGTCTTCGACGCCCTTGAGTAGTTCCGGATCGCAGCGCCAGCGGATTTCAACGCCGCCGAACAGATAGGCTTTCGAGCGCGCCATTTTGAACAGACGCTGCGGCTTGAACTGCGCCTTGGCGCCGAAAATCTCGCTGTCGGGTTTGAACCGGATACTGGTGCCGCGGCGATTGTTGATCTTGCCGAGTTCTTCGAGCTTGCCCTTCGGCTTGCCGCGCTCGAACGTCATTCTGTAGAGCTGCTGATTGCGCGCGACCTCGACCACCAGCAGCGAGGAGAGGGCGTTCACCACCGACACGCCAACGCCATGCAGTCCGCCGGAGGTCTCATAGACCTTGGAGTCGAATTTTCCGCCCGCGTGCAGCGTGCACATGATGATTTCGAGGGCGGATTTCTTCGGAAATTTCGGATGCGGATCGACCGGAATGCCGCGGCCGTTATCGACGACGGTCAGATAACCATCTGCGCCGAGATGCACCTCGATGAAAGTGGCGTGTCCGGCAAGTGCTTCATCCATCGAGTTGTCGATGACTTCCGCGAACAGGTGATGCAGCGCCTTCTCGTCGGTGCCGCCGATATACATGCCGGGGCGTCGGCGCACGGGCTCCAGCCCTTCCAGCACCTCGATGTCCCGCGCGGTGTAGCCCGCTTCCGCGCCCGAGGGACGGGCCGCGGATTTCGCGGCTGCGCGTGGCTTTCGGTCCGACGAGGCGAAAAGGTCCCGGCCACCCTGCGAGGTGTCGGATATTTTGTCTTTATTTTTCAATGGCTTCCGCATAGGTCTTAAATCTTGATCGATCGTGATCGGTGGACGAATCGCTGGCTGTTACTATGCCACGGTTGGGGCGGTAAATGTGACGCAGGAGGTTCCCGGACACGAGGGCGATGGGCCGTGGTATCGGGAACGGGGGGCCGGCGCGACTCAATAAAATAAGCCGGGATTGGGATATCTATGACTTTTGAAGATATGACCCGCGGGATCGCGGAATTCGTCCGCGATCATCAGATGTGGGCGATGCCGGTCGTCTTTGCCCTGGCTTTCGCGGAATCGCTGGCTTTTCTGTCGCTGATTATTCCAGCTTGGGGAGCGCTGGTTTCGATTGGCGCGCTGATTGGTGTCAGCGGCATCAATTTCTGGCCGATCTGGATTGCGGGCGGGCTCGGAGCAGCCTGCGGTGACTGGCTGTCGTACTGGATCGGCGTCAGATTCCACGATCGGATCGCCCACATGTGGCCGATGTCGAGCTTTCCCGACATGCTGCCGCGGGCGGAACGGTTCATGAAAAAATGGGGAGTTCTCGGCATTTTCATCGGCCGCTTTTCAGGACCGCTGCGCGCGACCGTGCCGCTTGTCGCGGGCGTTGTCGAAATGCCGTACTGGCATTTTCAGTTCGCGAACTTTACGTCGGCGTTCCTGTGGGCCGGTATCCTGATGGCGCCCGGAATCCTTGGCGTCAAATTGCTGATGTAACGGCAGGCTTTCAAACTCATCGTGATCGGGAATAGGCAGCGCGTCACGGTGTTAAAGTGGCGCGCTGTTCATGCGCGCTACGCTGAGAATGACTTGCAACAAAGCACCAACAAATAGCGGCAACAATCTGGGTCTAGGTTCAACAGACCTCATGTACCGGGAGAATTTTCATGGCACTGACACGACGTCACGCGCTGGCTGGCGCTGCTGCTCTCGCGGCCGCTCCGTTGATGCCGGGGCTTCCCGCGAAAGCCGCGGCTCCTATTGCCGGCAAGCAGAACGCCAGCTTCTATCGCTATAAGGTCGGCGATGCCGAAGTGACGGTGATTTCGGATGGTGCGACGACTTTCCCGCTGGGCGATAGTTTCGTTCTCAATGCCAAGAAGGACGAGGTCAATGCCGCGCTCGAGAAGGCTTTCCGTCCGCGCGACAAGATGACCATCAACTTCGGACCGCTGGTGATCAACACGGGCGGCAAGCTGGTGGTGGTTGATACCGGCAACGGTCCGGCAGCCTTTGCGTCGAGCAAGGGCGCTGTCGGCCAGTTCGCCTCCAACATGACGGCCGCCGGGATCGATCCCAAGGCCATCGACGTGGTGGTGATCTCCCATTTTCACGGCGATCACGTGAACGGCCTATTGACCGCCGACAACCAGCTTGCGTTTCCTAATGCCGAAGTTCTGGTGCCCGCGGTCGAGTGGAAATACTGGATGGATGACGGCGAGATGAGCCGCGCATCGGGCGACCGCATGGTCGGTCTGTTCAAGAACAACCGCCGGGTATTCGAAACGGGACTGAACAAGAAGGTCACGCCCTATGAATGGGGCAAGGAGGTCGCGCCGGGAATGCTGGCCGTGGAATCCATCGGGCATACCCCGGGGCACACGTCTTATGTGCTGTCATCCGGCGCGGACAAGGTCTTCATCCAGTCCGACGTGACCAACGATCCCGATCTGTTTGCCCGCAATCCCGGTTGGCACCTGATGTTCGATCAGGATCCGGCGCAGGCCGAGATCACGCGGCGTAAGGTCTATGACATGATCGCTGCCGAGAAACTGAGCGTGCAGGGCTTCCACTATCCGTTCCCCGGTCTCGCTCACCTCGAAAAGGATGGCTCCGGCTATCGCTGGATTCCGGCGCCCTGGAAACCGGTCATCTAGGATCTCATCGACAGTGACATGATCGGATGTGACTTGACGGGTCATGGGCGCGGACCTATATCCGCGCCCATGACTGGCGCATTCACCATCCTGTTTTCTAGCCGCCGCCGCGCTTTCGCGGTATGGGCGGCTGAACGCGTTTGATCGTCGTCAATGCCGCCGGATAGGGTCCGCGGCACCTTGTTTCTCTCCAAAACTTGCCGCAAGACCTGCTCCGGTAGCGTTGTTTTTGAACTCGCACGGGTAAAGGTTTGATCATGGCTGAGAAGAAGAAAATCGGCATCCTCGGCGCCTCCGGTTACACCGGGGCCGAACTTGTCCGGCTGTTGTTGCGTCATCCCCGTGTCGAGATCGTGTTGCTGACGGCTGACAGGCGCGCAGGGCAGATGATGGGGGATGTCTTCCCGCAATTTACGCCCTATGATTTGCCGCGTCTGGTGACGATCGACGAGGTCGATTGGGTAAATGCGGGTTTGGATCTCGTGTTCTGTGCGCTTCCGCACGCCACAACCCAGAAGGTGTTGAAAGACCTTCTCGCCAAGGCGCCCGACATCAAGGTCGTCGATCTGTCGGCGGATTTCCGGCTGGAAGATCCCGCAGCCTATGCCAAGTGGTACGGGCACGAACATCACGCGCTCGAATTGCAGAAGGAAGCCGTCTACGGGCTTGCGGAAGTCTACCGGCGCGACATCAAGAAAGCGCGGCTGGTCGCCAATCCGGGCTGCTACACAACCTGCGCGCAACTTCCCCTGATCCCGTTGCTGAAGGCCAAGGCCATCGAGGCGGATGAAATCGTCATCGACGCCAAATCCGGCATGACCGGAGCCGGGCGCTCGGCGAAGGAAGAAATGCTGTTCTCGGAAGTCTCCGAAGGCTTTCATGCCTACGGTGTAGGCCAGCACCGGCACATGGCCGAACTCGATCAGGAATTCACCAAGGCCGCCGGTAAGGACGTCGTCGTCTCGTTCACGCCGCATCTGGTGCCGATGAACCGCGGTATCTTCTCGACCATTTATGTGCGGGGACGGCGGGGCAAGATCGCGCAAGATCTGCACGAGGTTCTGGTCAAGCAGTACGAGAAGGAGCCGTTTGTTCACGTCCTGCCGTTCGGCAAGGCGCCGCAGTCGCGGCATGTGCGCGGCTCGAACATGACGTTCATCGGTGTTGTTGCCGACCGCATCGCGGGCCGCGCCATCATCATCTCGACGCTCGATAACCTGACCAAGGGCGCGTCGGGCCAGGCCGTGCAGAACATGAACCTGGTGCTTGGCTTTCCAGAAACGATCGGCATCGATCAGCCGCCGATGTTTCCGTAGAAACGCCGAAAGCGGACAGACAATAAAAAGGGACGGCGCAGGCCGTCCCTTTTCGTTTATCCGATGACGTAAGCGATCAGAAAACCTTGAAAATCGCCAGTGCGAGAACTGCCTGCGCGACGAAGCCGACAGTGAAAAGAACGGTCCGCAGAACCGGAACGCCGAACGTGTAGACGATCAGATGACCAAGTCGGCACCAGAAATAAACCGCGCAGGCCAGCACGGTCCATTTCGTCGAATAATCGATCGCATTGAGGATCAGAACCAGCGGCGCAAATATGACCAGATTTTCGACCGCGTTGTCATGGGCGAACATCATGCGGTTCGCCCATTCGGATTGCGGCTTGTCGTTACGTGACGGGTTCGCCATCGCGCCGCCAAGGCCGCGAATCTGGCACCGGTTGATCGTGTAGGGAATCCAGAGCAGGCCGGTTAAAATAACGGTCAGCGTCAGCCAGAACAGTTCACGTGTCATCGAGGTTTCCCTTCCAATTCCGCAAGGCCGCCTGAAGCGCGCCGCACCGCAATGGTCACCCCGCGGTGTCGATCCGTCCCAAGGATCGAATCCGACGCTTCATCGTCCACGACATTCATAGACGGTTGGTCAAGTTCGGCCAATATCGGGGGAAGGGTTTTCCTGCCTAGGCGCGCACGCGGACGTAGCTGCCGGGGGCATCCTCTAGGGCTTCCAGTTGCCCGGTACCCGGAATGCGCGCCGGAACCTGCTCGGCATCGATGGTCTCCAGCCACGCGCGCCAGTCCGGCCACCACGATCCCTTGTGTTCCTCCGCATCCTTGAACCAGTCCGTGAGGGTGGTGTTCTGGATACGATCATTGGTCCAGTACTGGTATTTTCCGGATTCCGGAGGATTGACGACGCCGGCGATGTGGCCCGATCCCGCGACAACGTATTTCACCGGACCGCCAAAGAATTGCGAGCCGTACAGCACGGATTCCGCCGGGGCGATGTGATCTTCCCGCGTGGCAAGATTATAGATCGGCACCTTCACCTTGGAGAGGTCGAGTTGGGTGTTGTCGATGGCCATGGTGCCGGTGGACAGCCGGTTTTCGAGATAGCAGTTGCGCAGATAGAAGGAATGGTTCGCGGCCGGCATCCGGGTTGCGTCCGAATTCCAGTGCAGCAGGTCGAACGCCGCAGGCTCTTTGCCCTTCAGATAGTTGCTGACCACGTAGGACCAGATCAGATCGTTAGAGCGCAGCATGTTGAAGGCCATCGCCATCTTGCTGCCTTCCAGCACGCCAGCCTGTTTCATTTCGCGTTCGAGGCTGGAAACCTGGTTTTCATCGACGAACACTAGAAGGTCGCCGGCGTGGGTGAAGTCCACCTGCGCCGCGAGGAAGGTCGCGGATGTGACGCGAACGCGCCGCTTCTCGGCGAGCCACGCCAGCGTCGTCGCCAGCAACGTTCCGCCGACGCAGTAACCCATGGTATGAACGCGCATTTCGCCGGTGGCTTTTTCGATGACGTCCATCGCCGTCAGTGGGCCTTCGCGCATGTAGTCCTCGAAGGTCTTGCCGCCAAGTTTTTTGTCGGGATTGACCCACGAAATCAGGAACACCGTGAGGCCCTGATTGACGCACCACTGGACGAAGGATTTCTGGCGGTTGAGATCGAGGATGTAGAACTTGTTGATCCACGGCGGCACGATCAGCAGCGGCGTGCGAAGAACGCTCTCCGTCGTCGGCGTGTACTGGATGAGCTGCATGATCTCGTTCTGATAGATCACCTTGCCAGGCGTCAGCGCGAGGTCGCGGCCGATTTCGAGATCAGCGGCAGACTGACGGATTTTAAGCGTGCCGTGTCCGGCCTCGATATCTTCCGCCAGCATCTTCATGCCACGTACAAGGTTGTCCCCGTTGCTCGCAAGCGTCTGCCGCAGCACTTCCGGATTGGTCAGGATGAAATTGGATGGCGAAATCGCGTTCGTGACCTGCTGGATGTAGAACTCGGCCTTCTTACGGGTGTGCGGGTCGAGGCCGTTTGCGTTCTTGACGAGATCATTCGCCCACTGCGTCGTCAGCAGGTAGGCCTGCATCACGAACTCGAAGAACTGATTGGTCTTCCACTCCGGGTCTTGGAAGCGTTTATCGCGCGGCGACGGCTCCGCCGCCGGTGCCGCGGCTTCGCCCGACAGGCGGCGCGTCGCGCTGCTCAGCAACTCCAGATACGATTTTCCGATTTTGGTTTGCACCTCGGCGGCGCGCTGTTCGTCCGACAGCCAATAGTCGGCGACCGACGTCAGTGTCTTCACAACCTCCGTGAGTTGGGCAGGGGGTTGATCCGTGACCTCGCCGTTCTCCCGCGGCTTCAGATAAGCGGAAAGTGCGCGGCCACTGGATTCGATCGCGCGAGCGAGGTTCGCGGAGAATGCTTCCGGATCGAAGCCTTTCGCATTCCCGGATTCTGCAGCCTTGGTGTCTAGCAAGGTGTCACTCATCGCTTCGTTCTGAACTCTCTTCTTAGCTGACCATCAGCGCGTAAATTCTAAGTATCATCATGGCATAGTTCAGATGCGTGCGCTGATTTGCATGTGTTGCGATGCGGCATAATTAAGGGTTCGGTCATATTCGGGCCTCAAGAACATTGTCTCTGTTTTGTGACGACCATCGTCAGTCGTTTAATGCGTCCGGCGATGTTGAGTTCGGCTTCCCTGCGCGCTTTTCAACGAGCAGGAATCGTGCCGATTGAAACCAAGGGGACATGATTATTTCTTCGCAGAGCCGCATATGTGGGAGAGGGCGCTTGTCGGCCTTGGCCGGCGCGATGCTGCTCGGCCTCGCGCTCGCAGGTTGCTCGATCCCGGTGGCTGATCTGCCGCTTGTAGGCCTGCCGGCCAACACGCCCGCCCGACCCGCCGCCCCTGGGGAGTATCTGCCGGTGCATGACCTGCCGGTACCCCGCCAGGAAACAGTGCTTGATCAGGCGCAGCAGACCAAGCTGGAGAAGGATTTGCTCGCTGCCCGCGACCGGCAGGCCTCCGGGGCTCAGGCTGCCCAGCGCCGCAGCAACTGAGAATTTGCCTTCGCCGCAACTGTCGGTTGGTGCTAAAAAGACCACGATTCAATCGGAAAAATGCGAATTCGCGCGCCGGCGTCATGCTTTGCGCTCAAATCCGCTGAATATACTGAAATTCCGTGCCTTCCCGTCACCGTACCGAATTCCACTTCGGTGCAAAACACGTTACTGATCCTGCTGTTATCGCCGGTTTACCGGCTCCCGGAGCCCGACCCATGGAAGAGTTTTACCGTATCCGCCGTCTGCCGCCTTACGTGTTCGAGCAAGTCAATCGAGCCAAGGCGGCCGCGCGGAACGCCGGGGCCGACATCATCGATCTGGGCATGGGCAATCCGGACTTGCCGACCCCGCCGCATGTCATTGAGAAACTCAAGGAAACCCTCGGCAAGCCGCGGACCGACCGCTATTCGGCGTCCAAAGGTATCGTGGGGTTGCGGCGGGCACAGGCTGCCTATTATGAGCGCCGCTTCGGCGTGAAGCTCAATCCGGAAACCCAGATCGTCGCCACACTTGGCTCCAAGGAAGGTTTTGCCAACGTCGCGCAGGCGATCACGGCCCCCGGCGACGTGGTGCTGGTGCCCAACCCGAGCTATCCGATCCACGCTTTCGGCTTCCTGATGGCGGGGGGCGTGGTCCGCTCGGTTCCGGCCGAGCCGACCCCTGAGCTTTTCAGCGCGCTCGAGAAGGCGATCATTCACTCGATCCCCAAGCCGATCGCGATGATCGCGTGTTATCCGTCGAACCCGACGGCCTATGTCGCGTCGCTCGATTTTTACAAAGATCTTGTTGCGTTTGCGAAGAAGCATGAGATCTTCATCTTGTCAGATCTGGCCTATGCAGAACTCTATTTCGACGGCGTGCCGCCGCCGTCGGTGCTGCAAGTGCCGGGTGCGATCGACGTCACGGTGGAGTTCACCTCGATGTCGAAGACATTTTCCATGGCCGGCTGGCGCATGGGCTTTGCCGTGGGCAATGAGCGCATCATCGCGGCGCTGACGCGGGTGAAGTCCTATCTTGACTATGGCGCGTTCACGCCGGTGCAGGTCGCCGCGACCGCTGCACTGAACGGTCCGCAGGATTGCATCAAGGAGGTGCGCGATACCTATCGCAAGCGCCGCGATGCGCTGGTGGAGTCCTTCGGCCGCGCCGGATGGGATATTCCGCCGCCGGCGGCTTCGATGTTCGCCTGGGCGCCGTTGCCCGAGAAGTTCCGCGACGTCGGCAGCATGGCGTTCGCCACGCTGATGGTTGAAAAATCCGGCGTGGTCGTGTCGCCCGGCGTCGCCTTCGGTGAGCATGGCGAAGGCTATGTCCGCATCGCTATGGTGGAAAACGAGCAGCGAATTCGCCAGGCCGCCCGCAACATCCGCCGCTTCCTTGAAAGTGGCGTTGAATCGTTGCACAACGTGGTTCCTCTCGCCAACCGGCGATAGGCTTTCCGGCAGGTTTTCAGCAGCATGGTCGCACCCCTCAAGGTGGGTATTGCGGGCCTCGGTACCGTGGGTGCCGAGGTGGTCCGCTTGATCGAAAGTCAGGGCAGGGCTCTTTCGGCGCGCTGCGGCCGTGGGGTCCGTGTGGTGGCGGTCTCCGCTCGCTCGAAAGTCAAGAAACGAGGCCTCGACCTGCGGGGCATCGAATGGGCCCGCAACCCTCTCGCGCTGGCCAACGATCCGAAGATCGATTGCTTTGTCGAACTGATGGGCGGCTCCGGCGAGCCTGCCTTGTCGGCCATCGAAGCCGCGCTCCGGAACGGCAAGTCGGTGGTCACCGCGAACAAAGCGCTGATCGCCAGGCACGGCACGCGGCTTGCGATGCTGGCCGAAAAGCACGGCGGCGCGCTGAATTATGAAGCGGCGGTCGGTGCTGCCATTCCCGTCATCAAGACGTTACGCGAAGGGCTTACCGGGACAGGCATCAACCGGGTCTATGGCATTCTCAATGGCACCTGCAACTACATCCTGACAAGGATGGAGCGCGAGGGATTGTCCTTTGCCGAATGTCTCAAGGATGCGCAGCGGCTCGGCTACGCCGAGGCCAATCCGTCGTTCGACGTGGACGGGCACGATACTGCACAAAAGCTCGCAATTCTCGCCAGCCTTGCGTTTGGCACCAAGGTCAACCAGAGCGCGGTTTACGTTGAAGGCATCTCTTCGATCGCGCCCGAGGACCTGCGTGCGGCTGAAGAACTCGGCTATCGCGTGAAATTGCTTGGCGTTGCGGTGCGCACCGACTCCGGCATCGAGCAGCGCGTGCATCCGACCATGGTGCCGAAGTCGTCCTCCATTGCGCAGGTAATGGATGTGACCAATGCGGTGACCATCGACGGTGAAGGCATTCCCCCGATCACCTTGGTCGGCCCTGGCGCTGGCGGCGCAGCGACCGCGTCGGCCGTGCTGGCCGACATTGCGGACGTGGCGCGTGGCATCCGTGCGCTGCCGTTCGGTCGGCCGGTTGCGAAACTCAAGACCACCGCCAAGGCGCCGATGAAGCGCCACGAGGGCGGCTATTACATTCGCCTGATGGCCCGCGACCTTGCAGGAACAGCCGCGACCATCGCGACGCGGCTCGCGGAGCAGAAAATCTCCATTGAATCGATCGTCCAGCGTCATCCTGACGGCGCTGTGGATGTGCTGGACAAGCGCGGCAAACCCGCTCCTGTGCCGGTCATCCTGATTACTTACGCCACCACCGAAGACGCTGTGCGCCGCGCCTTGCAGGCGGTACAGCAAGATCGGGTGATAACCGGCCGTCCGCAGGTTATCCGCATCGAAAAGAACTGACAGGATCCGGGCGACCGGGTCTATTGATACGCACGTTGTTTTGGGAGTTAGCCGATGTCCGTTACGATTTCCGTTCCGCCGCAGCTGTTGCTGGAACGCATCCTCACCCTTGAAATCGTTCGCGTGACCGAGCGTGCCGCCGTTTCCGCCGCGCGTCTGCGCGGTCACGGGAACGAAAAGGCCGCCGACCAGGCTGCCGTGGACGCCATGCGGCGCGAACTGAACAAAATTCCAATTCAGGGCACGGTCGTGATCGGCGAGGGCGAGCGCGATGAAGCGCCGATGTTGTTCATCGGCGAGAAGGTCGGCGCTGTGGGCGGCCCGGACGTTGATATCGCGGTCGATCCGCTGGAGGGCACGACGCTCTGCGCCAAGAACATGCCGGGCGCGATCGCGACCATGGCGATGGCGGAAGGCGGAACGCTGCTGAATGCCCCGGACGTCTATATGCAGAAGATTGCGGTCGGCCCCGGTTATCCGAAGCACGTGGTCGATCTCGACGCCCCGCCGGCGGAAAATATCAAGCGGCTTGCCCGCGCTAAGGACGTACATCCTTCCGCGATTACTGCGCTGGTGCTGGATCGTCCGCGCCATGCCGACATCATCAACGCCATCCGTTCGACCGGCGCGGCCGTGCGCCTCATCACCGATGGCGACGTCGCGGGCGTGATCCACACCGCCGACCCGGAAAATACCGGCGTCGATATTTACATGGGAATCGGTGGCGCGCCGGAAGGCGTGCTGGCTGCGGCGGCGTTGCGCTGCATCGGCGGCCAGATGCAGTGCCGTCTTATTCTCGATACCGACGAGAAGCGTGAGCGCGCGGCGAAGATGGGTGTCAAGGATTACTCGATGGTTTATGGCATCGAGGACATGGCGCGCGGGGATTGTTTGTTCGCGGCGACCGGCGTCACCGATGGCTCGCTGCTGTCCGGAGTCAAATTCCGCAAGAACGTCATCGAGACCGAGACCGTCGTCATGCGCTCTGTCACCGGTACGGTCCGCATCATCAAGGGCGAGCATCGCCAGTTCGAGAAGTTCCACCTCGATTGAGCAGGGCGTCACCATGACCGATCGCGTTGTCATCCGGCCAGTTCGCGAGGATGAGCGCGCGGCATGGGAACCGCTGTGGGCCGGCTATCTCAGGTTCTACAAGGCGAGCGTTCCAACCGCGACCACCGATATAACGTGGCAGCGGTTTCACGATGATGCGGAGCCGATGTACGTGCTCGGCGCCTATGTGGATGGCGATCTGACCGGCATCGTGCATTTCCTCTATCATCGCTCCTGCTGGACGATCGGCGACTATTGCTACCTGCAAGACCTGTTCGTGAACGAGAATGCGCGGGGACACGGTGTCGGCCGCAAGCTGATCGAAGCTGTCTATGAGAAGGCCAAGGCCGCCGGGGCGAGCAGGGTGCACTGGCTGACGCAATTCGAGAATGCGCGCGCGCAGATTCTCTACGATGAAGTTGCCGACCGTTCCGGCTTCATGCAGTACCGCAAGATTTTCTGAGAGTAACCGATGTCCGAGATCAAGGCGCTGCTGTTCGACGTGTTCGGCACCGTGGTCGACTGGCGCACCAGCCTGATCGACAATTTTACCGCGTTGGGCAAGGAGAAGGGCATCAATGGTGACTGGGTCGGACTGGTCGATGCCTGGCGCGGCGCGTACATGCCGTCGATGGACGAGGTGCGCAAACATCCCGAGCGTGGGTTCGTCATCCTCGATGATTTGCAGCGGCAATCGATCGAGCCGCTCGCGGCCAGGCTCGGCATCACCGGACTGACATCAGCAGATTTCGATTATCTCACGCGCGGCTGGCATAGCCTGCATCCGTGGCCGGATAGCGTTGCCGGTCTGACGCGGTTGAAGACGAAGTTCATCATCGGGCCGCTCTCCAACGGCAATGTCGCGCTGCTCACCAACATGGCGAAGTTCGCTGGCCTGCCGTGGGATATCGTGCTGAGCGCCGAGATATTCGAGCACTACAAACCGGACCGGGAAGCCTATCTCGGAGCGGCGAAAATTCTCGGTCTGACTCCGGGCGAGGTGATGCTGGTCGCCGCGCACAACAGCGATCTCGCCGCCGCCCAGAACTTCGGATTAAAGACCACCTTTGTGCCGCGCCCGACGGAGTATGGTCCGTTGCAGAACCGCGATTTTAGAGCGGAAGGTAACTGGGATTTTGTCGTGAAGGATTTCAACGATCTGGCTGATAAGCTGGGTTGCTAAACGAGTACCGTAACATAGGGCCGTCGCCCTTCGAGGCCTCCGCTTGGCTTCGGCACCTCAGGGTGAGGGAAATTGGTCGTCATCCTGAGGTGCGAGCGCTTGCGAGCCTCGAAGGATGACATCCGCGAATCATTGACCATTTGCGCTTCGTGCTTACCTGCGGAAGGCATCATGACGTTCCCTGCATCCGCATTGCCTGTTGAGGCGCCGCCCGCCTTTCTCGGCGTGACGCGGTCCGCGACAGGCCGGGTCTGGCGCGACCGCCTCGACCCGCGCGGTGCGGCGCGGGCGCTCGCCATCGCACAGCGCTATCAGGTGCCGGAAATGCTCGCGCGGATCATCGCGGGGCGCGGCATCGACATCGATGCCGTCGATGATTTTCTTGATCCGACCATCCGCAAGCTGCTGCCTGATCCGCTGACTGTCACTGAGATGGAAGCGGCTGCGAAACGTATCGCGGACGCAGCCGTGCGCGGCGAGAAGATCGCGATCTTTGGCGACTACGATGTGGATGGCGCGACCTCGGCGGCGCTGCTGACCTGGCATTTGCGCCATTGCGGCCTTGATCCATTCATCCATATTCCCGACCGCATCTTCGAGGGCTATGGCCCCAACGTCGAAGCGGTGCGCGGCTTGGCTGCCAAGGGTGCGACGCTGCTGGTCACGGTCGATTGCGGCACCACCAGTATCGAGCCGCTGGCGGAGGCCAAGAAACTCGGCATGGATGTGGTCGTGATTGACCATCATCAATGCGGCGACGAACTGCCCGTGGTCGACGCGCTGGTCAATCCGAACCGTCCCGACGATCTGTCAGGCCTTGGGCATCTTGCCGCCGTGGGCCTCGTGTTCGTCACGCTGGTGGCGGTGAACCGGGAACTGCGCGCCCGCAATTTCTGGTCGGCTGAGCGGCCCGAACCCAACCTGCTGGACGCGCTTCACCATGTGGCACTCGGCACCGTCGCCGACGTTGCCGCGCTGACCGGGCTCAACCGCGCGTTCGTCGCCAAAGGGCTGATCGCGTTGCGCCGCCGCGATCATGTCGGTCATACCGCGTTGATGGATGTGGCGCGGCTTAGCGGACCGCCGGAGGCATGGCATCTCGGCTTCATGCTCGGGCCGCGCATCAATGCGGGCGGCCGCATCGGGCGGGCTGATCTCGGCGTGCGGCTGTTGCTCGAAGGCGACATTTCGGAGGCGGCGCGCATCGCCGCTGAACTCGATCGCCTCAATACTGAGCGCCGCGTCATCGAGCAGATGGCGGAAGCGCAGGCGGAAGCCGAGGCGCTGGCCTCGCTCGGGTTGGACGACAAGGGTGCGGTGATCGTGACCGCGTCGGAGGGCTGGCATCCGGGCGTCGTCGGTCTGGTGGCGTCACGCCTCAAGGAAAAGTTCTCGCGGCCTGCCTTTGCCATTGCGCTCGAACCCGGCGGCATCGGCACCGGATCGGGTCGTTCGATTCCGGGCGTCGATCTCGGCAAGGTGGTGCGCGAGGCGGTGAACGAGGGGATATTGCTGAAAGGCGGTGGCCACGCGATGGCGGCAGGCGTCACCTTGAAGAAGGAGCGCCTTGCGGAATTCCGCGCTTTTGTGGAGACGGCTTTGGCGCCCACCGTTGCGGAAGCGCGGCATGCCAATGAGCTGTTCATCGATGGTGCGGTGACCGCGCGCGCGGTGACGACGGATTTCGTCAACACGCTCAACCGCGCAGGGCCGTTCGGCGCAGGCAATCCCGAACCGCTGATCGCGCTGCCGTCACATCAGCTTGTTTACGCCGATGAGGTCGGACAGGCCCATTTGCGCCTGCGTTTCAAGTCGGGCGATGGATCATTCGTGAACGGCATCGCGTTCCGCTCCATCGGCCAGAAGCTCGGCAACGCGCTGGTCGAAAACCGCGGTCAGCTACTGCATGTCGCAGGATCGCTCACGGTCGATCGCTGGCAAGGCTCCGAGCGCGTGCAGATGCGGGTCACGGATGTCGCGGTGCCGGATTTGGGGCCGAGTGTTATTCGATAGAGTGCAATTAACTTAAATAAGTACGCAAAAGGAGATCGTCATCCTGAGATGCGAGCACTTGCGAGCCTCGAAGGATGACGGGACTGCGAATGCCGTCGCCCTTCGAGGCCTCCGCTTCGCTTCGGCACCTCAGGATGACGGCATCGTGAATGAATTTGGCGTCATCACGCTCTAGATAATCACGATCCCTGCCGCAGCCGCGCCAGCACCTTCAGTCCGGCATAGCCGTCGGCGGGGAGCAGTCCGGCCTTGGTCTGGAAATCCCGGACCGCCTTCATGGTGTCGTTGCCCACGCGGCCATCGGTGCCGCCGGTGTCGAAGCCGGCTTTGGTCAGGCGGGTCTGCACCTCCTGCACCTCGGCAAGGGTCAGCGCACGCTCCGATCCGGGGAAGGGCTGCACGAATGGGCCCGCACCCTGAATGCGGTCGCCGAGATGCACGATGGCGAGCGCATAGTTCATTGACGGATTGTAGCTTTTGACGGCGTAGAAATTCGGTCCGAGAAGAAACGACGGCCCGCCTTGTACCGGCGTCCAGAGCTGCGCCATGTCATTCGGACGCGGAAACGGCTGGCCATCGGCGCGGGTGACGCCAGCCGCAGCCCATTGCGCGTAGCTCTTGTTGCCGCTGCCGCCGGTCGCGCTGCGCACCTCGTAGCCCCAATGCTCGCCACGGCGATACTTGCCGCGGTTGACGAGATAGCGCGCGCTGGAGCCGAGCGCGTCGTCCGGCTTGCCAAACGGCGAAACGCGGCCGTCGCCATCGTAATCGAAGCCGACGTTGAGCCAGACTTCCGGCATCCACTGGGTATGTCCCATTGCGCCGGCCCACGAGCCGCGCATTTCCTCGGGCGTGCTCCAGCGCTTGTCGACGATGCGCAGCGCGTTGATGAGTTCGGTTTCCCAATAGGCCTTGCGGCGCGGCTCGTTCCACGCCAGTGCCACCAGAGAAGGAAACACCGGCCGCATATGATTCTGCTGCACCAGCGGATCGCCGTAAGCTGTCTCGACGCCCCACAGCGCAAGCAGCGTCCCGCGTTCGACGCCGAAATCTTTTTCGATGCGGGTGAACAGCGCATTGTTTTTCTGCAGCGCGGCTTTGCCTGCGGCCAGCCGCCAGTCCGAGACGCGGCGGTTGATATATTGCCAGAGCTGCTCATTGAATTCGGGTTGCTTGCGCATCTTCTCGAACACGCTCATGTCCGGCTCGATGCGGCTCAGCACGCGGATGTAGGTGCCTTCCGAAATACCGCGCGCCAGCGCGCGGGCGCGAAAGCCTTCGCGCCATTGGTCGAAGCCGGGCGGAGAGGCGAGGGCACAACGCGGGCTGATCGCCAGCGCGCTCGCACCGAGTGCGGAACCCAGCAGCGTTCGTCGCGTGAGAAATTTGGCGTTTGAAGAATCTGTTTGCGTCATCCCCTCACTGTAGCGCGGTGTGGCCGGTTCAGCCAAAGGCCAATCTGCCGCGGAACCGTGAGTTTATTTGCCGTCGCCTTCTTTGGCGGTGTCGGATGCGATGGTCCCGGCTGGCATGGCGTGCGCAATTGTCGGCGCTTCTTGCGATGGCGGTATGTATTCGCGCCCCCGCCCGCCGATCAGACGTTCATAAGACGAGATCAGCGTGACGTAGGGATTGACCCAGAGCCAGCCGTCGCGCGTGAACACCTGGACGTCGAAGTGCAGGTGAGCCGTCGTGCCGCCGACGCGATCCTGGTAATTGGATACGACGCCGATGCGTTCGCCTTCAGATACCCGACGCCCGTGAACCATACCGTCGGTGTCGAGACGCGCCGGGTTCATGTGCATGTAACGAAAACGGATGTGCTCATTGCGGGTATTCACCAGAAGATGTACAGCCTGCTGGGTTGGCCCGCGGATCACCACGCCGTCGCGCACGGCGACCGTCGGAAAAATGTCCGGAATGCAGCGGTCGGCGCCGTCGTTGCGCAGGGAACACGACGAGGGCCGGATGTCCTGACCCTGATGGCCCATGCCATTGGCGCACTGGCCGACACCGAAGTCGCGCGTTTCGCAGAAATTGTCCTGCCAAGGATAACTGTAGTTCTCGCTGGCGGACTCGTCGAACACCAGCGTCTTATCGTTACGCCTGCAGCGATACTCATCGCCTTTCGCTGGACGGAAGGAGACGCGTCCGGTGAGATTGCAGTCGCCCCAGTTCATGAAGGATTGCGAATTGGCGAAGGCGGGAGCCTTTTCGATCGGAAAGCGGATCTGCGCGTAGACGGTCGTGTCGCTGTGGCCGCTTTGTCCGCGATAGCCGCTGTTGGCGATGATGTCGCCGGGCGGCCGATAGGTGAAATCCGGCGAGTATTCGATGGGCCGCTCGGAGACGTCCGGGGTGATATCGTAGCGCGGACCCCGTGGCGTGCCGCCTGCGACCCGCAGCGCCCGGAGGAATCGCTCGGCGACCGGAGACGCCTCGCGGCAGGACAGGCGCCTGCTGCGCGCGACGCTGTCGAGACACTGGATGGAGACCACGTAAGGCACGCCGAAACGCGTAAAGGCGTATCGGACGTAGCCTTCGCGGATCACGCGGCGCAGATTGGGGAATTGCGTGGCCAGGCCTTTGACCGGCTCGCCTTTTCCGGCGAGCGGATCGTTGATGTCGTACAGCAGCAGCGACGCGGTGATCTGGACCTCGACCGGCTTCGAGTATATCCGCGCCGGCACGTCGTCGTCTGCGCCGCGATCGAGCAGGAAAACCGCATCGTAGCCAGAGGGTCCGGCTTCGAACATGCTGGCGGCGCGGAAGCCGGCCTGATAGCGGGGGATCAGCAGATTGATCGCGCCGCTCTGGCGGTCGGACAAATAGAGCGCGCTGTCGAACGGCAGCAGCACCGGCACCGGGCTGAGCTGGATCCCGGGAAAGATCGGCGAGGTCACAGCGTTGAGTTGCGCCATCGCCACGATGCGATGCGGATTGATCTGACGCGGCCGCCGCCCGGAGGAAAAGGTGAACTGATCCACCGCGAGCGGCTGCGAATCGATCTCGGTTTTCAGCTGGGTGGCTGCCGCCGCCCAGTCTGCCCTGACGACGGAAATCGCAGGCGTCCGAAATTCGTCAGCCCGCGCAGACAACGTGCACGCGCCGAGCGACAGGGTAGCAAGAACGAAAATACGGCACCGGAATTTCGCCGATGCCGTTCTCTCGTCATTTACTGTCCGCGCCGGAGTCAATGCATCCTCGCGAGGCCCGCGCTCAGTCTTTGGCGCGCTCGACGTAGGAACCGTCTTCCGTCATGACGACGATGCGCGTGCCCACGCCGATGTGCGGCGGCACGTTGGTGCGGACACCGTTCGACAGCACAGCCGGCTTGTAGGACGACGAGGCGGTCTGTCCCTTTGTCACCGGCTCGGTATCGACCACTTCGAGCGTGGTGCGCTGGGGCAGCACGATCGCAACCGCATTGCCCTCAAAGATCGACAGTTTCACTGTCATGTTTTCCTGAAGGTAGGGGGCCTGCGAGCCGACCACGTCCTTCGGGACCAGCAACTGATCATAGTTTTCGTTGTTCATGAAATGGAAGCCGTCGCCGTCTTCGTAAAGGTAGTTATAATCGCGATCTTCCACGAAGGCGCGCTCGACCTGATCAGTGGTCTTGTAGCGCTCGGACACCTTGGTGCCGTCGCTGATCCGGCGCATTTCGATCTGGCTGACCGGGGTTCCCTTACCGGGATGGATGTTCTCCGCAGTCAGAACGACATATAGCTTGCCGTCCTGCTCAATGATGTTGCCCTTGCGGATTGAACTGGCGATGACTTTCACAGATAGGTTTCCTAATTTTCATGGCCGGTGGCGGCGCCGGTTCGGCACGTTGGGGTCCGGCAACGCGGTTTCGGGCTGCAACATACTGATTTGCCGCCCCAAAGCCAGCATTTTGCGGCCGAATCGGGCATTTCCGTCGTGAACGCGGGGCAGAAACAGTCGTCCTGGTGGATGCCCGACCGCCATCTCGACCGCAAGCCGTTTTTGCAGGCCCGGAGCGCAATTTCACGAGCCTTGCGGGACTGGTTCGAGGACGAGGGATTCGTCGAGGTTGAGACCGGAATCCTTCAGAAATCGCCCGGCAATGAGACGCATCTTCACGCCCCATCGGCCGATCTGACTTCGGCCTCCGGCGACAAATTGAAATACTTTCTACGGACCTCGCCGGAATTCGCCTGCAAAAAGCTGCTGGCCGCGGGTGAGACCCAGATTGTAGAGTTTGCGCGTGTGTTCCGGGATCGCGAGCGCGGCCCGCTTCACCTGCCGGAATTCACAATGCTGGAATGGTACCGCGCCAATGAGGGCTATGAAGCGGTCATGGCGGATACTGTGGTGGTTATTGCATACGCTGCCCAGACCACGGGGATCGGCACATTCGCATTTCGCGGGAAGGTCGCCGATCCATTTGCGGAGCCTGATCTGCTGACTGTCGCCGATGCGTTCACCCGCTTCGCTGCGATCGATCTGCTGGCCACCATTCCGGACGGACAGGCGGACCGCGCAGCTCTCGCAGCGGCTGCAGCAAGCAGTGTTCGTGTCACCGGTGACGACACGTGGTCCGATATTTTCAGCAAGGTGCTGGTCGAGCATGTCGAACCGAACCTCGGGCAGGGCCGTTTGACGATCCTCTATGAGTACCCCGCGCCGGAGTCCGCGCTGGCGCGCGCCAAACCATCGGACCCACGGGTCGCGGAACGTTTCGAGGTCTATGCCTGCGGCGTCGAGCTTGCCAACGGTTTCGGCGAACTGATCGATGCGGACGAACAGCGGCTGCGTTTCACGCATGCGATGGCAGAGAAGGAACGGCGCTACGGCGAACGTTATCCGCTCGATGAGGAGTTTCTGGCGGCAATGACGCAGATGCCGGACGCCTGCGGCGTGGCGCTGGGGTTCGACCGCCTTGTGATGCTGGCGTGCGGCGCGAGTCGCATTGACCAGGTGGTGTGGACACCGCCGGGGGAGGAGCAATGAACCCGCGGGTCGTCACAACAATGCGGACGCCGGCCGAACTGGCCAGCCGTGGGCTGGTCCCGCCGAGTAGCCTGGCCGTGCTCGAACAAGTCGCGGCGCGCTATGCGGTCGCCGTGACGCCGGATGTCGCCGCAATCATT
Organism: Bradyrhizobium sp. G127; assembly: GCF_021502575.1. Lineage (NCBI taxonomy): Bacteria > Pseudomonadati > Pseudomonadota > Alphaproteobacteria > Hyphomicrobiales > Nitrobacteraceae > Bradyrhizobium > Bradyrhizobium sp. G127. Next base: position 29,960 of record NZ_JAKFGN010000002.1, read on the forward strand.
GACGCATCTGACCCTCACGATCCGATTGCGCGGCAGTACATCCCGTCCGCCGAAGAACTGGTAACGCAACCCGGCGAGAACGCCGATCCCATCGGCGATCATGCCCACTCGCCGGTGAGCGGAATCGTGCATCGTTATCCGGATCGCGTGTTGTTCAAGTTGGTCCATGTTTGCGCGGTTTACTGCCGCTTCTGTTTTCGCCGCGAGATGGTGGGGCCGGGCAAGGAGACCGCGCTTTCCAGTGAAGCCTACGCGGAAGCGCTGGATTACATCCGCAGCCATACGGAGATATGGGAAGTGATCCTGACCGGCGGTGATCCCTTGATGCTGTCCGCGCGCCGGCTGAAAGAGATCATGGGCGATCTCGCGGAAATCGATCATGTGAAGATCATCCGCATTCACACCCGCGTGCCGGTCGCCGATCCTTCAAGGGTGACGGATGAAACCGTTGCAGCGATGAAAGTAAGCGGCGCGTCGACATGGGTGGCGTTGCATGCGAACCATCCGCGCGAACTGACGGCCGAGGCGCGCGCCGCGTGCGCACGGATGGCGGACGCGGGGATTCCAATGGTGAGCCAGTCGGTGCTGTTGCGCGGGGTCAACGACAATCCGGCGACGCTGGAGGCGTTGATGCGCAGCTTTGTGGAATGCCGGATCAAGCCCTATTACCTGCACCACGGCGATCTCGCGCCGGGCACTGCGCATCTGCGGACGACCCTGGAGGAGGGGCAGAAGCTAATGTGGCAGTTGCGCGGACGTGTGTCAGGCTTGTGCCAGCCGGACTATGTGCTCGACATTCCGGGCGGCCATGGCAAGGCGCCGGTCGGGCCGCATTATTTGTCGCGAAGACGTGAAGATGCGGAGCAGCAATATCGTATTGTCGATTACTGTGGTGACGTTCACCTCTACCCGCCTGCGGATTAGTTTGACGGCGATGACCGGACCCAAACCGCCTGAGAACGAAGGCAATCGCGCCGTCGAGAACGCCGTGATGCTTGGCTTTTTCGTGGTGTTGGTGGCCGCCGGTATCTGGCTGCTTGGGTCGATGGCCGATCTGCGCACGACGCAGGATTGTGCTGCGCAAGGCCGGCGCAATTGCGGGACGATAGAAAATCCAGTTCGTTCCCGGTAGAGTGCGGTCATGCTGAGGAATCGCATGGTGGAGATGTGACATGAAAAACGCCATCCCAATCGCCTTGATCGCATTGTTGTTGAGCGCGCCGGCAGCTCTGGCGCAGAGTAAAAGCGGGACGACGACGTCGGGTGTTCCGGAAGCGCGTGGTATCCCGCAGGCGCCGATCGGACACCGGCAACCGCGCGCGGACCAGGTGCCATCCGCGCAGGAAAAGAACTATACCGAGTCAGCCGAAGACAAGGCGCTCGATCGCAAGATCAAGAGCATCTGCCGAGGCTGCTAGGAATTCGGAAAGAAGGCCGCCGGTTCGCGGCGGCCTTCGATATTTCAGGAGTCGCGCGCTGCGAGCGCCATCCCGATCAGGGATGTGCCGCCGAACACAAGATTGATGCCGACCAGCAGGCCAATCGCCCATGCGGCCGAGCCGGGAAGCCCGGCGATGATCAGTCCCGCCACCACCAGATCGACAAGACCTGACACCAGCAGCCATCCCCATCGCCCCGACAGTTCGCGGCGGTGGGCGAGCGCATACATGATGGTGGTGATGCCTTCGGCGATGAAATAGGCGCTAACCACGAGCGTTAGCGTCAGCGTCCCCGCGACGGGTTGCACCAGCAGGATGAAACCGGCACCAACCGCCAGCACCGCGGAGAGCAACGACCACCAGAAGCCAGGCATGTCTCGCGTAGTGAACGTCATATAGAGCCCGACAGCGCCGCTGATCAGGAATAGCCAGCCGAGGAAGATCGTGATCGCGATGCTGGCAAGCAGCGGGATGGCGATCGCGGCCATTCCCAGTATCACAAGTACAATGCCCTCGATGAGGAAGGCCTTCCAGTTTGCCTTCACGGCCTCTTTCACCTGCGATTGAAGCCGCTCGACTTCGGGGGGCATCGTCATTGATGGTTTCCTTGTTGCTGTTCGGGCGTCATGGGGGGGCAAGCTCAGCTTAGTCCCGCGCTGGACCAATTGTTAAGGGAGCTTACACAACTCTATTCTGAATCCAGAATTGCGACTGCACGAGTCCAGCCCGCCGACGCGCGTTCGATCTTGACTGGAAAACACGAGATCATGAAGCCCGTCGACGGCAATTGATCCAAATCATGCAGTTTTTCGAGATGACAATAGCCGATGTGGCGGCCGGCCTTGTGGCCTTCCCAGATCAGGCTGGCATCTTTCGTCTCGGCATATTTCTTCGCGGTGTAGACGAAGGGCGCGTCCCAGCTCCAGCCGTCGGTGCCGGTCAGGCGCACACCGCGCTCCAGCAGATACATCGTCGCCTCGTAACCCATTCCACAGCCGGAGAAAACGTAATCCGGCCGGCCGTACTTGGCGCCGGCGCTGGTATTGACGACAACAATCTCCAGTGGTTTGAGCGTGTGTCCAATGCGCTTCAACTCGCTCTCGACGTCCGCCGCTGTCGCGACATAGCCGTCCGGAAAATGCCGGAAGTCGAGCTTCACGCCCGGCTGAAAGCACCACTCGAGTGGGACCTCGTCGATGGTCCATGAGCGCTCACCGCGATTCATGGTGGGATGGAAGTGATAGGGCGCATCGAGATGCGTGCCGTTGTGTGTCGAGAGATTGACCTGCTCGACAGCCCAACCCTGGCCGTCCGGTAGATCTTCTTTCTGCAATCCGGGGAAGAACTGAAGGATGCGGGGCAGGTCCTTCTGGTGATCGATGTAGATGATGGCGGGATGATTGCCTGGCGGATCGGCTGGAACATCGTTCTGCAACGGCACGGAAATATCGATCAGTCTGCGAGTCATGAGCCAATCTCCTTGTTTGATGGACCTGCGCCCGTTGCAGCCAGGGCGGGACGCGCTCAGGACAGTGTGCATGCCGGGTGAGGGCCCCCTCAAGCAACCCGACCGTCAGGCTTGCCGCTGCCGCGAAACGCCATTATACGTTCCGACGCGTTCGGCCAAATCACGACTTGGATTTCGGTCGCCGTCGCTCCAAACAACGCTAAGGCATTGATTTTGGGCGAATAAGCTGATCTATCCATGGCGGAAAGACGGTGAATGCGCACCTTGGTGCGGCGTCCGTTTCTCGGCTGTTGGCTCCCTTCGTCTATCGGTTAGGACGCCACCCTTTCACGGTGGAGAGAGCGGTTCGATTCCGCTAGGGAGCGCCACCACCACTCCGAAAAACTGCGAATTTCCGCTGACCTACCGTCGGAGGGACGGCGTCATGTCTGCGGTTGTCTCATGACAGACCCGGTTCCCGCGCCTGCATGGTCAGCGCGACTGTGAATTACCTTGAGCGACCATAATCTAGATCAAAGTCGCAGGTGATGTGCGGGGGTAGTTGTCGACCGGTTCAATGTCGACTCCGCGAGCAAGTTTCACACCGATGACCCTCACCGCATTTATCTCGACTGTTCTCGCGCTTCTTCTCGCGCCCGGCCCCACGAATACACTCATGGGCCTTGCTGGCGCGCGGCGAGGACTGCGGGGCGTGATACGTTTGTTGCCTGCAGAACTGTGCGGCTATCTGACCACGATCTTGCCGCTGATTTATCTCGGGTCGGGAGTGCTGGGGCAATGGCCTGTAGCGGCTGTTGTTCTGAAGATCGCCGCAGCGCTCTGGGTGATGTTCCTTGCCATCAACCTGTGGGGGCGGCATGGCGGGATCGGCGCTTCCACTGAAGTGACGGCTGGGAAAGTCTATCTGACCACGATGCTGAATCCGAAGGCGCTGATCTTTGGTCTTGTTCTGCTCCCCGCACTGGCTGATCCGCAGTTCACAGCGCGACTCGGGCTGTTCTGCCTCATGGTAGTGGCCGTGGCGCTGGTATGGGGCACGGCAGGAAAGCTGGCGCAGAAGGGCGGGGGTGACGGCCGCCGGCTGCTGATCATTCAGAGGATCGCGTCCGTCTGGCTCGCAATAGTGTCGGTGACGCTGATCACAGGCGCGATCAGAGCGTGACGCTGTTTATTGAAGATAATGAAACAATATCAGATTTGTAGGAGCTCCGTATTCCTGGCTGAATTCCTAAAGTAAGACTTAAAGAACGTCATGTCGAACTTTGGCAGCCATGTGAAAGACGTTGAATTTAAGTTCGGCCGCGATGCAGATTGGGGGGCGCTCGACGTGCGCGGTGATCGGGATGGCACTCGTCGCCACGATGGAATGCTCTATGCTGCCTGCCCATGAGTCCTCATCCACTTTCCCGCATCGTCAGCCGATTCAAGCGTGAACCGTCGCGCACCGGATCGCTCATCATCACCTTCTATGGCGACGCCATCCTGCCGCGTGGCGGCTCGGTCTGGCTCGGTACGCTCCTGAAATTTCTCGATATGCTCGGCACCGACGGCGGGGTGGTTCGCACCGCCGTGTCGCGGCTTGCCGCCGATGGCTGGCTCGACCGCGACAAGGTCGGCCGCAAGAGTTTCTACAAACTCGCCAAGAATGGACGCGAACGTTTCGAGGCTGCAGTCGCGCATGTCTACAATCCCCACGTGTCTGACTGGGCAGGGCGCTTCGAGCTTCTGCTGATCGGAAACGGTGCGGATCGCGAGGCGTCGCGGACAGCGTTGGCCGAAGCCGGCTTCGGCAGTCCGATGCCGGGCGTCTGGGTGGCGCCGTCGGCCGCGCCGCTGCCGGCGATTGCAGAAGGAGCCATCAGACTGGAAGTCTCCGCCGAAGGTGTCATGGGCCGGCGGCTGGTGGAGGCGAGCTGGTCGCTGGAGCGGACCGCCGAGTCATATCGCGAGTTCATCAAAACCTTCGCACCGCTGGAAAGCTGGATCGGCGGTGCCGACAAGATCTCGACCGCGGATGCGATGCTCGCGCGGGTTCTTCTGATCCACCACTACCGACGCGCGATCCTGCGTGATCCGCTGCTCCCAGCGGCTCTGCTGCCGCCGGCATGGCCAGCCGCCGACGCCCGCCGGCTCTGCGCCCGGCTTTATCAAGCCCTTCTGCCTGCGTCCGAATCCTGGCTGGACGCCTGCGGGGAAAGTGTCACGGGTCCGCTGCCGCCGCCGGGTCCGGAACTCGATAGGAGGTTCTCGGACGTGCAGCGCAATATGTTACAAAAATAACTTGTTAGAGCGATTTTATGTTATATATTGCCGGTGTCTCCCGGAGAGGAATCGGCGATGTATACGCAAGCGCTCAACACATCCGAGGCCGAGATTGGTCTTATTGAGGACGCCGAACGCGCGGCGCAGTTTCAAGCCCGTATCGATGCCGAGGAGCGGATCGAGCCGAACGACTGGATGCCGGCGGCTTATCGCAAGACGCTGACCCGTCAGATTTCCCAACACGCCCATTCCGAGATTGTCGGCATGCTGCCAGAGGGCAATTGGATCACGCGGGCGCCCTCACTGCGCCGCAAGGCGGCGTTGCTCGCCAAGGTGCAGGACGAGTGCGGCCACGGGCTTTATCTCTATGCAGCCGCCGAGACGCTCGGCTCTTCGCGTGAGGAGCTTGTCGACGCGTTGCTCGCGGGCAAGGCGAAGTATTCCTCGATCTTCAATTATCCGACCCTGACCTGGGCCGACATCGGCGCCATCGGCTGGCTGGTCGATGGCGCGGCCATCATGAACCAGATTCCGCTGTGCCGCTGTTCCTACGGTCCTTATGCGCGCGCCATGATCCGCGTCTGCAAGGAGGAGTCGTTTCATCAGCGGCAGGGCTACGAGATCATGCTGACGCTGGCGCGTGGCACCGAGGAGCAGAAGGCGATGGCGCAGGACGCGCTGAATCGCTGGTGGTGGCCGTGCCTGATGATGTTCGGTCCGCCGGACAACGCCAGCCAGCATGGTGACCAGTCGACGCAATGGAAGATCAAGCGCTTTTCCAACGACGACCTGCGCCAGAAGTTCGTCGATGCCACTGTGCCGCAGGCGCATTTCCTCGGCCTCACGCTGCCGGATGCCGACCTCAAAAAGAATGAGGCGACGGGCCACTGGGAATACGGCGCGATCGACTGGAACGAGTTCAAGCAGGTTCTCGCCGGCAATGGTCCATGCAATCGCGACCGTATGGCCGCGCGCCGCAAGGCTCACGAGGAGGGCGCATGGGTGCGGGACGCCGCGCTCGCCTACGCCGAAAAGAAAAAATCGCGCCGCACCGCGGCGGCGGCCTAGGGAGAATAGACGCCATGACCACGCCGACCATTCAGCTTTGGGAAGTCTTCATTCGCAGCCGCAACGGCCTCGCGCACAAGCATGTGGGCTCGCTGCATGCGCCTGACGCGACACTGGCGCTGCAGTCCGCGCGCGATCTCTACACGCGGCGCGGCGAGGGGCTGTCGATCTGGGTTGTGCCGTCGAATGCGATTGTCGCATCCGATCCGTCCGATAAGGGCATGATGTTCGAGCCGGCGATGTCGAAGATCTATCGCCACCCGACATTCTATGAAGTGCCGGAAGAAGTCGGGCATATGTGATTGGCATTCATTCGTCATTCCGGGGCGCGAGTGAAACGAGCGAACCCGGAATCCATGACGTTGCAACCCAGGGATTCGGGGCCTGCGCCAAGAGGTGCATCCCGGAATGACATCGCGAGTATTGAATATGGCATCGCCTTCTATCAAAGTCACCGAAAGCCCGCTGGTGCTTTACACACTGAGGCGTGCCGACGACGCGCTGATCCTCGGACACCGCGTGTCGGAATGGTGCGGCCATGCGCCGATGATGGAAGAGGAGATGGCGCTCGCCAACATCGGCCTCGACCTGATCGGACAGGCGCGCGAACTCTACAGCTACGCGGCGGAGGTCGAGAATGCCGGCCACGACGAGGACAAGCTGGCCTATCTGCGCGACGAGCGGCAGTATCGCAATCTGCTGCTGGTGGAGCAGCCAAACGGCGATTTTGCTCGCACTATCGCGCGGCAGTTCTTTTATTCGGCGTTCGCCGATCCCTATTGGCGCGCCATGATGGCGTCTAAGGATGCGACGCTGGCGGCGATTGCGGCGAAGTCGGAGAAGGAGAGCGCCTATCATCTCCGCCATTCGTCGGAATGGATGATCCGGCTCGGCGACGGCACCGAGGAAAGCCATCGCCGAGCGCAGGTTGCGGTTGACGATCTATGGGCCTTCACCGGCGAACTGTTTCATTCTGACGAAAGTGACGTAGCGCTGATTGCGTCCGGTGTGGCGATCGACCCGGAAAGCTTGCGCGGACGCTGGATGGAAACAGTCTCGCATGTGCTGAACGAAGCAATGCTGAATCTGCCGTCGAATGACTGGATGCAGAAGGGCGGTCGCTCCGGCAATCACACCGAACATCTGGGCCATCTGCTCAGCGAACTGCAATCGATGCAGCGAACCTTCCCGAACGCAACATGGTGACCAGCAGCCACAATGTCCAGGATTTACGCCAGACCGCCTGGAATGCGGCGGCGCAGGTGGCCGATCCGGAAATCCCGGTTCTGACCATCGAAGATCTCGGCGTGCTGCGCGAGGTGACCGTCACCGATGGCGCGGTGGAGGTGGCGATCACACCGACCTATTCCGGTTGCCCGGCGATGAACATGATCGCGCTGGAAATCGAACTTGCGCTGGCGCGCGAAGGCATCCGCAATCCGAAAATCCGCACCATCCTCTCTCCCGCGTGGACGACGGACTGGATGAGCGAGCAGGGCCGTCAGAAGCTGAAGGACTACGGTATCGCGCCGCCCCAGCAAGGGGGAGGCCGGCGCGCCCTGTTCGGCGAGCAGCAGGTGGCGTGCCCGCAATGCGGTTCGGTGAATACCGAAGTGCTGTCTGAATTTGGCTCGACATCCTGCAAGGCGTTGTGGCGCTGCAAGGCGTGCCGCGAGCCGTTCGACTATTTCAAGTGTCATTAGAGATTCAACAGATGTCACAGGTTCCGAAATTCCATCGCCTAGCCATCGACGATCTGCGTCGCGAAACTCCCGACGCCATCTCCATAACCTTCGCCGTTCCGGGTGAACTGGCCGGAGATTACACCTTCGCGCCGGGGCAGTATCTGACGCTGCGCACCGTGATGGACGGCGAGGAGGTGCGCCGCTCCTATTCGATTTGCTCGAGCCCCGACGATCGTGAGTTGCGCATTGCCGTCAAAAAAGTCGAAGGCGGCGTGTTTTCAAGCTGGGCGCTTGAAGCGCTGAAGTCCGGCGACGAACTGGATGTGATGACGCCGACTGGTCGCTTCGGCGTGGCCCATGCGCCAAGCGAGGCGCGGGTTCATGTCGGCTTCGCGGCAGGCTCCGGCATTACGCCGATCATCTCCATTATTCGCGGCATTCTCGCGCGCGAGCCCAACAGCCGTTTCTTCCTTTTCTACGGCAACCGCTCGACCAGCGGCATTCTGTTCCGCGAAGCGCTCGAAGAGCTGAAGGACCGGTTCATCGGTCGGCTCTCGGTGTTTCATGTGCTGTCGCAGGAGGAGCAGGATCTGCCGATCCTGTACGGACGGCTCGACCGTGCAAAGGTCGATCTGCTTTTGCGCGCGATGGTGCCTGCCGCCGCGGTCGATCATGTGTTTGTGTGCGGTCCTTCGGCGATGAGTGAGGAGATCGAAGCGACCTGTCTCGATCTCGGCATTCCCGCGGACCATATTCATGTTGAGCGTTTCGTGTCAGGTCTCGGCGGCAAGCCGCGTCCCAAGGTTCAGATTGCGCCGGAGGCGCCGCCGAAGGCAATCGCGTCGCTGATCGTCGATGGCAAACGCAAGGACGTGCCGGTTGCTGAGGGCGAGGCCATTCTCGATGCCGCGCTGCGCGCCGGCGTAGACCTGCCTTATGCCTGCAAGGGCGGCATGTGCAGCACCTGCCGCGCGAAGATCGTCGAAGGCGAGACGGAGATGGACGTCAACTATTCGCTGGAGCCATGGGAACTGGAAGCCGGGTTCGTGCTCACCTGCCAGGCGCATCCGGTTTCGTCGCGCGTTGTGGTCGACTACGATCAGGTCTAGCTACTTGCTCTCGCGGAGCAGCGCGTAGGCCGTCTGCGCCATCGCGACGGGCCGTTCGTCGCTCTCTGTGCGGATGGAAATGCTGCCGTAGGCCATCGTCTTTCCCATCCGCACGACGCGGGCGTCCGCCAAGAGGTCCGCGCGCATGGCGGGGCGCATGAAGTGGATCGTCTGGTCCACCGTGGTCATCGGGAAATATTCGCCCGCGGCGGAGCAGATCGCGAACACCATCGCCGTATCGGCGAGGCTCATCAGCGCCTGACCGCAGACCACGCCGTTGTCCCGGCACAACTTGTCCGAGAAGCGCATGCGTAGCACCGCGCCGTCGCCTCCGATGCTCTCGATCGAGAGATCAAGATCCTGCACCCATTTCGCGAACACGGATGCGAGCAGGGTTTCGGCGGCGGGCTTGTCGAATGTCGGCATGTTGTATCCTGCAAGAATTCAGATCAGCGTCACGGGAAGGGACGTGAAACCGTGAAAGCGCACGCGCCGCGCCCTGTGGGCAGGCCCGGTGGCGGCGAAGTTCGGGAAGCGGGCAAGAAGCCGGCCGATGGCGATGCGGCCTTCAAGGCGTGCGAGGGTGAGACCCACGCAGGCATGCGCGCCTGACGCGAAGGCGAGGTGTCGGTTCGGTGAGCGCGAGATGTCGAGGCGTTCCGGTTCCGCGAAGATATCAGGATCGCGGTTCGCCGCGCCGATGCAAAGCGTAATCAGCGAACCCTGCGGAATCGCAACGCCATCAATCTCGGCATCCTCGATGGCGCGGCGATTACCAAGCTGGTTTGAACTCTCGAATCGCAGGAATTCTTCGATGGCCGATTTAATGAGCGCTGGATCCTCAATCAGGCGGCGGCGTTCGTCCGGGAAACGCAACAGCAATTCCAGCCCGTTACCGATCAGGTTCGTCGTGGTCTCGTGACCCGCGTTCAGGATGAAGATGCAGTTCTGCAACAGCTCGACTTCGCTCAAGCGCTCGCCATTGGCCTCGCCCTGAATCAGGCGGGTCAGAACGTCGTGTTCGGCGTCGCCGGGCCGCGCGCGGCGATCGGCGACAAGATCGCGGAGGTAGGTGAGAAATTCGCCCACCGCGCGTTCGCCGCGCCCCTGAACATCTTCCGAGAGAAACGGCTCCAGCGCGCCGAGGATCGCGAGCGACCAGCCGCGCAGCGGAGCGCGGTCCCGATGCGGGATCGCAAGCAGGTTGCCGATCACCTCGACGGGAATGGCGGAGGCAAAATCCTCGATCAGGTCGGCCTTGCCGCGTGCTTGCATGTCGTCGAGCAAGCAATCGACAAGCGCGATCAGGCTCGGCTCCATTTCAGCAATGGCGCGAGGATTGAGCGCTCCGGCGATCAGCCGTCGCACGCGGGTGTGCAGCGGCGGATCGTTGAAAACGAGGCTGGTGGTGTGGTGCTGAAACAGCAGCGAGTCTGCGCCGTATTTCGGCGCGAACTCGACCTTCTTGTCGGAACTGAAACGCGCCGTGTCCTTAAAGATCGACTCAAGATCACGATGCCGTGTCAGGAACAGCGATCCGTCCGGCATGCGATGAATCGGATCGGCGGATTGCAGCGCGCGATAGGTCGGGTAGGGATCGTCGTAGAACGTGTCCGGTAGGTCCTTCAGCGAGAAGTTGCGCGCGATCGCAACGTCCTCGCGCGAAACCGGGCGCGGTACGCTTGCGGGATCAACTCGCGATTGATCCGTCGACGACATCGGATTTTCCTGCGCCTACAGGAGAACGTCGTTGATCTGCACCACGGCCTGCGCCTTGGTGAAATTCGGAATGTCCGCGAAGATTTCCTTGCCGTGCGCCTTTCCGGCGGCCTTGAAATCGTCCATCGAGCCGAACGTCAGCAACGCAGCCATCTGATAATCCGGCGCACTGCCGTCGGCCTTCGCGACGCCTTTTATAGCCTGCGCGTTCTTCAGCCCCAACGGGCTCCAGCGATCCCTCACCAGTGGCATATGCGTCTTCAGGTAGTAATCGGCATCGAACGCCTCGCCGGCCGGATACATTACTGTCACGAGGATCATCGGTCTCTCCCTATTGTTTTGTTGGTGTGATCAAGCCGCAGGCCTCACCGCGTTCATGGTGAGAAGTTCATAGGTCGCGGCCGACTCGTCCTTGTCGGTCAGAATTTCCACGTCCCAGCGGACTTCGCCATACTGCTTGTTGCGTGGCGACTTATCCTTGGCGGTCAGCCTGACCTTGATGGTCTCGCCGGGCTGGATCGGTTTGATGAAACGGAGTGAATCGAGTCCGTAGTTGGCCAGCACCGGACCCGGATCGGGGTCGACGAACAGGCCTGCTGCGAACGACAGCAACAGGTAGCCGTGCGCGACGCGGCCGGGGAAGAATGGATGCCCCTTGGTCGCTTCCTCGTCCATGTGCGCGTAGAACGTATCGCCGGTGAAATGGGCGAAATGCTCGATATCCTCGAGCGTGATGGTGCGTTCCTTGGAAAAGAACGTCTGCCCGACATCCAGATCCTCGAAATGATAGCGGAACGGGTGCCTGTCTTTCTCCACGATGGGCGCGCTCTTCATCCAGCTTCCGGTGATGCCCGTCAGCATGGCTGGGGAGCCCTGCAGCGCGGTGCGTTGCATATAGTGATGGACGCTGCGCACACCGCCGAGTTCTTCGCCGCCGCCGGCACGGCCCGGACCACCGTGAACCATTTGCGGCATCGGCGAGCCGTGGCCGGTCTGTTCCTTGGCGCAATCGCGGTCGATCATCACGAGCCGCCCGTGAAAGCTGCCGACGCCGAACACGAGATCGGAGGCCACCTTCGGATCGTGGGTATAGACCGATGCCACAAGGCTGCCGCCGCCTCGATTGGTCAGCGCAATCGCCTCGTCCAGGTCGCCATAACCCATCACGGTGCAGACCGGGCCGAACGCCTCGACCGAATGAATGCTGTTTGCGCTCTGCGGGTCGGCGCAATGCAGCAGCAGCGGCGGAATGAATGCGCCGCGCAACACGTCCGCGCCCTGAACATCGAAATTGTCGGGATCGCCGGCGACAAGCTGCGCTTCCGTCCGCAGCGTCTTGACGTGGGCGAGAACGTCGCGGCGCTGGTCGAGGCCGACCACTGGGCCCATCCGCACCGTTTCCAGTTCGGGATTGCCGATCACTACTTTCGCCAGCCGCTCGCGCAGGGCCTCGATCACCGCGTCGACGCTTGAGGAGGGGGCCAGCGCGCGGCGGATCGCGGTACATTTCTGCCCCGCCTTGACGGTCATCTCCTTGGCAACTTCCTTAACGAACAGATCGAACTCCGGCGTGCCCGGCGCGGCATCGGGCGCCAGGATCGCGGCGTTCAGCGAATCTCGCTCGGCGATGAAGCGCACCGCTTCCTTCGCGATCACCGGATGACGTTGCAGCTTTTCCGAGGTGCTCGCGGAGCCGGTGAAAGAAACAACGTCCTGACAGGTGAGGTGATCAAACAAGTCCCCCGTCGAGCCGACAATGAACTGGAACGCGCCTTCCGGAAGAATCCCGGATCCTGCGATCATGCGCGCGAGCGCGTGGGCGACGTAGGACGTGACCGTGGCGGGTTTCGTTACCACAGGAACGCCGGCGAGGAGGGCGGGCGCGAGCTTTTCGAGCAGGCCCCAGCAGGGAAAGTTGAAGGCGTTGATATGGACCGCAACACCATGCAGCGATGTGACGATGTGCTGGCCGGCGAAGGTGCCGGTCTTACTTAAGGATTCAACGCCGCCATCCATCAGGAACGTCGTATTCGGGAGTTCACGGCGGCCCTTGCCGGCATAGACGAACAGCGTTCCGATGCCGCCATCCACATCGATCAGGTTGTCGGTGCGCGTGGCGCCGGTCTGGAACGACAGCTTGTAAAGCTGATCCTTCCGCTCGGTGAGGTACTGAGCGAGCTTCTTCAAAAGGTCGGCGCGCTGATGGAATGTCAGCTTGCGCAGATTCGAGCCACCAATCTCGCGGGCGTAAGTGAGGGCGTCGTCCATGTCGAGCCCGCCGCTGGACGCTTCGGCCACCACATTGCCACTGACGGCGCTGCGCACCTCGATCAGGTCGCGACCCGATGCAACCCATTGTCCGTTGACGTAGCTCTCGAGTTTCATGCGATCACTTCGATGTTGGGTGCACTAGGCACCGATGTGAACAACGCCGAATCTATTCGGCGGCAGCAGTGCGTTTCGATGGCTTGGGAGACGGCTTGAGCAGGCTGCGCGCGCCATCCGAGATCAGTCGGGTGACAATGTCGGCGTATTCGTCGCGACTGACGGAGCCGCTGCTCTTGAACCAGAGGTAATGCCAGTTGACCATGCCGAACAGCGACATCGTCACCGGCGTCAGCATCTTCGTGCCCTTGAGGTGCGGCGCGACGCCTGCGACGGCCGCGGAAAACACGGTGACCAGATCGCGCTCCATCCGCTTCAGTTCCGCCTGACGCTCCTGTGGCAGAAAGCGCATACTGCTGATCTGGACGTTGTGCTGGGAGTCGGCATCCCGATACGCTTCCAGCAGCGCCGCGATCAGGCCCCGCAAGCGCGGTTCCGGCGCCAGATTCGCATGATCGGCAGCTTCGACGACTTCCTGCAATTCCTTGAGATGAAAGCGGATGACGTCGAACAGCAGGCCCTCTTTGTCCTTGTAATAATGATACAGGTTCGCCTTCGACACACCACAGGCTTCGGCAATCTTGTTCATCGAGGCGCGGTCGTAACCGTGCGCCGAGAAAAGCTCCGCCGAGCGATCGAGTATCGCCTGTCGCTTATCGTCGTAATCGTTGGCGCGGCTGCGTGCCATGGGACGCGTTATTCCTTAGTCTCTAAGCGGCATGATCATTCGAAAAATCGGTCTCCACTTTTCCGGATCATGCTTTGGGTCGCCGATCGACAATGCGCTTGGCCTTGCCGACGGAGCGTTCGATGGTCGCCGGATCAAGCACCGTGACGCGCGCGTTGATGCCGATGGTATCTTTCACCGATTGAATCAATTGACCGGTCGCTTTTTGCCGGTCCGGGAAGCTGGCTTCCGGACGCGCCTCCACCTGGATCTCCATTTCGTCCATGCGGCCTTCACGCGTAAGGATAATCTGGTAGTGGACCGAGAGAGCCGGGATCGTGAGCAGCTTTTCCTCGATCTGGGTCGGGAATACGTTGACGCCGCGCACGATCATCATGTCGTCGGAACGTCCAGTGACCTTTTCCATGCGGCGCATCGAGCGCGCCGTGCCCGGCAGCAGCCGTGTCAGGTCGCGGGTCCGGTAGCGGATCACCGGCATGGCTTCCTTGGTCAGCGAGGTGAAGACCAGTTCGCCTTTCTCGCCGTCCGGCAGCACTTCGCCGGTCACCGGATTGATGACTTCGGGATAGAAGTGGTCTTCCCAGATGTGGAGGCCATCCTTGGTTTCCACGCATTCATTGGCGACGCCCGGACCCATTACTTCCGACAGGCCGTAGATATCGACGGCATGGAGATCGAACGCGTCCTCGATTTCCTCGCGCATGGCGTTGGTCCACGGCTCGGCGCCGAAGATGCCGATGCGAAGTGAGGATTTGCGCGGATCGAGTCCCTGCTTTTTGAACTCGTCGAGGATCGCCAGCATGTAGGAAGGCGTCACCATGATGACTTCGGGCTTGAAGTCGTTGATGAGCTGAACCTGCCGCTCCGTCATGCCGCCGGAAATCGGAATCACCGTGCAGCCGAGGCGTTCCGCGCCGTAGTGCGCGCCGAGGCCGCCGGTGAACAGCCCGTATCCATAGGCGATATGAACTTTCATGCCAGGGCGACCGCCTGCAGCGCGGATCGAGCGCGCGACCACGTCGCTCCATGTGTCGATGTCGCGTTTGGTGTAGCCGACCACGGTCGGCTTGCCGGTGGTGCCCGATGAGGCGTGGATGCGCGAGATCTCGGATTGCGGCACCGCGAACATGCCGAATGGATAGTTGTCCCGCAGGTCGGTTTTAATAGTGAAGGGAAACTTCGCCAGATCGGGCAGGTCCCTGAATTGATCCGGATGAACGCCCGCGGCGTCGAACTTCGCGCGGTAGTGCGGCACGTTGTCATAGGCGTGCCGCAACGACCACGCGAGACGCTCGCGCTGGAGCGCACGAATCTCGTCGCGAGACGCCATCTCGTAACGATCGAGCTCCGTCGGTTCGGGCGTCAGCCGATCGAGCTTGCGCAGCGGAATCTGAAGCAACGTGGTCTCCCGGTCTTATTTGTTATCGTGTTGATGATTGTCCGGCGTGAGCAGCCGGCCGGAAATCGTTCGGGAATGTCCCCGAAATTCCGCGACGACCGTGTTGGCGCTGTCCCGAACGGTGACATCGTAAATTCCGCCGCGGCCGGCGCGGGTCCGTTCAATGGCGTGCGCTGTGAGGATTTCGCCTTCGGATACGGGCTGAAGAAAGGTCACCGCGCATTGCTGGGCGACGGTGCGCTGGTCGTAGGTGTTGCAAGCAAATGCAAAGGTAGAATCCGCGAGCGTGAAGATGAAACCGCCGTGGCAGATGCCGTGGCCGTTGGTCATGTCCTTGCGGACTGTCATGGAGAGAACGGCTTCGCCGGGCGCAATGCGCTGCAGACTCATGCCGAGCCCTTTGCTGGCGCGATCGTCCGTCCACATGGTCTGCGCGCAGGCTTCGGCCAGCGCACGCGGATCACCGCTATCGGTTCTTTGGCCTGCGTCCACACGGTCCTCCCGGATCGGCTGTTGTGTCTCAGCCGTTGAGGGCAGGTTACTATTGACCAACCGTCCGGTCAATTATATTGATGGAGCCGAAGCGCATCAGATCGCACAGGACAATTTGTCTGGGACAATTTGCCGGTGTGACGAACAAGATGTGCCGGGCAAGCTCTCCGAAAAAACGAGCGCCCATCATCAGGGAGGATTCCATGAAGCCGACTTCAGCAATCAGACTTCTATTGGCCGGCGTTGCCGGTTTGGCGTTTGCCAGTCCTGCGTTTGCACAGCAGACCGTAAAGATTGGTTCCGTGCTCTCAGTGACCGGTCCGGCTTCGTTTCTCGGCGAGCCCGAGGACAAGACATTGCGGATGTATGTCGATAAGATCAATGCGGCCGGCGGCATCGGCGGCAAGAAGGTCGAACTCATTATCTATGACGACGGCGGAGACGCCAACAAGGCACGTACCTTCGCGACCCGTCTGATTGAGGACGACAAAGTCGTGGCGATGGCGGGCGGTTCGACGACTGGCACCACCATGGCGATGATTCCGGTGTTCGAGGAAGCGCAGGTGCCTTTCATATCCTTCGCGGGCGCCGTTGAGGTGATCGATCCGGTCCGCAAATACGTCTTCAAGACGCCGCATACCGACAAGATGGCCTGCGAGAAGATTTTCGAAAACTTGAAGCAGCGCAAGCTCACCGATATTGCGCTGATCTCGGGCACCGACGGCTTCGGCGCTTCGATGAAGGCGCAATGCGTCAAGGCTGCGCCGAACTACGGCATCAAGATCGTCACCGAGGAGAGCTACGGTCCGCGCGACAGCGATATGACCGGCCAGCTCACCAAGATCAAGGGCACTCCCGGCGTTCAGGCCGTGGTCAATCCCGGCTTCGGGCAGGGACCTGCGATCGTCACCCGCAACTATGCGCAGCTCGGCATGACCGCGACGCCACTCTACCAGAGCCACGGCGTGGCCTCGAAGAGCTTCATCGAGCTTGCCGGTCCTGCTGCAGAAGGCGTGCGCTTGCCCGCGGCGGCCTTGCTGGTCGGCGACAAGCTGCCGGACGGTGATCCGCAGAAGAAGGTCGTGGTCGATTACAAGAAGACCTATGAGGACGGCACCAAGCAGCCGGTCTCGACCTTTGGCGGCCACGCCTATGATGGCCTGTTCATTCTCGTCGAGGCCATGAAGCGCGCCAACTCGACCGATCCGAAGAAGATTCGCGACGAGATCGAGAAGACCAAAGGCTTTGTCGGCACGGGCGGCATCGTGACCATGTCGCCGACCGATCACCTGGGTCTCGATCTCTCCGCCTTCCGCATGCTGGAAATCAAGGGCGGCGACTGGTCCCTGATCAAGCCCGGCGCATAGGCGCACCCCGCGTTGCGTGACACGATTGGCGCTCCCGGACAGTTCGGATCGATCCGTCCGGGAGCGCTGTTTCTCTGCCCGACCTGTTCAAAATTGCCTTAAGCGACTGACAGCCTTTCGCCTGCGGAGCCGGAATGCCCGAGTTTGTCCAGTTTCTGATTTCCGGACTAACGGTCGGCGCGGTCTACGCGCTGGTCGCGCTGGGCTTTACGTTGGTCTACAACGCATCGGATGTCGTTAATTTCGCGCAGGGCGAGTTCGTGATGCTCGGCGGCATGGTGACGGTGTTTCTCTCCGCCGCCGGAATTCCATTGCCGCTTGCTGCGGTTCTGGCGGTCTGCGTTGCAGTTGTTGTGGGCCTGTTACTGTACTGGCTCGCGATCGAGCCTGCGCGCGATGCGTCGCCGGTCACGCTGATCATCATCACCATCGGTGCGTCGATCTTGCTGCGGGGCGCGGCGCAGATCATCTTCGACAAGCAGTTTCACAAGCTGCCCAGCATCTCCGGCGATACGCCGGTCAACCTGCTGGGCGCGACCGTCCAACCGCAAAGTTTCTGGGTGCTCGGCGGCACTGCGGCGATTGTCATCCTGCTCTATGTGTTTCTGGAGCGGACCGTTCTCGGAAAGGCCGTGCTCGCGACTGCCGCGAACAGGCTGGCGGCGCGGCTGGTCGGCATTAACACGGCGACAGTCATGGCGCTGGCATTCGGCGGCTCGGCCGCCATCGGCGCGGTAGCCGGCATCCTGATCACGCCGATCACGCTCACCAGCTACGATGTCGGCACGATGCTTGCGCTGAAAGGATTTGCCGCGGCGATGCTGGGTGGCATGGGTAATCCGATCGGCGCTGTCGCGGGCGGTCTGCTGCTCGGCCTGCTCGAGGCATTCGGGGTCGGCTACATCAGTTCGACCTACAAGGATGCCTTTGCCTTCATCGTTATCCTGCTGGTATTGTTTGCCATGCCGCAGGGTCTGTTCGGACGCCGGACCGTGGAAAGGGTCTGAGCGGTGCTGCAGAGGATCGGTCATCGCTATCTGATATTGATTGCGCTCGCGGCGGTTGTTGCCGTGCTGCCGCTGATCTTTCCGTCGAGCTACTACTTCCGCGTCGCGTCGCTGGTCTGGGTGTCGGCTTTCGCAGCGATCGGCCTCAACGTGCTAATGGGGCAGGCCGGGCAGGTCAGCCTCGGCCATGCAGGTTTCTTCGGGATCGGAGCCTATGCCGTCGCCATTGGTCCTGCGCATTTCGGTGTCCCGCCGTGGGCAGCGATCATCATCGGCTGCGCCCTCTCGTGTGTGCTGGCCTATCTTGTTGGCCGCCCGATCCTGAAACTGAAAGGCCATTACCTCGCCATCGCCACGCTCGGCTTCGGCGTCCTTGTGGCGCTGGTCATCACCACGGAAAGCCGCTGGACCGGCGGTCCGGATGGCATGCCGGTGGCGAAGCTGGTGCTGTTCGGTTGGCGCGTCAGCGGATCGGACACATGGTACTGGATCACGGGTGGGCTTCTTGTGCTGGGCACATGGCTCGCGCTGAACCTGAACGATACGCCGACCGGACGCGCCTTCCGCGCGCTGCACGACAGTGAAGTGGCGGCGCGCGTCGCAGGCATCGATGTGGCCCGGTTCAAGCTCCAGGCCTTTGTGATCGCGGCGGCTTATGCATCGATCGCAGGCTCTGCTCTCGCCTTGATGAACGGCTTCATCAATCCCGACCAGGCCGGGTTTCTTCACTCGGTCGAAATGGTGACGATGGTAGTGCTCGGCGGTCTTGGCTCGGTTGTCGGCAGCATCGTCGGCGCGGCGGTGCTCATCACCCTGCCGCAGATTCTCACGGTGTTTCAGGAATACGAGCACCTGCTGCTCGGCTTCATCATCATCGTCTCGATGATTTTCATGCGCGACGGCATTGTTCCGACGTTGTCGCGGCTGCTGGCGAAGAGGACGCAGGCATGACGATCCTCGCGGCGAAGGACATCGGCATTTCGTTTGGCGGCGTCAAGGCGATCGACGGCGTGAGCTTTGAGGTCGACCCCGGCAAGATTCTATCTATCATCGGCCCCAACGGGGCGGGCAAGACCACTCTTTTCAACATCGTGTCCGGCGTGTACGAATCGAGCCAGGGCAATGTTGAGCTGTCGGGCGAGGACGTCACCGGTCTCACGCCGGACAAACTCGCGGCGCGCGGCCTTTCGCGCACCTTCCAGAACCTCCAGATATTCCAGCGCATGACGGCGGCCGAGAACGTGATGGTCGGCCGCCATCTGCGCGAGCGCTGCAATCTGTTGGCGGACCTGTTCCGGCTGCCGTCGGTGACGCGGCAGAACAGCGAGACGCGCGAGGCCGCGCTGGCGTTTCTCGACGATGTTGGCTTGCGCGGCAGCGCGGATGTCGCGGCGGGTTCGCTCTCCTATGGCGCGTGCAAGCGCCTCGAGATCGCCCGCGCATTGGCTGCCGAGCCGCGTGTGCTGCTTCTCGATGAACCGGCGGCGGGCTGCAATCCGGTCGAGACCGAGGAAATCGATGAGCTGATCCGGCGCGTAGCCGCCCGTGGTATCGCGGTCGTTCTGGTCGAGCACGACATGAAGCTGGTGATGAAGATCTCGGATCACATTCTGGTTCTCAATCGCGGCAAGCCGATCGCCGAAGGCGAGCCTCGCGCGGTGCGCGACAATCCGGCTGTGCTGGAAGCCTATCTCGGCAAACACGGAGCCAGGGAGGCGGCGCGTGCTTGAAGTCGCGAACCTTCGCAGTTCCTATGGCCGCATCGAGGTGCTGCACGGTGTCAACCTCACCGTGCGCGCTGGCGAAGTGGTGGCATTGATCGGCTCGAACGGTGCGGGCAAGACCACGCTGTTGCGTGCGCTGTCCGGCGTACAGCCGATCACCGCCGGTGAGGTCCGCTTTCTCGGCGAACGCATCGACCGCCTCAAACCGCACAAGCGCGTCGAGCGCGGCATGACCCAATCGCCGGAAGGCCGTCAGATTTTCGGCCCCTTGACGGTTGAGGACAATCTTCGTCTCGGGGCTTACATGCGCCGTGATAAGGGAATCGAAGCCGACCGCGACCATGTGTTCGCGATGTTTCCGGTCCTTGCGGAGAAGCGGCATCTTCTCGCGGGCGGATTGTCCGGCGGCCAGCAGCAGATGCTGGCGATCGGACGCGCGCTGATGGGTAAACCGAAATTATTGCTGCTGGACGAACCATCGCTCGGCCTGTCGCCGACGCTGGTTGACCAGATTCTCGCTGCCATTGTCAGTCTCAGGCAGGACGGCGTGACAGTTCTGCTGGTTGAGCAGAACGCGAGCGCGGCTCTTGAAATCGCCGATCGCGGCTATGTGCTGGAAACCGGCAAGGTAGCCTTCGAGGGCGCGGGTGCGACCTTGCTGTCGGACCCGAAAGTCAAAGCAGCGTATCTCGGCGCAGCTTAGGTGCCCAGAAAGACAATCAGCCGCATGACGGTTCGATCCCGGGTGAATGCCGCGCTGAGTCCGAATCCATCGCGTATGCTGCATCTTCCTCCACCGGCTTGCGTCCGAACCACGCGTAGAGCGCCGGCAGTACAAAAAGCGTCAGCAGCGTCGCGCTGATGAGGCCGCCGATCACGACGGTTGCAATCGGACGCTGCACTTCCGCACCGGTGCCCGTCGCCAGCGCCATCGGGACAAAGCCAAGCGACGCGACCAGCGCCGTCATGGCGACGGGGCGCAGCCGGGTGAGGGCGCCGTTAAAAATGGCTTCCGCTTTCTTCTGTCCCTTTGCCATGAGCTGCTTGATAGAGGTCAGCATCACCAGCCCATTGAGCACGGCGATTCCCGAGAGCGCGATGAACCCAACCGCGGCGGACACCGAGAACGGCATTCCCCGCAGCCACAGCGCAGCGACGCCGCCGGTGAGGGCAAGCGGAATGGCGCTAAACACGATCAGCGCATCGCGGGCGGTGCCGAGGGCGCTCGTCAGCAGCAGGAAGATCATCAGGAAGCACGCTGGCACGACAATCGATAGGCGTTGCCGGGCGGCTTGCAAATTTTCGAACTGGCCGCCCCATGTCATCCAGTAACCGGCCGGCAGCGTCACGCGGGCGTCGATCTGCGCGCGGGCTTCGTTCACCACGGCGGCAATGTCGCGGTCCCGAACATTGGCCGTGACGACGACGCGCCGCTTGCCGTTCTCGCGGCTGATCTGGTTGGGACCTTCGCTGATCCGGAATGTCGCCAGTTGTCCGAGTGGCACGGTCGCCGGCGTCGGTCCGGCCTGCGGCAGCAAGACCGGCAGGTTCTTGAGGGCGTTGAGATCGCCGCGGATGGTTTCCGGCAGCCGAACGACGATCTCGTAGCTGCGGTCGCCTTCGAAGATCGCGCCTGCGCTCCGTCCACCGATGGCGGTGCCGATCACGTCCTGAACCGAGGCGAGGCTCA
This sequence comes from Bradyrhizobium sp. G127, assembly GCF_021502575.1. Taxonomy (NCBI): domain Bacteria; kingdom Pseudomonadati; phylum Pseudomonadota; class Alphaproteobacteria; order Hyphomicrobiales; family Nitrobacteraceae; genus Bradyrhizobium; species Bradyrhizobium sp. G127. The sequence goes on from NZ_JAKFGN010000002.1 coordinate 51,462, forward strand.
GGCCGCGGCGCGCGATCTCCGCCTTGTTGACGCTGATATCCAGCACCGACAGGCCGCCGGCCTGCTCGATCCTGACGTCGGTCGCACCCTTTGTCTTTCGCAAAGTGCCGGCGATCTGCTCCGCACTGCGCAGCAGCGGCGCAAAGTCGTCGCCGAACACCTTCACCGCCAGATCGCCGCGCACACCGGCCAGCAGTTCGTTGAAGCGCATCTGGATCGGCTGTGTGAACTCATAAGCATTGCCGGGCAATTCGCGCACCGCGTCCGCGATCTGGTCCAGCAACGCGGCCTTGCCCAGCTTGGGATCGGGCCATTCATCCTGCGGCTTGAAGATAATGAAGGTGTCCGATGCGTTGGGCGGCATCGGATCGGCGGCAATCTCGGCGGTTCCGGTTTTCGAGAAAACATAAGCCACCTGCGGAAACCGGCTGATGGCTTTCTCGACGTCGAACTGCATCGCCTGCGATTGCGCGAGGCTGGTGCTGGGAATGCGCAGCGCGTGCATGGCCAGGTTCTTTTCATCCAGCGTCGGGATGAACTCCTGACCCAGCCGGAAGAACAGCAGTAACGCTCCGAGAAACAGGACGACGCCAGCGGCAATGGCGCCCATCGGACGCTCGATGGTGCGCCGGAGAAGAGGAGCATACGATGTTTTGAGGCGATGCACCGTGCCGTTGTCGGCTTCCTTGACCCGGCCGGTCACGGCGATGGCGATCAACGCGGGCACGAATGTCAGTGACAGCACGAAGGCCGCGGCGAGCGCGAGAATGACCGTCAGGGCCATCGGCTCGAACATTTTCCCCTCGACACCGCTGAAAGTCAGCAGCGGCACATAGACCAGAATGATGATCGCCTGGCCGTAGACGCTGGGGCCGATCATCTCCCTGGCCGCCGCCTTCACGGTTTCAAGGCGTTCGGACAGCGACAGCGTGCGGTCGGTTGCCGTCTGCCGCTCGGCGAGATGGCGAAGTGTGTTCTCTGTGATGATGACCGCGCCGTCGACGATGAGGCCGAAGTCCAGTGCGCCAAGACTCATCAGGTTGGCGCTGATCCGGCCCTGCAACATCCCCGCCGCCGTCATCAGCATGGCGAGCGGGATCACCAGCGCGGTAATCAGCGCCGCGCGGAAGTTGCCGAGCAGCAGGAACAGCACGGCGATGACGAGCAGGGCGCCTTCGCCGAGATTTTTGGCGACGGTCGCGATGGTCGCGTCCACCAGTTGCGTGCGGTTGAGAACGGTATCAACCTGAACGCCCACCGGGAGGTTGCGGCGGATGTCCTGCATTCTGGCGTCGACCGCGACGGCGACGGAGCGGCTGTTGCTGCCGATCAGCATCAGCGCCGTTCCGACCACGACTTCGCGTCCGTTGCGGCTGGCGCTGCCGGTCCGGATTTCGCCGCCGATCGCAACGTCCGCAATATCGCGAACGCGCACCGGCACCGCGCCGCGTGTAATGATGGTGACGTCGCCGATGTCGGCGAGGTTCTCCAGCCGCCCGCCGGCGCGCACGGCGATCCCCTCGCCATTGCGGTCAATGGTGCTGGCGCCCCGGCTGATGTTGTTGGCCTCGATGGCGGTTACGACATCGCCAAACGACAGCCCGAGCGAGATCAGCTTCGCCGGATCGGGCTTCACCTGATACTGCTTGACGTATCCGCCGATGGCATCGACGCCTGCCACGCCCGGGACGCTCCGGATCTGAGGCCGGATGATCCAGTCCTGCACGGTGCGCAGATATGCGCCGCGCTCGATGTCCGTCCTGAGCCGTTCACCTTCTGCCGTCACGAACGTGCCGTCGTTCTGCCAGCCGGACTTGCTGTTACTGCTTTCGCCTTGCGGCCGCAGCGAGACCGTCCACATGTAGATTTCACCGAGGCCGGTCGACACCGGCCCCATCTTTGGATCGGCGCCGGGCGGCAGGCTGGACCGTAACTCGATCAGCCGTTCGTTGATCTGCTGCCGCGCGAAATAGATGTCGGTCTTTTCAGCGAAGACTGCCGTCACCTGCGAAAAGCCGTTGCGGGACAATGAGCGGGTGCTTTCCAGTCCCGCGATGCCCGCCAGCGCCGTCTCGATGCGAAACGTCACCTGCTTTTCGATCTCCACCGGGGAGAGTGCCGGGGCCGTGGTATTGATCTGCACCTGCTTGTTGGTGATGTCGGGCACGGCGTCGATCGGCAATCGCAGCAGCGACCACAGGCCCAGCGCGGCGACACCGAGGCTGAGCAGAACAACGGTCCAGCGATGCCGGATGGAGAGATCGAGAACGTGGCTGATCATATCTGGCGGCCTTAATGCTGATGCTCGGCAGCGTACTTGCCGAGATCGGCCTTCAGAACGAACGTGTTGGCAGTCGCGATCGGTTCGCCCGCGGAAAGCCCGGACGTCACTTCAAATGAGTTGCTGTCCTCGCGGCCGGTGACGATGATGCGTAGCGTGAAGCCGTCCGACGTGCGCATGAAAACCACGCTTTGACCATCGATGCTCTGCACGGCGGTTTTCGGCACCACCACGCCGGCCTGAATTTGCCCGAATGGAATTTCCGCGGTGACGAATGTTCCGGGCCGCAGGATGTGCGACGGATTGTCGACCGAGGCCACCACACGCGCCGAGCGGGTGTCCTTGTCGAGCAAGGGACTCACGAACATGATGATCGCGGGCAAGGGAGCAGAACCGGCGCCGGTTGAGACAGTGATCTGCTGGCCCTGGCTGACGGCGGCGAGGTCCGCGGCCTGTAGTGACAGTTCGGCCCACACCACGCTGGAATCGACGATCACGAACAGTTCGCTTTCCTGCCCCTCGCGTCCGACCAGCGATCCGAGATCGACGCGGCGCTCCGCGATGCGCCCGCTCATGGGCGCGCGCAGTTCCTGCAACCGCAGGCTTTCGACTGGTTGCTGCGGGAGCACGGCGATCTGGTCGCCGGTCAGGCCAAGCGCGAAAAGTTTCTGGCGCGCGACGTCGAACTTGATCCGCACGTCTTCGAACGCGGTTTTCGCACGCAGGTAATCGTTCTCGCTGCTCACCTTGGACTCGAACAGGCTTTTCGACCGGCTGAACAACGTGTCCTGAAGGTCGAGGGCGACCTTGGCGGCGAGATACTGGCTCTTGGCGTCGGCGACTTCCCGGCTTTCGATGATCGCGAGAACGTCGCCTTCGCGGACGTCGTCGCCCAGCCGCTTGCGTAGTTCGGCGACGGTGCCGAGCAACCTGACGGAAACCTTGGCGATGCGTTCGCCGCTCGGCACGATCGTACCCGGCACGACGATGTGTTTGCTGATGAGGCCGCCGCGAACGTCCTGAATCGCGAAATTGCCCGCTGCAATCTGGCGCTCGTTGAGCTTAACAACGGCTTCATCCGGATGCGCGCCCTGTTTCTGCGGCGCAGGCGCGTCATGCGCGAAGGTCAGGGTGAGGAAATGTGCCGCGATCACGCCGAGAGCGCCCGCCGCAACAAGCAGTCGAAGTTCGGTCATCGTTGAAATCCCGCGAGCGCTCAGGCTCGTACCATTGCCGGGCCTGTGAATCCCGGTGTCTGCGATTTAAAATGGATGCAGGCAGGCGCGTCGCGCAGCCTCATGGCTCTGGACGTGCCGACGGGCCGTTAAGGCCGTGTCAGCTCAGGCGCGGGGTGGTTTGAAAAGCGGCAGGCCGGCGAGAGACGCCAGCGTCTGCTCACGGCCGAGGGGAGGCGCGTGATGGCTCACGTCCGCTGGAATCTGCACCACAAAGGTCGTTTGTCCGGTGACGTGGCTCAGGCAATGCCCGCAATGCATCGGCATCTTGTGATCCGGCGCGTCGGGCGGCGTTGTCCCGTCGAAGTCCATCGCTACGACCGTAGCGTTCGACCCGGCAAGGGCCGGTTCACAGTTGGCGCAATGGATCAGCGATGCCAGCAGGCCGAGCATCAGCGCCAGCACGAGCGACAGGCGGCGGCCGCCCGTTCCCGCGCCGATCACAGCACTGATGTTCGCACCGTTGGTCATATCGTATCAGTAGATTTTCCGTGCGCCCTTTTCAAGGCCGGTCAAACCGCGTGTCTCTTCGCCAGTTCACATCCCGATACCGGGCTGGTTACGATCTGGATGGTGGTATGATGGATGTTGAACTTCTCATCCAGGTGATGCGTGGCCTGAAGCAGGAATGCATCGCCCGGATGGCCGGCGGGCATCACCAGATGACAGGTCAGCGCTGCTTCCGTCGTGCTCATCGGCCAAATGTGCAGGTCACAAACCTGGGTGACGCCCGGCTGGGTTTCGAGATACTGGCGGACCGCAACCGGATCGATATTTGCCGGCACCGCATCCAGCGACATGGCGGTGCTGTCGCGCAGCAGTCCCCATGTGCCCCAGACGATGACGGCCACGATCACGAGACTGGTGGCCGGATCGAGCCACAGCCAGCCTGTGAACATGATGACGAGTGCTGCGATGACGACACCGGCCGACACCGCGGCGTCGGCCGCCATGTGCAGGTAGGCGCCGCGGATGTTGAGATCGTCCTTGCTGCCAGATGCGAACAGCCACGCGGTAAATCCGTTGACGGCGATGCCGATGGCGGCGACGACCATTACAGTCGTCTCGGCGACCGGCTCTGGATTCAGCAATCGCAGGATCGCTTCCCAGCCGATGGCGCCGACGGCGATCAGCAGGAACACCGCATTGAACAGCGCCGCCAGGATCGATGAGCCGCGCAGGCCGTAAGTGTAGCGCGGCGAGGCCGGACGCTTCGACAGGATGACGGCAATCCACGCCACCACCAGTCCCAGCACGTCGGACAGGTTGTGTCCGGCATCGGCGATCAGGGCCGTGGAGTTGCTGGTGTAGCCGTAGATCGCCTCGATGATGACGAATCCCATATTGAGCGCGATACCGACCGCAAAGGCCGGGCCGAAGTTCGCCGGCGTATGAACGTGCCCGCCCGGTCCATGGGAATCAGCGCGGTCACCGTGCTCATGGTCACCGTGCTGATGATCCGGAGCATGGTCGTGCGAGTGGGAATGCGAGTGGGTCATGCGGCTTCCGGACGGCTGATCCCTCAAGGGCTCAGGTGCTGCATGCGATATGCGTCATCCGGAAAGTGAATACTATCACAGCCGGAACAGGGAACGCGGCTATTGCGGTGGCTGCACGTCGGCAACCGCGCGCGAGCGGGACACGGTGGTCGCGATGTTGTCGGCAAGCAAACGGGCGAGGCAGGAATAGCCCCAGTCGTTCATGTGCAGGCCGTCGGCGGTGATGAAGCGGTCGAATGCAATGGCTTCATCTTCGTGCCAATGCCGCATGGCCACGTAGCGCCGAAACAGCGGAACGTGCGCCTGCTTGGCGACATAGGCGATCAGTCCGACCATGTCGTTGACGGCCGGCTTGGCGTTGACGCGCGGCGCAAACTGCGGATCGATCAGCAGCACGTCGGCTCCGGCTTTCCGGATGCGAGAAATTCCGGCTTGCAACAATTCGCCGGTCGCCGGGATGCTGCCGTCGCGCAAAAGAGTATTGGTGCCGAGCTGCCAAATCACCAGATCCGGCTTGACGCCGAGAATCTCATCCATCCGCGCCATCATGTCGGCGGCGTCTTCGCCGTTGACGCCGCGATTGAGCACTGTGATCGGTGCGCCGGGAAATCTCTGGCGCAGTTCGCGCTCAAGGCGGCTGGGATATGAATAGGCGGGTGAACTCGCTCCCGATCCACCGGTCGACGACGAACCGACCGCGACGATTGTCACAGGTGTGTGCGCATCGAGCCGCTTGGCAACCCGGGCGATCGGCGCGTCGAGTTGCGCGAGGGATTTGGATTTCAGGCAGGGCTGCGCCTTGAACACCGCATTCAGATCGTCGGATGCGGTAACGCTTGTGGCTGCGCCGCTGTTTGCCTGCTCGGCGCGCGAGACTGTCGGCCACAGGACGATGGCGGACAGCCCGAACGCAAGCGCGCTGAAAGTCGCTGCGAAAGTCGATGCAGTATTGAGGCGGCGAGAAAGGCGAAGCATCAGGTGCAGACCTTGGCGTGGCGGCCATCAGAGGTCCGCGGTGCTCAATACCTAGCGAAAAACACCGCCTGATTCAATGCATCCTTCGCCTCAGGGAACTCATACTTAATGAAATTTGATTGCAAAATCCAAACGTTAAGGGGGCATTTATGCTGTTGCACCGCAAAACCGCGTGAGGCGGCGGAGAACTCGCATTCTTCCGTCGCGCCTCAGACAGTTGGAGCGATCAGCACGCTCGCCCCGTTCCAGATGATCTGGATGCCGATGCAGAACAGAATGAAGGCCGACAATCGCATCAGAACATCCGTCCCGCGCGCGCCGAGAAAAAGAATGATGCGATCGGCGAAGCGGTAGCTGACGAAGACTGTGACGGCGATTGCGGCGAGGCCTGCCACGGCTGCGCCCCCGAGAACGGCAAGTTGGGTCAGGTCGGCCGACGGCGTCGGCCGCTGGCTGCCCAAGGTGACTGCGACGGAAATCGAGCCGGGGCCGACGGTCAACGGCATGGTCAGAGGATAGAACGCATCGACGGCAGGCCCGGTATCGCCGACTTTTGCGCGATCCGCTTCGGGCTCCTCCGGCGCATGAAGCAGACGCCATCCGAAGGTCGCCACCACAAGCCCGCCGGCAATGCGCACGACGGGCAGGGTGATTCCGAAGAATTCAAGAACGTGCGAGCCAATGAACAGCGAGCCGAGCAGCAGGAAGAAGCTGTTGCGCGCGACGCTTCGCGCCAGAACGCTGCGTTCGGCCGAGCTGCGGCCGCGGGTCATGCGGAGGAAAAGAGGCGCACTGCCGATCGGATTGACGATCGGAAACAGCGCGGCATAGACCAGCAGAAATGCGTTGAGGATATTTTGCATGACGTCCGTCCCGACGGCCTTTGTTCAATGCCCGACTTCGAACAGAGATCGCCGGGGTTTGCAACTCAAGACGACAACCTGAACGGCTGCCCGCCATGAAACGCTCGTCTTCCAGGATCGCCCTTGCTACCGTTGCGCCGGGTTACCACGGGCGATTCATGTTGCGCACACCAATCCTGATTTCTGTGGCGGCACTGGCAGGTGTTCCATGCTCCGCTTTGCATGCGGAGCCGGTGCCTGTCGTCTGCACCATTCTGCCGGGCGGCGAGGCGGCGAGCGTTTTGTTGACCAACCCCCTCAATTACACCGCCTCATGTCAGGCGAACTGCAAATTCTCGACCGCGGTATACGATGACAATCCGCAAATCATCTGCGCTAAGCCTGTGCCCGCCGGCAAGCAGGTCGAGATGTGCATCCTCAAGGCTGCGGGCAACAAGTTGCTAAAGCTGGTGGAAGGCACGGCGGACTGCAAAAGGCCCTGAGCGTCCTGCGACGGCGATTATGCCCTCATAAAAAGCCCCGCGCGAGCGGGGCTTTTATTTACATTTCGATCAGCGGCCGAAGAACAGCCAGAGCAATATGATCACCGGGATCGGCACGCCCAGCAGCCACAACAGAATTCCGCGTCCCATCTTCCTCTCCATTCCATCGTTGCGATGATACGGAGAACGTCCGGCCCATGCGGTTGTTCCGGTCAATTGGACACAGGTTCGGCGGCGATTGCGCTGCTCACCAGTGTCCGGTGTTCGGCATTGAACTCCACGGTTCTTTCGGTGCTAGCGCATCGCCCTTCTGCAAGAGTTCGATGGAGTGCAGATCGGGCGAGCGGATGAAGGCCATCTGCCCGTCGCGAGGCGGGCGGTTGATCGTGATGCCGAGCTTCATCAGCCGATCGCAGGTAGCGTAGATGTCATCGACTTCGTAGGCGAGGTGACCGAAGTAGCGGTCTTCGCCGTAGGTTTCTTCATCCCAGTTATAGGTGAGTTCGACGAGTGGCGCGCCCCGGCCCTTGACCTGTTTAAGCAGGGACTCGTCCTCGGGCGCGCACAAAAACACCAGGGTAAAGCGCCCTTTCTCACTTTCGGTGCGGCGCACCTCCTTCAGTCCAAGCGCATCGCTGTAGAATTTCAAGGCCACGTCCAGATTGCGGACGCGGAGCATGGTGTGCAGATAGCGCATATTTTCTTGTCCTTTTGAGAACCGAACCGGCACTGGATAGCAGAAAATATGCTGGGGTGCAGGCCTTCGGGATCAATCTTGATTGAAAGCCAGCTCCGATGCCGCCGGCGCCGTTAGTGTACCCGCTCGGGCTCGATCGCGGAGCGATAGACTTCGCCTCGCTCGTCGCTGACCACAATGGCCCAGCCTCCGCCCAGCAGTGCGGGCTCTTCGACCGCAAGGCGGCGGGTCAGCAAATCCGCCACCTCCGTCGCCTGAACGGCGTCGTCATACTCCTGACCGCCGAGATCGGAGCTGGATGTCGCATCGACCAGATGGAAACTGAAAACAGGCATTTCGGTTCTCCTCACGAAATCCCCGCCATCGGCCGAAGCGCATGACGGGGTTTTCGGTTTTCGTTCCTTGCCGCTGATGGATTTCTTTCGGCTAGGAGTCTTCCTTTGTGATCTCGCGAATTTCATAGCCTTCGTCCAGCGCGGACGTCTGGCTGTCGGCAATTCCAGCCTTGATCGCATCGCGATAAGCCGAGGCCCTGTTGGGATAAGGTCGGCTCACCCGCGCGTGCTCGTAAAATACGGCCCACATGGTTGCTCTCCTTTGCGGAAGAGAAAAACAACTTGTTCTTAATTCAGTTCCAGAAACCCGCGGGAATGAAGGAACTTTAATGCTGCGTCGCCGTTACCTTCACGCAGATTAGCAATGAAGGAGTGGTCAATGAATGAAGTGGTCGATCGGGTTATCCATACCTTCGGCATGATGCGTAATCTTGACGAAGCGGGATTGCGCGAGGCTCGCGAGAGCGTCGACAGCTACATCTCCACGCTTTCGTCAGCGGGCGAGACCGATCCGAAGCGGCTGGCGGTTTATGGACTGGCCTATCTGCGCAACCGGGAGGACGGTACACCGCAGGGACTGACCGGGTGTTGACGCGCCCGAGCGCCATAGCGCGCTGACCGATGACAGTGGATAAGAAACGTCATCGCCTAGCGAGACAAAATCCTTCTTGCTACCTCCGTTGACAGTCAACGGAGTAGGTCATGCAAAAAGTAGATCTGGAGTCCCTGTCGATCGACGATCTGGCGAAGTTGTGCGACGATGCAAGCGAGAAGCTTGCCGACAAGATCGCCGCGCGGCAGCGCGAACTAGCTGCCGAGATGGAGAAGCTCAACGCGCTGGGCAAGAAGGCAAAGGTCGCTGCGCCCAAGAAGGACGTAAAAGACATCAAGGAGGCCTTGAAACCTCTGGAGGTGAAGCATCAGGACGCGCCGAAGCCGCAGGTTACCAAGGCGGCATGAATTGCAGCGTCCGGGGATCGTTTTGAAATGGGGGCTTCGCGCCCCCATTTTTGTTGAGTTATAGTTGGGCTCTGCTTCGAAACGGCCGGCACGTTAAATGATCGCAACCGATCTCCGCAGCGGAATTGGGATGCTCGGCGACATGATCGCCGAGGCGCGGACCATTGTGCCGTTCACCGGGGCCGGAATCTCGACCGAGAGCGGCATTCCCGACTTCCGCTCGCCCGGGGGCCTCTGGACTCGCAACCGGCCGATCCCGTTCGGCGAATTTGTCGCGAGCCAGGATGCACGGGACGAAGCTTGGCGCCGGCGTTTCGCGATGGAGCCGAGCTTCGCTGCAGCCCGGCCGGGGCGGGGGCACCGGGCCCTTGCATCGCTCTACAAGGCGGGCAAGGTGCCGGCGATCGTGACCCAGAATATCGACAACCTGCATCAGGCATCGGGGTTTTGTTCCGAGCATGTCGTCGAGTTGCACGGCAATACGACCTATGCCCGTTGCATCGGATGCGGGAAACGCTTCGAGATCGCCTGGGTCAAAGAGCGTTTCGACGATACCGGCGTGGCGCCGTCATGCACGGCCTGCGGCGAGTCGGTAAAATCGGCGACAATTTCGTTCGGGCAATCCATGCCGGAAGACGAGATGCGCCGCGCGACGGAGCTTGCGCAGCATTGCGATCTGTTTCTCGCGATCGGATCGTCGCTCGTGGTGTGGCCTGCGGCAGGGTTTCCGGTACTGGCGCGGAACTGCGGCGCCAAACTGGTGATCATCAACAACGAACCGACCGACCAGGACGACATTGCCGATCTGGTCATCCGTCACGACATTGGCGAGGCCCTGGGGCCATTCGTCGGCAACTGACCAGCTCGATTGATTCGCAATCGTTCAAGGCTGTTCATAGGTCACCGTTGATTTGTTTTTTGTCTTTCAGCAATGACCCGGAGTGTTATCGTCGAATCAAGGGATTCGCGGTGCATCGCCTGTTTGTCTCGGTGAGAATCGCAGAGCTTGTTTCGGCGCATAACGTACTGGTCACACAAGTGACCAGCGGCAGATTTGGTTGAGGTCCGGGGGTCATGGGTTCGGACGGATTTGAGTCCAAGAAGGCGGGCAGCGCATCAGCGGGGACTGGTCCCGACAGGTTCGCGCCAAGCGAACTGGCTGCCGGTGCCGAGCGAAATCTGGCTGCGGATTCATTCGCAGCAGCCGATGGCGCCGCCGTCAACCTCGTCGAGATCTCCGGTGCAATCAAATGGTTCGATGCATCCAAGGGATACGGCTTCATTGTTCCTGACAATGGCTGGCCGGATGTGCTGCTGCACGTTACGGTGCTACGGCGCGACGGCTATCAGACCGCCTATGAAGGCGCGCGCGTGATCGTCGAATGCGTGCAGCGCCAGAAGGGCTATCAGGCGTTCCGCATTGTTTCGATGGACGAGTCCACGGCCATTCATCCGGCGCAAATGCTGCCGGCCCGGACCCATGTCAGCGTCACGCCGACCAGCGGGCTGGAGCGGGCGCAGGTCAAATGGTTCAACCGGCTGCGCGGCTTCGGTTTTCTCACCTGCGGCGAGGGCACCCCGGACATTTTTGTCCATATGGAAACCCTGCGCCGCTACGGCATGACCGAACTGCGCCCCGGCCAGTACGTTATGGTGCGGTTCGGGCCCGGCTCCAAGGGCATGATGGCAGCCGAGATCCAGCCGGAAACCGGCACACCGGGATTGTCGTCGCACTGATCATCCGGCTTTTATGGCGAACAGCATGCGGGCTGTTGGTCGCTGACCACATCCACGTGATCCTGACGAACCGGGCTCTGCGGCGTCTGGTCTTCGCCATGATTGCCGCGCTAGGGTGCCGCGTCGATCGTCAAGACCTGGTTTCCGGATGTATCCTGATCTCTTGCTGAAACTTTCCACATCGCCGGTCTCATTGCGACGCCCGAAAGGGCTCTGGCGCGCGTTTGCCGCGACGGTCTTTGCGCTGCTCGTCGTCACGTCGATTCGCGCGACGGCCGCCGAGGTGCAACCGCTCGAGATCGTTACCAGGTCCGGCGTCCACGTGTTCTCCGTCGAGATCGCCAAGACCGACGAGGAGCGCGCCACCGGCCTGATGTACCGCAAGGAATTGGCGGAGGGACGCGGGATGCTGTTCGACTTCTCGCCCGAGCAGCCGGTGTCGATGTGGATGAAGAACACCTTCATTCCGCTCGACATGATCTTCATTCGCAGCGACGGACGAATTCTGCGCATTGCAGAGAATACCGAACCGCAGTCCGAGAAGATCATCTCGTCCGGCGGTCTGGCCAAAGGCGTTCTGGAGGTGATCGGGGGCACCGCGCGGAAATACGGCATTCAGCCCGGTGACCGGGTTGCCCATCCGCTGTTTGGGACGCGCTGACGGACCTCCCGATCAAGGCGCTGCAGCGCCTCAAGAAATTTCAATAAGCATCTGGAAATACTTGATAATTTGGTCGGGGCAGGAGGATTCGAACCTCCGACCTGCGGTACCCAAAACCGCCGCGCTACCAGGCTACGCTATACCCCGAGAAACCCAGTCGATACACGCTTCGCCCGACGCCAGCAAGGCGGAACGACCGGATGCTGGGCCTAAACGGTCGCTATTTAACGCGTAGGACTGACCCGCTCCGGATCAAGCGCCGGGGGCAGCTGCGGCCTGCGCCTCCGGCGGCTTGGGCGACCGCGCCGCTGGCTTGTCCTGCTTCTTCGACCAGTTCCCGTAATAGGCTACCGCCGTGAGGATCGCGACCCCGGCAGCGCTGACGCCCAGTTGCGCCCAGATCGTGCCCCAGCTCAGCATCAGGACGAAGTGCGCGACGAACGACAGGAAGATGCCGACGCAGAACACCTGAAGCGATTGCTGGCCACATTTGATCAGCGGGTCGAGCAACTTCGATTCGAGCGGCTTCCAGTCCTTGGGCACGAAACGCGTGATAAAAAAGGCAATGACCACGAAATGGATCACGCGATAGGGCGCAAGGAACGTTTTGTCGTTCGGATTGAAGGCGTCATAGAGCCACTTCGGAAACATCGCGCCGAAGGATTCGAAACGGCCCGCCATCGTCATGACAAGCGCGAACAGAAGATAGATCGATCCCGCGACCAGCAGCCATCGCGACTTGATCACCGAGCGGGACTCAGCCGCGCCGCCGAGCGCAAACCACGCGCCGAACACGAACAGCAACTGCCACGTATATGGATTGAAGTACCAAGACCCCGTCGGATAGGCCGAGAAATTCCAGCCGAACTGGCGCGCGGCGAAGTAGAGCACCAGCGAAGCGATCATCACCAGATCGGGCTTGCGCAGCATCAGCCACAGGATCGGCGGGAAGAAGCCCATCAGGACGATATAAAGCGGCAGCACATCCAGATTGACCGGCTTGAACCGCAACAGCAGACCCTGCGTCAGCGTCTGGATCGGATTTTCGACCACAACCGCGACGTTGAACTCGTTGATGATGTCGGGGTCGGCATAACGCAGCGCGACCCAGCCGATTGCGGCAATATAGATCACGAACAGGATGACGTGGGCGACGTACAGTTGCCAGACGCGCTTCCACAGTCGCGTCGAGCCGACGATAAATCCGCGATCCAGCATCATCTTGGCGTAGACGAAGGACGCCGTGTAGCCGGAAATGAAGACGAACAAGTCGGCGGCGTCACTGAACCCGTAATTGCGTGGGGTAGCCCAGTTGATGACGTTGTTGGGGATGTGATCGAGGAAAATCCACCAATTGGCGATACCGCGGAAAAAATCGAGCCGGAGATCTCGCCCCTTTTCGGGAAGTTTTGCCTGAATTTCCATGGATACCGTTTCGTGGTGCGGTCGAATGAAAAACGTCAGCAGCGCCAGCCCGGACCCGGTGGCCCGACATTGTCACCGCGTTTCGAAGGCACTATACCAGAATTCGCTTGGGAAAGTCTCTATAGGGAACCTGCGCGCCGTATCTTGATCCCCATAGAAATCAGAATCACACGCATTTTATCGATGTTATCGACACCACACCCATCAGGCTCAGGGACTGGTTCACCGCCATGACAGCACGAATCTTCAAACCGGCAAAAAATGCGATGCAGTCCGGAGCGGCGAAGACCAAGGCGTGGCAACTCGACTATGAACCTGAGCAGCCCCGGGTGATCGAGCCGCTGATGGGCTGGACCAGCTCCGGCGACATGAAGCAGCAGGTCACCCTCCATTTCCATACGAGGGAAGACGCCGTCGCCTATTGCGAGCGAGAGGGCATTCCCTATCAGGTGCTCGAGCCGAAGGAATTGCAGCCCCGCGTGAAGGCCTATGCGGACAATTTCGCGTTCCGCCGCCCTGAGCCCTGGACGCACTGAACCGTCCTTGCGGCTCCCGTCCGCCGGCTGGACCAGCGGCTTTCCCATGCGAGGCCTTTGGGAAAATGCCCGGGGAATGTCCTGAACAAGACATTCCCGCCCTGCGTCCTACCTTAAGCAAGGCCGTCCCGCCTCAGGCCAATCCCCGCAATATCGGCGCAAAAGTTGTGGTTGCAATCGGCCGCCAAGCAGTGACACCTTGAAGATCAAAGCCGCCCCGGACAGAGGCGGAAGCAAGCAAGATCAAAACGTTACGCGGCAGGAAACGATGGCACTTCGCTCCGGACTCGATCCCAAATCGTCCGATTTCACGCGCAATGCGGAAGCGATGCGCGCCCTGGTCGCGGACCTCAAGGACAAGCTCTCGCAGGTCGCCGGCGGCGGCGGGGAGGCCTCTCGCGCCAAGCACACGGCGCGCGGCAAGATGCTGGCGCGCGAGCGCGTCGATCTGCTGATCGACCCCGGCACGGCGTTCCTGGAATTCTCGCCGATGGCGGCCTATGGCCTGTATGGCGGCGCGGTGCATTCCGCCAGCATCGTCACCGGCATCGGCCGCGTCGCGGGGCGTGAATGCGTCATTGTCGCCAACGACGCCACCATCAGCGGCGGCACTTATTATCCCATGACGGTGAAGAAGCATCTGCGCGCGCAGGATATCGCGCGGCAGAACAATCTGCCGTGTATCTATATGGTGGACTCCGGCGGCGCGTTCCTGCCGCAGCAGGACGAGATTTTCCCCGACGAGAAACACTTCGGCCGCATCTTCTACAATCAGGCCAATATGTCCGCGCAGGGCATTCCGCAGATCGCCATCGTGATGGGATCGTGCACCGCCGGCGGCGCGTATGTACCCGCGATGTCCGATGAGAGCATCATCGTGCGCAATCAGGGCACCATCTTTCTCGGCGGCCCGCCGCTGGTGAAAGCGGCGACCGGCGAGGTCGTCACGGCGGAAGAACTCGGCGGCGCGGACGTCCACAGCCGCCATTCCGGCGTCACCGATCACTACGCGCAGAACGACAGCCACGCCATCGGCATCGCGCGGCGCATCGTCGGCAACCTCAATCCGGCGACGTCCTCGGCCACCGGCCTGCGGGAGCCGCGCGACCCGCTGTTCGATCGCGAGGACATCTACGGCGTGGTGCCTGCCGACGCGCGCAAGCCATTTGATGTGCGCGAGATCATCGCGCGCATTGTGGATGGCTCGGAGTTCGAGGAATTCAAGAAGCTCTACGGCACGACTCTGGTCTGCGGCTTCGCCCACATCTGGGGTTATCCGGTCGGCATCATCGCCAACAACGGTATCCTGTTCAGTGAAAGCTCGCTGAAGGGCGCGCATTTCATCGAACTGTGCTGCCAGCGCAATATCCCGCTGCTGTTCCTGCAAAACATCACCGGCTTCATGGTCGGCAAGAAATACGAGGCCGGCGGCATCGCGCGCGACGGCGCCAAACTGGTCACGGCGGTGGCGACCGCATCGGTGCCGAAGTTCACCGTGGTAATCGGCGGCTCCTACGGCGCCGGCAACTATGGCATGTGCGGCCGCGCCTACAGCCCGCGCTTCCTGTGGATGTGGCCGAACGCACGCATCTCGGTGATGGGCGGTGAGCAGGCCGCCACGGTGCTGAGTACGTTGCGCCGTGACAACATCGAGGCCAAGGGCGGCGAGTGGTCGGCCAAGGAAGAAGACGCCTTCCGCAGCCCCATCCGCGAGCAGTACGAAACCCAAGGGCATCCCTACTACGCCACGGCGCGACTATGGGACGACGGCGTGATCGATCCTGCCGATACGCGCCTGGTGCTCGGCCTTGGCTTGTCGGCGGCCGCGAATTCCCCGATCGAGCCGCCGAAGTTCGGCGTGTTCCGGATGTGACGCGGAGCAGGCCATGAGCAACCTTGTCCGCATCGAACGCGACCACGACGTGGCGCGTGTCACGCTGAACCGCCCGGAGTTGAACAATGCGCTTAACAGGGCGCTGATCGAGGCGCTGCGTGCCGCGTTCGAGAATATCGCCGCAGATCGCTCGATCGCGACGCTGGTGCTGGCGGGCGAGGGCAAGAGCCTCTGCGCCGGGGCCGACATCGGCGCGATGCGCGAAGCGGGCAGCTATACGCGCGACGAGAACATCAAGGACGCGCTGCCGCTGGTGCGGATGTTGTCCGCGCTCGACCGCATGCCGCAGACCACGGTCGCGCGGGTGCAGGGGCCGATCTATGGTGGCGGGGTCGGCGTGGTCGCGGCCTGCGACATTGCGATAGGTTCTTCCGAAGCCACGTTCTGCCTGTCCGAAGTGCGGCTCGGCATCGTCCCCGGCATGATCAGCCCCTACGTGCTGCGCGCCATCGGCGAGCGCACCGCGCGGCGCTATTTCCAGACCGCGGAAGTGTTCGACGCACGGGAAGCCCGCCGCATCGGCCTGCTGCATGAGATTGTCGCGGCTGAGGCACTGGACGAGCGCATCGCGAAAATGCTGAAGCAGTTGAAATCCGCCGCCCCCGGTGCGCGCAGCATCGCCAAGAAACTCGCCGGTGATATCGCGGGCCGTCCTATCGATGAAGCTCTGATGACCGAGACCGCGCATCTGATCGCGGATATCCGTGCGAAACCCGAGGCCCGCGAGGGTCTCTCCGCATTCCTTGAAAAGCGCAAACCGTCGTGGACCTGATCCGATGAACGCCAAAGCCGTCACCAAGTCCGGAGCAAGCGCGTTGTACCGACGGTTCGGCACCTTGCTGATCGCCAATCGCGGCGAGATCGCCTGCCGCGTGATCAGGACCGCGCGCGCCATGGGATTGCGAACCGTCGCGGTTTGCTCCGAAGCGGACGCCGACGCGCTGCATGTAGCGATGGCGGACGACGCCGTGCTGCTCGGACCTGCGCGGGCCCGCGACAGCTATCTCAACATCGACCGCATTCTCGAAGCCGCACAGAAGACCGGCGCGGAAGCGATCCATCCCGGCTACGGTTTCCTCTCCGAGAACGCGGACTTCGCGCGCCGCTGTGCCGAAGCAGGCATCGTGTTCGTCGGTCCGACCGCCGAAATGATGGAGGCGATGGGTTCGAAGTCGGGCTCCAAGGCGCTGATGGAAAAAGCCGGCGTGCCGCTGGTACCCGGTTATCACGGTGAGGCGCAGGACGAGAAAACGCTCGCCGATGCGGCGAACAAGATCGGTTTTCCGGTTCTGGCAAAGGCATCCGCCGGCGGCGGCGGGCGCGGCATGCGCATCGTCCGCAGCGCGGATGAACTTGCGGCGGCCATCGTCAGCGCCAAACGCGAGGCGCTGGCAGCCTTCGGCGATGACCGCATGCTGATCGAGAAGTTCGTGCAGAACCCGCGCCACATCGAGGTGCAGATTGTCGGCGACAGTCACGGCAATCTGGTGTCGCTGTTCGAGCGCGAATGCACCCTGCAGCGCCGCCACCAGAAGGTGATCGAGGAAGCGCCGTCGCCGACCCTCGGACCGGAGCAGCGCGAAGCGGTCTGCGCCGCGGCGCGAAAGGCCGCAGGCGCAGTGAACTATGTCGGCGCAGGCACCATCGAGTTCGTGTCCGACGGGAAAGAGGTGTTCTTCATCGAAATGAACACGCGGCTTCAGGTCGAGCATCCGGTGACCGAACTCATCACCGGCGTCGATCTGGTGGAATGGCAGTTGCGCGTCGCGTTCGGCGAAAAGCTGCCGCTGGCGCAGGATCAGATCAAGTTGAATGGCCATGCTATCGAAGCGCGCGTCTACGCCGAGAATCCGAACAAGAATTTCATGCCCTCGGTCGGCCGTATCCGCACGTGGCGCACGCCAGATGAGGTGGACGGGTTGCGCATCGACGCCGGGTACGGCGAAGGCAAGACCGTCTCGCCGAACTACGACGCCATGCTGGCCAAGCTGATCGCATGGGCGCCGACGCGCGACCTTGCAATTTCACGGCTCAATCGCGGGCTGGAAGAGACCGACGTTCGCGGCATCGTCACCAACATTCCGTTCCTGTCGGCGCTGATCACGCATCCGGATGTACGCGCCAACCAGATCGATACCAGCTTCATCGAGCGCGAACTGGCGAAGCTGACACCGGCGGAAGCTGCGTTGACCGAGCTTGAGCTGGGCGCGGCCGTCGCGGCCATCCTGCGCAGCGAGGAGATCGCGGCAGGGGCTGATGCTAGGTCACCGTGGCGGGCTGCGTCGGGCTGGACCGCCGTCGGCGCGCGCCAGCGCAGTTTCGTGTTCCGGCAGGCGGACGGCGAGCGCAAGGTGGCGCTGCACTATGGCAGCGGGCCGTCGACGCTTGCAATTGACGGGCGCGAACTGACCTTCGCAAGTTCGCCGTCCGCGCGCGGCGGCCTCGATGTTGTGCTCGATGGCGTCAAGCACCACGTTTCCGGACTGCTTGACGAGCACGAGGTCTACGTCCGCACCCGCAATGGACGCTTTGAATTCCACTGGGTCGATCCGTTCGGTACCGAGGACGAGGAGCAGGCCGGTGCCGACCGCGTTGTCGCGCCGTTGCCCGGCACAGTGGTGGCGCTTCTGGTCGAGGAGGGCACATCCGTGGAGAAGGGTGCGGCGATCCTGACGCTGGAAGTGATGAAGATGGAGCAGACGTTGCGCGCGCCATTCGCGGGCATTGTGAAAGAGTTGAAGTGCAAGGTCGGCGACATCGTGCAGGAAGGCGTCGAACTCGCCGAGATCGAACCCAAGGCATAACTCGAGGCACAGGTTCATGAGCGATCAGGTCCGCATCGTCGAAGTCGGCCCGCGCGACGGGTTGCAAAACGAGAAGACGCCGGTGAGCGCCGAGGCGCGGATCGCGTTCATCGAGAACCTGGTCAAGGCGGGCCTGCACACCATCGAGGTCGGCAGCTTCGTGTCGCCGAAGGCGATTCCGCAGATGGTCAATTCGGATCAGGTGCTGCGCGCGGTCGACCATCATCCCGGTTATGAATTCCACGTCCTTGTGCCGAACGAGAAGGGCTATGAGGCCGCGAAAGCCGCGGGCGCGAAGGTGATCGCGGTGTTCGCCTCGGCGTCGGAAGGTTTCTCGAAGGCCAACATCAACTGCACGGTGGCGGAATCCATCGAACGTTTCGTCCCGGTGATCGAGCGAGCGAAGGCCGACGGCATCAGGGTGCGCGGCTATGTCTCCTGCGTGCTCGGCTGTCCCTATGACGGCGAGGTGAAACCGTCGGCCGTGGTCGCGGTGACCAAGAAGCTGTGGGATCTCGGGTGCTACGAGGTCTCGCTCGGCGACACCATCGGCGTCGGCACGCCGTCGAAGGCGCGGGCTTTGCTGCGCGCGGTCGCAGCGGAGGTGCCGATGCCAAATCTCGGCATGCACTTCCACGACACCTACGGACAGGCGCTGGCCAATCTGTATGCGGGGCTGGAAGAAGGCGCGCGGGTGATCGATTCCGCAGCGGGCGGCCTTGGCGGCTGTCCCTACGCGCCGGGTGCGACCGGCAATGTCGCGACGGAAGATGTGGTCTACATGCTGGAAGGCATGGGGATTGCGACCGGCGTGGACATGACGCAGCTTGTCGCCGCCACCAACGGCATCGCGCAGGTGCTCGGCAAGCCTCCGGTCAGCCGCGTGGCGTCGGCACTGAATGCCAAGCGGAACTGATTCAGGCCCCGTCGCCGGATCGGGCAGCCCGTCGAGACACCGGGCTGTAAAATCATTTTCTGCCCCGTGTAACAAAACCGGTCCGTCACCGAATATCGAAAAGCGACCTTCGTCGCATTCAGATAACCGGCTTCAAAGGACCATGCTCATGGCACGCACCTCACGTCTCGCGCTCGGCACTGCCGCTTTCATCTCCCTCGGTCTCGCCTTCGCACCTGTCGCTTTCGCTCAGGACAAGATGTCCAAGGACGGCATGAAGAAGGAAGACAGCATGTCGAAAGACGGCATGAAGAAAGATGCCATGAAGAAAGACGGAATGAGCAACGATGGCATGAAGAAGGATAACATGAAGAAGGACGAGATGAAGAAGTAAGCCGTCTCGTCGTTTCTGTTTTCCAACGACAGCAGGCCCGTCCGTCCGGACGAGCCTGCTGTTGTCAGATATGCAATGGACCGTGGTCGGACTCCGCGAGAATATCCGTCCGGCGTTACTTCTTTTTCTTGCGCGCAGCGTAGCGCGCATCGCGCGCCGCCTTCTGCTCGGCCTTCAATGCGGCTTCCGCAGCTTCCTTCTCGGCCTGGAGGCGGAGCGCCTCGGCGACGGCCAGCGCAGCGAGTTCTGCTTCGCGGGCTTTCTTTTCGGCCTTGGCGGCCTCGCGCAGCTTCTGCGCTTCCGCGCGCGCGGCGGCCTGCGCCTGCCGTTCCGCAGCCTTCTTCAGGACCTCGGGATCGTCGGGACCCGGCTTGGCCTTGAACTTCTCGAGAATAGACTTTCTGGCGTTCTGCGCGGCGGCCTGGCGGTCGGCAAAACTCGGCTCCTTAAAACCCATCGGGTAGATATCTTTCTGTGGCGTGACGTTGATTTGGCGCGTTGTAGCAGATTTTTGGGAAATGTCCGGTCTTTGTCGGCCTGCCGGCCAATTGAAAAAAGCTGAGACAACGGCGCTGAAAATGCCGGTCCAGTGTGGCCTTTCAGGGACGGGAAGGGACGAGGCTGGCTGGAACCCGTTGGTGAATCACATCCTTATCGGATGCTCACGAACGTACCCCAGACGGCGACAAGACCGGCTCCGATCAGGACGTAGACCGGGTGCCGGCAAAACGTGTCGCCGTAGGTGCACATGGTGGAGCCGAAGCGGCCCAGTTGACCATGATCGGCGGCGTAGAACAGGCCGGACAAGGCCACTAAAAGACCGGCGACAAAGTACATTTTAACGCCCTTCCTCCACGCAGACAGGGCTGCGGCTGGTGACCCGAGAGGCCACCATTATTCAGCGATAACGGTTTCGATCGCTTTAATGGCCTGCTGAACGGCGGCGATATCGCGTATTTTCTGCATGCTGACCGCCGGGCCGGCTGTCTGCAATTCCAGCACCAGTTCGCGTCGCCGCTCTCTCATATAGATGAGGGGCAGCCGGTGATCGGATGCTCCAAAGGCGTCCAGCGACAACGGCAAAACGTCCGGATCTGTCATTGCACACTCCGCGTGATTTGAGCCAACCCGACGAAGGTGAGGGAAAAATACTAAATCACCGGCGCGGCAATCGGTTGGATTTTAAGCGCCCGGGAAACGGCTCGTTCAGAAGCGGATGTGCGCGCTGTAATTGAAGGCTGGCGATCCCGACAGGATTCGAACCTGTAACCCGCGGAGTAGAAATCCGCTACTCTATCCAGTTGAGCTACGGGACCGGTGGGCCTCTCATACCATCCTGATCGTGAAAAAACCGCCACCCCGGCACAGAAATTTCTGAACCCTTTGCCCTGACGCCGCGACAAACCGCCGGGGTGTGCCGAAAGGTTTGGTATGTATCCGCGTTGCCGTCGGCGCCTCCCGGCCTAAAGTCCTGATGCCGCCGGATCAATGGTCCGGTACCGCCTTTAGCCTTCGGGTCCGGATGTCGCGCCAAATCTTTCGAGCCGCTATCGATACGACCATGAGTCCGTCACGATTCGCGCATTGTCTGTATTTCTCTATTTCAAGGCGGCCTTGGCAGGTCGGCAGGGAGTTTTCATCATGATTGGTCTGGTTCGCGCCATTTCGGTTTGCGCCACGCTGGCGCTCGGCCTCGGCTCAGTGCACGCCGCCGACAAGGCGTTCAAGCGAGATGATCTGGCGGACGCGGGCGTGCGGCTTGAGGCCCAGATCAAGACCGAGGCCGGGATCATCAACAAGACCGCGGCGACCTTGAAGTCCGACACCGACGCGGCCTTCAAACGCAATGACTTGCGCGGCGCTCTTCAGCTTCTGGGACAGACCGCAGCCGTGGCCCCCGAGGACAGCGGCAACTGGCTGCGGCTGGCCAAAACCGTCTTTCAGATCCGTCCGGCGGACAGCCGGGAGCGGACCTTCTTCTACGAACGCGCTTCCACCGCCGCCTATATCGCCTACCAGCGCGCCGCCAACGCAGGCGAGGAAGCCGATGCGCTGGCGGTGCTGGGCAATGCCTTGGCCGAGCGGAAGCTGTGGCGTCCCGCGCTCGATGCGCTGCGCCTGTCGCTCGACCAGAAAGAGGTCGCCGAGGTACGCGGCCAGTACGAGAAACTGCGCGATGACCACGGCTTCCGGCTGATGGACTACAGCGTGGATTCGGACTCGGCGTCGCCGCGCGCCTGCTTCCAGTTCTCCGAAGACCTCGCCAAGCGGGCGGACTTCAATCCGTTCGTGGCACTGGCTGGCGCTGACAGCCCGGCGCTGACCTCGGAAGAGAAGCAGTTGTGCGTCGAAGGCCTCAAGCATGGTGAGCGCTACACCATCAACCTGCGCGCCGGCCTGCCGTCCACCGTCAAGGAGACGCTGCCGAAGTCCGCGGAGTTCAACATCTACGTCCGCGACCGCAAGCCGTTCGTGCGGTTCACCGGCCGCGCCTATGTGCTGCCGCGCACCGGCCAGCGCGGCATTCCGCTGGTCAGCGTCAACACGCCCTCGGTGTCGGTGAACATCTTCCGGATCGGCGATCGCAACCTGATCAATTCGGTGCTTGGCAGCGATTTTCAGCGCAGCCTGTCGAGCTATGAGCTGTCCGATCTCGGCAACGAGAAGGGCGTCAAGGTCTGGACCGGCGAGGTCGCCACCGCGACGACGTTGAACGCCGACGTCGTCACCGCGTTTCCGGTCGATCAGGCGGTCGGCGAAATGCAGCCCGGCGTTTATGTGATGACGGCGGCCGCGAAGGGACCGGGCTCGTCCGGCGACGACGATTCCAGTTCGCTGGCGACCCAGTGGTTTATCGTCTCGGATCTCGGGCTCACTGCCTATTCCGGCAATGACGGCATCCACGTCTTCATCAATTCGCTGGCGAGCACCGAGGCGACGTCCGGCGCAGAAGTCCGGCTGGTGTCGCGCAGCAACGAAATTCTCGCCACCCGCAAGACCGACAGCGCGGGCCATGTGCTGTTCGAGGCCGGGCTGGCGCGCGGCGAGGGCGGCCTGTCCCCGGCGATGCTGTCGGTCTCCGGCGACAAGGGCGACTACGCTTTCCTCAACCTCAAATCCA
Organism: Bradyrhizobium sp. G127; assembly: GCF_021502575.1. Taxonomy (NCBI): domain Bacteria; kingdom Pseudomonadati; phylum Pseudomonadota; class Alphaproteobacteria; order Hyphomicrobiales; family Nitrobacteraceae; genus Bradyrhizobium; species Bradyrhizobium sp. G127. Next base: position 74,256 of record NZ_JAKFGN010000002.1, read on the forward strand.
ACGCGTTCGACCTCACCGACCGCGGCGTGTCGGGACGCACAGTGCCTGCGGGACCGGACGCCTTCGTCTATGCCGAGCGCGGCGTCTACCGCTCCGGCGAGACGGTGTATCTCACAGCGCTGCTGCGCGACGGCAAGGGCAACGGCATAACCGGCGCGCCGCTGACGCTGGTGGTCGAGCGCCCTGATGGCGTGGAATTCCGCCGGGTCGTGGTGCCGGATCAGGGCGCGGGCGGGCGCAGCCTGCCCCTGCCGCTGAATTCGGCGGTGCCGACCGGCACCTGGCGGGTCCGGGCGTTTACCGATCCCAAGGCCCCGTCAGTGGGCGAAACCACCTTCATGGTCGAGGATTATGTCGCCGATCGGATCGAATTCACGTTAACTTCCAAGGTGAAGCAGGTCACTGCTGAGGCTCCTGCAGAACTTGAGGTTGATGGCCGCTTCCTTTACGGCGCGCCGGCTTCCGGCCTCGCGCTGGAAGGCGACATGCTGGTCGCCACGGCATCGGACCGTCCGGGGTATGCCGGCTACAAGTTCGGTGTTGCGGACGAGGAAACCTCCAGCAATGAGCGCACCCCGCTGGAAAACCTCCCCGAGGCCGACGCCAACGGCAAGGCAACCTTCAAGGTCAGCCTGCCCAAGCCGCCATCGTCCACACGTCCGCAGGAAGCACAGATATTCGTCCGCATGGTGGAGAGCGGAGGCCGCGCGGTCGAGCGCAAGCTCACTATTCCCGTTGCGCCGGCTGGCGACATGATCGGCGTCAAACCGCTGTTCGCGGACAAGAACGTGGCCGAAGGCGATCCGGCCAATTTCGACGTGGTGTTCGTGGCGTCGGACGGCAAGGCGCTGGCGCGCAGCGGGCTGCGCTACGAACTGCTAAAAATGGAGTCGCGCTATCAGTGGTACCGGCAGGGCTCGTCCTGGGATTATGAGCCGGTGAAATCCACCAAGCGCGTGGCCGATGGCGAAGTGAATGTGGCCGCCGACAAGCCGGCGCGGATCACGGTCGCGCCGCAGCCGGGCCGCTATCGTCTGGACGTGAAGTCCACCGACAACGACGGCCCGGTCACCTCTGTGCAGTTCGACGTCGGCTGGTATTCCGACGGCAGCGCCGATACGCCGGACCTCCTGGAAACCTCCATCGACAAGCCGGAGTACAAGTCCGGCGACACCATGGTCGTCTCCGTCAATGCGCGCAGCGCGGGCAAGCTGACCATCAATGTACTGGGCGACCGGCTGCTGACGACCCAGTCCACGGACATCAAGGAAGGCCAGACCAAGGTCAATCTCACTGTTGGGAAAGACTGGGGCACCGGGGCCTATGTCGTCGCCACGCTGCGGCGTCCGCTCGATGCGGCCGCGCAAAGGATGCCGGGCCGTGCCATCGGTCTGAAATGGTTCGGGATCGACAAGGGCGAGCGCACGCTCAAGGTCTCGCTGACGCCGCCCGCGCTGGTGCGTCCGGGCACGCAACTGAAACTGCCAGTGAAGATCGAAGGTCTCAACCGCGGGGAGGACGCCAAGATCGTCGTCGCGGCGGTCGATGTCGGCATTCTCAATCTCACCAACTACAAGCCGCCCGCGCCGGATGATTACTATCTTGGCCAGCGCCGCATGACCTCCGAGATCCGCGACCTCTACGGGCAGTTGATCGACGGCATGCAGGGCACGCGCGGCCAGATCCGCACCGGCGGTGACGGCGCAGGCGCCGAACTGCAAGGCAGCCCCCCGACGCAGAAGCCGCTGGCGCTCTATTCGGGCATCGTCACGGTCGGCGCCAACGGCACGGCGGAAGTCACCTTCGACATTCCGGAATTCGCCGGCACCGCGCGCATCATGGCGGTGGCCTGGTCTGCGACCAAAGTCGGCCGCGCCAACACCGACGTAACGGTACGCGATCCCGTCGTGCTGACGGCGACGCTGCCGCGCTTCCTGCTCAACGGCGATCGCGGCTCCATGAACCTCGATCTCGACAACGTCGAAGGTGCTGCCGGCGATTACGTCATCAGCGTCAAGACATCCGGCCCCGTGAAACTCACCGGCAACCCGGCGACCACCATGCGGCTCGCTGCGAAACAGCGCAGTACCGTCGCGCTGGCCATCGACGCATCGGGCGGAGCCGGGCAGGCGGCGCTCGATGTCGATATCAAAGGGCCGAACGGATTGACGCTGGCGCGGCACTACGCACTCGACGTCAAGGCGGCCACGCAAATCCTCGCGCGGCGCTCGGTGCGGACGCTGGCGAAGGGCGAGAGCCTGACGCTGACCTCCGACATGTTCAGCGATCTCGTGCAGGGCACCGGCGGTGTGCAACTGTCCGTGGGTCTCTCCACGGCGCTCGACGCTGCGACCATCCTGAAAGCGCTGGACCGCTATCCGTTCGGATGTTCCGAGCAGATCACCAGCCGTGCCATGCCGCTGCTTTACGTGAACGATCTTGCGGCGGAGAACCATCTGGCGCTCGACACCGCCATCGATCAGCGCATCAAGGACGCGATTGATCGCCTTCTCGCACGGCAGGGTTCGAACGGATCGTTCGGGCTGTGGTCGGCGGGCGGCGATGACGCCTGGCTCGATGCCTATGTCACCGACTTCCTGACTCGGGCTCGCGAAAAGGGCTTCGCCGTACCGGACATCCTGTTCAGGACGGCGCTGGATCGCATCCGCAACTCGGTGGTCAATGCCGACGAGCCGGAGAAGGACGGCGGCCGCGATCTGGCCTACGGCCTCTATGTGCTGGCGAAGAACGGCACGGCTCCCATCGGGGACCTGCGCTATCTCGCCGATACCAAGCTGAACAACATCGCAACTCCCATCGCCAAGGCACAGTTGGCGGCGGCGCTGGCGCTGGTCGGCGACCGCGCCCGCGCGGAGCGGGTCTATGCGGCTGCGGTCAACAGCCTCAATCCGAAACCCGTTCTGGAATTCGGCCGCAGCGATTACGGCTCGTCGCTGCGTGATGCTGCGGCCCTGGTCTCGCTCGCCAGCGAAGGCAGCGCGCCGAAGGCGACGATCAGCCTCGCGGTCGAACGTGTCGAGGCGGCACGCGGTCTCACGCCCTACACCTCGACGCAGGAGAATGCGTGGATGGTGCTGGCGTCGCGCGCGCTGGCAAAGGAGGCCAACAGCCTCGTCGTGTCCGTCAACGGCGAGGCAGCGAAGAACGCGGTCTATCGCAACTATCGCAGCGCTGACATCGCCGCCAAGCCGGTCACCATCACCAACACCGGCGATACGCCGGTGCAGGCGGTCGTTTCAGTCACCGGCGCACCGGTCACTCCGGAACCTGCAGTCGCCAACGGCTTCAAGATCGAGCGCAATTACTTCACGCTCGACGGCAAGCCCGCCGATCCGTCCAAGGCCAAGCAGAACGACCGCTTTGCAGTCGTGCTGAAGATCACCGAGGCCAAGCCGGAATACGGTCAGATCATGGTGGTGGACTATCTCCCGGCAGGCCTGGAGATCGACAATCCCAAGCTGGTGTCGTCCGGCGACAGCGGCACACTCGACTGGATCGAGGACGGCGAAGACCCGCAGAACACCGAGTTCCGCGACGATCGCTTCAATGCAGCCATCGAACGCGCGAGCGATGACACTGCCGTGTTCACGGTGGCCTACATCGTGCGCGCGGTGTCGCCCGGCAAATACGTTCTGCCGCAGGCCTATGTCGAGGACATGTACAATCCCTCGCGCTACGGCCGCACCGGCACCGGAACCGTCGAGGTGACGAAGACAAAATGAGCGGGAAGGCCGACCATAACGCTCGGGTCGCCGGGGCAAGTTCTCCGGTCGTCCCGGCGCAGGCCGGGACCCATCACCCCTGTCAGGGAATGATGGAGCGGGATGTTGATCAATCTCGCTCAACGGACGATGGGCCAGTGGTTATGGATCCCGGCGTTCGCCGGGATGACAAGGTGAGAGGCTGGCGGACTATTCGGACACTGGTGGCCTCGGCTGCTGTCGTGCTGATCGCTGGACTTGGTGCCGCCGCCCTCTGGATCGCCTCCCTGCCGCCGCTGCCGTTCGAGCAACCGAAACAAGTCTCTACCACCATCGTGGATCACAATGGCAAGCTGCTGCGCGCGTTCGCGATGGCGGACGGGCGCTGGCGGCTGTCGGCGCAGACGAAAGATGTCGATCCCGGCTATCTCCATCTGCTGCTGAACTATGAGGACCGGCGTTTCCGCTCGCATATCGGCGTCGATCCGCTGGCGATGGGCCGCGCCGCATTCCAGCTTGTGACGCGCGGACATATCGTGTCGGGCGGCTCCACCATCACCATGCAGGTGGCGCGGCTGATGGAGCCACGGCAGGAGCGGTCGGTCGCGGCCAAGCTGCGCCAGATGGTGCGCGCGATCCAGCTTGAGCGGAAACTCTCCAAGGATCAGATCCTCGATCTCTATCTGACGCTGGCGCCGTTCGGCGGCAACCTTGAAGGCGTGCGCGCCGCCTCGTTCGCCTATTTCGGCAAGGAGCCGAAACGGCTGTCGCTGGCGGAATCCGCGCTGCTGGTGGCGCTGCCGCAATCGCCGGAAACGCGCAGGCTTGATCGTTACCCCGATGTGGCGCGCGCCGCGCGCGACCGTGTGTTGTCGCGCATGGTGGAGGATGGCCGCGTTTCCGCTGACGACGCAAGGCACGCCAAACTTGAAGCCGTGCCGCGGCTGCGCAAGCCGATGCCGCTGCTGGCGCCGCATGCGACCGATCAGTCGCTGGCGATCATGAAGAACGAACAGCGCATCCAGCTCACGCTCGATTCCACCATCCAGAAAGCGCTGGAGCAGCTGGCGAAGGACCGCGCGCTGGCGCTCGGGCCGGACGTGTCCATCGGCATCCTTGCCGTCGACAATGAAAGCGGGGACGTGCTGGCCCATGTCGGCTCGTCGGATTATTTCGACACGCGGCGCGCAGGGCAGGTGGACATGACCCGCGCGGTGCGCTCGCCCGGCTCGACGCTGAAACCTTTTATCTACGGTCTCGCCTTTGAGGATGGCTTCGTGCATCCGGAAAGCCTGATCGAGGACCGGCCGATCCGCTACGGCTCTTACGCGCCGGAAAATTTCGACATGACATTTCAGGGCACCGTCACCGTCCGCAAGGCGTTGCAGATGTCGCTCAACGTGCCGGCCATCGCGCTGCTCGATCGCGTCGGTTCAAGCCGATTGACCGCACGCATCAAGCAGGCGGGCGGCAACCTGATCCTGCCGAAAGACGAAACGCCCGGCCTTGCCATGGGCCTCGGCGGCGTCGGCGTCACGCTGCACGATTTGGTAAAGCTCTATGCAGGTTTCCCGCGTCAAGGTGATACGGTGTCATTGCGGGAAATCGTGCGCGCTGACGACAAGGCCGAGCCTGAGACGCGCCGGCTGCTCGATCCGTCCGCCGCATGGCTGGTCGGCAACGTGCTGATGGGCACGCCGCCGCCGGACAACGCGCCGCATAACCGCCTCGCGTTTAAAACGGGCACCAGTTACGGCTACCGTGACGCCTGGTCGGTCGGCTTCGATGGCCGCATGACCATTGGTGTCTGGGTCGGCCGCCCGGACGGCGCGCCGGTTCCGGGGCTGACAGGTCGCACGGCGGCCGCGCCGATTCTGTTCGACGCCTTTGCCCGCACCGGAAAGCTTCCCATGGCGCTGGCCAAGGCGCCGAAGGGCACGCTGATGGCGAGCAATGCCAAATTGCCGTTGCCGTTGCGCCGGTTCCGGCCCGCAGGCGATTTCGTCCGCACCGGCAGCGAGCAGGTGTTGCGGATCCAGTTCCCGCTCAACGGCTCCCGCATCGACGCCGCCGGTAGCGGCGAGGCGGTCCCGTCGGCCATGCCGGTCAAGGTGGCGGGCGGGGTGCTGCCGTTGACCATGATCGTCAACGGTGTCGCGGTCGGGAACATCGATAGCCGCCGCCAGCGGCTGATCGATCCGCCGGGCCCCGGCTTCGTCCGCCTGACGGTGATGGATGCCACGGGCGCGGCGGACACAGTCGTCGTGAGAATTCAGTAGGGCCGGTCCAAGCTGTTGTCCGGGTGGCGGTTTCAGCGTATGCGGAACCGATGGCTGAGACCTACCCAAGACCCAGATTTGGCGCTCCGCGCGAGCCGGTTGAACAGAAAAACCCGGGCAGCGGACTCGCGCGCGTGATCGATTTTGCGGTCGGCAGCCATACCCGCACGGTCGCCCTCCTGATACTCGTCGGGTTGCTGTTTTTCCTGCCCGGCTTTTTCAACATTCCGCCGGTCGACCGCGACGAAGCGCGTTTCGCGCAGGCGACCAAACAGATGGTTGAAAGCGGCGATTTCGTTGACATCCGTTTTCAGGATGAGGTGCGCTACAAGAAGCCGGTCGGCATCTACTGGGCGCAGGCTGCCGTGGTGGAAGGCGCATCGGCGCTCGGCCTGCCGCGCGCGCAGGTCCGCATCTGGCTCTATCGCATTCCTTCGCTGATTGGTGCCATCGGCGCGGTGCTGCTGACCTACTGGACGGCGCTCGCCTTCGTGACGCGGCGCGGCGCGCTGCTGGCCGCTCTCATCATGTGCAGCTCGATCCTGCTCGGGGTCGAGGCGCGTCTGGCCAAGACCGACGCCATGCTGCTGTTGACGACGACCGCCGTGATGGGCGCGATGGCGCGCGCCTATCTGTCGTGGCAGCGCGGAGATGACTCGCCGCAGCCCTGGCGATGGGCTGCGATCTTCTGGACCGCGATTGCGTGGGGCATTCTGCTCAAGGGTCCGCTGATCCTGATGTTCGTCGCGCTCACCGTGATCGCGCTCGCAATCATGGACCGCTCGGCGGCGTGGCTGTGGCGTCTGCGTCCCGTATGGGGACTGATGTGGACGCTGGTGCTGGTACTGCCGTGGTTCGTCGCGATCGTTCTCAAGGCCGGCGACACGTTCTTTGCGGATTCACTTGGCGGCGACATGCTGAGCAAGGTCGCCAGCGCGAAGGAATCGCACGGCGCGCCGCCGGGACTTTATTTCCTGCTGTTCTGGCTCACGTTCTGGCCGGGCGCGACGCTGGCGGGCATGGCGGCGCCTGCGGTCTGGCGCGCGCGGCGCGAGCCCGGCGCACAGTTCCTGCTGGCATGGCTGGTGCCGGCCTGGATCGTGTTCGAACTCGTCATCACCAAGCTGCCGCACTATGTGCTGCCGCTCTATCCGGCCATTGCCATTCTGATCGTCGGCGCGCTGGAGCGAAACGTGCTGTCGCGTTCGGCGTGGATCGTGCGCGGATCGGCATGGTGGTTCGCTGTGCCGCTGATCATCACCGTTGCCTGCATCATCGGCGCCATCGTGCTGCTGCGGCAACCGGAGTTTCTGGCATGGCCGTTCGCCGCAGGCGCGCTGATCTTCGGGCTTTTCGCCTGGTGGATGTTCGACGACTACCGCGCCGAACGCTCGCTGCTGAATGCCGTCGGCGCATCGTGGTTCATGGCGGCGTGCATTTATGGCGTGGTGGTACCTTCGCTCGCGCCGCTGTTTCCGAGCGTGCAGATCGCCCGTGCGCTCCGCAATGTGGAATGCGTCGGCCCGGCCGCGGCCGCAGCCGGTTTCCAGGAGCCGAGCCTTGTCTTCATGGTCGGCACATCGACCGTTCTGACCAACGGGTCCGGCGCGGCGGACTTCCTGCTGCAGGGGAGCTGCCGGTTCGCGCTGGTGGAATGGCGCGAGGAGCGCGCCTTCGCGCAGCGCGCCGAAGCCATCGGCCTGCGTTACAACGCCGGCGCCCGCATCGACGGTTATAACTTCTCGCAAGGCCGCGCGATCTCGGTCGCCGTCTTCCGCTCCGAAGGCACCGAATAAATGGCCGTCGAAGCAGGCGGCGTTCATCGGACCGGCTATCTGCCCCGGTTAGGCTTCGTCGCATGGCAGTCGGTGATGCGCCTCGTGCACGCGCCGTCGCATTCCCGCCGCGCCGAGGCCCGCCGCGCGCTGGCCCGGCGCTGGCTGGGATTGTCCGTGCTGACCGCGCTCGTCATTGGACTTCTGATGTTCGCGGTCGACGTTGCGACCATCAAACTGATGCCGCCGCGCGGCACCGCCAGCCTTTGGCCGCTGCGCTACTTCACCGATCTGGGCAAATCGGAATACGTGTTGTGGACGCTCGCGGCTGTACTTTTGGTCCTGCTGCTGATCCTGCCACGATTGAACGGCACATCGCGCTCGGTGCTGATCGCGTTCGGCGTGCGCATGCAGTTTATCTTTTTCGCCGTGCTGGTTGCCGTTCTGACCAGCGAAGTCCTGAAATACGCCATCGGCAGAAGCCGGCCGTTCGTCGGCGGCGACGCCAATGCGTTCTATTACGAACACTTCTCCGGAAGTCCGGCGTTTGCGAGCCTGCCGTCCGGTCATGCGACCACGGCGTTCGCACTGGCCTTCGCGGTGTCGGCGGTGTGGCGAAAGGCGACGCTTGTCATGTTCGTCTATGCGGTGCTGATCTGCCTCAGCAGGATCGTGCTGCTGGCGCATCATCCGAGCGACGTGGTCGGCGGCGCACTGACCGGCGTCATCGGTGCGATGTTCGTCCGATACTGGTTCGCGGCCCGCCGCCTTGGCTTCAAAATCGGCCGGGACGGGTCGATTTATCCCCTCGCAGGGCCATCCTGGCCCGCCCTGAAAAGGGTTGCCCGCGAGGCGTTCGCGCCATAAGAAGCGGTCGCCCCATGCGGCGATTTGACCGCATTTCCGGGCGTTTGGACCCCATCGGTATATGAGCGATCAAGCACCAAATTCCGGCCTGCCGGCCCCCGACGTATCGATTGTGGTTCCGGTCCGCAACGAGCAGGACAACGTCGCGCCGCTGATCGCGGAGATCGCGGCGGCGCTCGATGGCCGCTGGGCCTACGAGATCGTCTATGTCAACGACGGCTCGACCGACGCGACCGGCGAACGGCTCGCCGCCGAAATGCGCGTGCGGAAAAACCTGCGCCAGATTCGTCATGCCGCCTCGTCGGGACAATCCGCTGCCGTCCGCACCGGCATCCGCATGGCGCGCGGCAAGATCGTCGCAACGCTCGACGGCGACGGCCAGAACAATCCCGCATTTCTTCCGGCTTTGATCGAAGCCATCGAGAAGGGCGGCGACAAGGTCGGGCTCGCCGCCGGTCAGCGTGTCGGCCGCAAGGACACCGCCTTCAAGAGATTCCAGTCGCGCACGGCCAACCGCGTGCGCAATGCGATCCTGCACGACGGCACTCGCGATACCGGCTGCGGCCTGAAGGCGCTGCGCCGCGACGTGTTCCTCGCCTTGCCGTATTTCGATGGTCTGCATCGGTTTCTTCCGGCGCTGGTGCGCCGTGAAGGCTTCGATATCGTCTATGTCGATGTGATCGACCGGCCGCGGCACTCCGGCGTGTCGAACTATGGCTTCTTCGACCGGCTGTGGATCGGGATCATGGATCTGGCCGGGGTGTGGTGGCTGATCCGCCGCAAGAAATCGACGCCGGTGGCGACGGAGGTGGTGTGATGCTGATTCACTTTGGCCAGCAGCTTGGCGACTACCTCTACGACGTGTTCGTTGCAAAGTTCGACTTCTGGCTCGCGTTCGGCCTGATCGCGCAACTGGCATTTACAGCACGGTTTCTCGTGCAGTGGATTTCCAGCGAGCGCGCCGGCCAGAGCGTGGTGCCGATCGCGTTCTGGTTCTTCTCGATCGCCGGTGGCTTGATGACCCTGATCTACGGCATCGCCAAGCGCGAGCCGGTCATCATCCTCGGACAGGGACTGGCGACGATCATCTACGTCCGCAACATCATGCTGATCGTGAAGAACAGGGGCAGGGGCTCGAAGGTCGAGAAGACCTGAGGTCTTTGGAAGATGCGCCGTCACCCTGAGGTGCCGTAGCGAAGCGGAGGCATCGAAGGGCGGCGGCGCTATCGCGGACAGTCATCCTTCGAGGCTCGCCGAAGGTGGCTCGCACCTCAGGATGACGAGCCGTATCGCGACACTATCGCCGGCTACTTCGCCGCGTTGAACGCCTCAAAGCCGCGCGCCAGATCCGCTTTCAGGTCGTCGAGATTTTCCAGACCGATGTGGAAGCGCAGGGTCGGACCGCCGGGATTCCATGCGGTCGCCGTGCGATAGGACGAACAGTCGAACGGGATCACCAGACTCTCGAAACCGCCCCACGAATAGCCCATCCCGAACAGTTTCACCGTATCGAGCAACGCGTCCACGGCCTGCTTCGATGCCGGCTTCAGCACGATGCTGAACAGGCCGGTGGCGCCGGTGAAATCGCGTTTCCAGATCGCGTGACCCGGATCGCTCTCGAGAGCAGGGTGGATCACGCGAAGAACCTCCGGCCGCGCGGCGAACCAGTGTGCCATATCGAGGCCCGCCTGCTGATGATGCGCGAGGCGGACAGCCAGCGTGCGGACGCCGCGTAACGCCAGAAACACATCGTCCGGACCGGCGCAGACGCCAAGCAGGCGGATCGCCTCTGTAATCAAGGGCCATGTCTTTGCATTGGCCGAGATCGTTCCGAACATGATGTCGGAATGTCCGCCGAGATATTTCGTCGCCGCCTGGATGCTGATGTCGACGCCCTGATCCAGCGAACGGTGAAACAGCGGCGTCGCCCAGGTGTTGTCGTCGACAACAAGCGCGCCTCTGGCATGCGCGACAGCGGCGATGGCGGGAATGTCCGGCATCTCGAACGACTGCGACCCCGGCGCTTCGACCAGAACGGCCTTGGTGTTCGGCTTGAACAGCTTCGCGATCCCGGCGCCAATCAGCGGATCGAAATAGTCGGTCTCGACACCGTAGCGCTTCAGCAGGCTGTCACAAAAATTCCGCGTGGGACGATAGGCGCTGTCGATAACGAGCAAGTGATCGCCCGCCTTGAGAATCGCCAGCAGGGCCGTGGAGATCGCCGCCACACCGGACGGTGCAAGACCGACGCCGGCGCAGTTCGGCCCTTCGAGGGTCATCAGCGCCTGCTGCAGCGCCTTGGTGGTCGGCGTGCCGTGGCGGCCGTACTGAAACTCGCCGCGATGCGCATGCAGATCGTCCGCGGTTGGATAAAGCACCGTGGAGCCCCGCACGACGGGCGGATTGATGAAGCCCTTTTGCGCGACAGTATCGCGGCCGGATGTCACCAGTTCGGTCTGCGGATCGAGTCGCAGGGAAGAGCCATCGTCTTTGGGGAGAATCATGTGACGTTCACTTGTGAGAAGACATCTTGCCGCAGAGGCAGCGTTGCCCGGTAAAAGGGCAATGGATTGTTTATAAGGTATGCTCAGTAAGCTGACCGCAATGGCGGACGTCAACCCCTTGACCCGTCGCGCCCGGCGTTCTGTTATGCAGACCAGATATTTAGAAGCCGTTCCGTGCGCTTGTGCAGGATCGTTTTATCTCGCGCGACGTTGTCCGTCGCCGGCGCCGAACCATCGAGAAAGGCCATTCCATGAAACGCGTATCGCTCGCTCTGATTCCTCTTCTTGCCGCGTTCGCCGTTCAGACCGCCCAGGCGCAATCGCAGGACAAGCCGAGAGACCGGGGAACGCTGCAGAGCGTGAAGGACCGCGGCACACTGTCCTGCGGCGTGAGCCAGGGCCTGCCGGGTTTCTCGGCGCCGGACGACAAGGGCAACTGGACCGGCCTCGACGTCGATGTCTGCCGCGCCATTGCGGCGGCGATCTTCAACGACGCCACCAAGGTGAAATTCGTGCCGCTGTCGGCGAAGGACCGCTTCACCGCCCTGCAATCCGGCGAAATCGACGTGCTGTCACGCAACTCGACATGGACGCTGTCGCGCGACACCTCGCTCGGCCTGAACTACACCGGCATTTCCTATTATGACGGGCAGGGCTTCCTTGTTCGCAAATCGCTCAAGGTCAATTCCGCGCTGGAGCTGAATAGCGCGTCGATCTGCGTGCAGACCGGCACCACCAACGAGCAGAACGTCTCGGACTACTTCAAGGGCAACAACATGAAGTACGAGCTGATCGCTTTCGGCACCGCGGACGAGACCGTGAAAGCCTACGAGTCCGGCCGCTGCGACGTGTTCACCTCCGACGTGTCGCAGCTTTATGCCGAACGCCTCAAGCTGGCCGCGCCGGCCGATCATGCGGTGCTGCCGGAAGTGATCTCGAAGGAACCGCTCGGCCCCGTCGTGCGCCACGGCGACGACCAGTGGTTCGACATCGTCAAGTGGACATTGTTCGCCATGATCAACGCCGAGGAATACGCCGTCACGCAGAAAAACGTCGACGAGATGGCGAAGTCGAACAAGCCAGAATTGAAGCGCATCTTCGGCACCGACGGCAATCTCGGCGAACAGCTTGGCCTGACCAAGGACTGGGTCACGCGCATCATCAAGGCCACCGGCAACTATGGCGAGTCGTTCGACCGCAACGTCGGCGCCGGCTCCAAACTCCAGATCGCGCGCGGACTGAACAAGCTCTGGAACCAGGGCGGGCTGCAATACGCGCCGCCGATCCGGTAACGGCGTTGCCCGACGCGGCAATGGCTGACGCCCCCCGCAAGCCGCCGCTCCGGCTGGTCGCCCGGCTTCGCCGCACGCTCGGCGGGCAGGCGGGGTGGGCCGGAGTAGTCATCCAGATCCTGTTTGTCGCCGCCGTGGTCTGGATCGGTTACGAGATTGTCGAGAACGCGCGCGCCAACCTGCAGGCGCAACGGATCGCATCGGGCTTCGGCTTCCTGTCGAATACCGCGAGCTTCGCCGTCAGTCAGGCGCTGATTCCATTCAGCGAAAGCGATACCTATGCGCGGGTGTTCGTGGTCGGCCTCTTGAACACACTGCTGGTTTCCATCGTCGGCATCGCGATCGCCACCATCATCGGCGTCGCCGTGGCGCTGGGACGGCTGTCGCCGAACTGGCTGCTGGCGCGGATTTCCGGCGGCTATGTCGAGCTGATCCGCAACCTGCCGCTGCTGTTCCAGATTCTGTTCTGGTATCTGGCCGTGCTGGCGACGCTGCCCAATCCGCGGCAGAGCATCTCGCTGCTGGGCTCCGTGTTTCTCAGCAATCGCGGGCTGGTCGTGCCCAATCCGGTGCCGCAGCCGTCGTTCGGCGTGTTCGCGGTGGCAATTGCGGTCGGCATCGTGGCGTCGCTCGTGATGCGCAGCTATGCGCGGCATCAGTTGTTCGCCAAGGGCGAGAAGCTGACGATCTGGCCGTTCGCGCTGGCGACACTGATCGGTCTGCCCGCGCTGGCGGCAGTTATGTTCGGGGCGCCGGTTAAGTTCGACATGCCGGAATTGAAAGGCTTCAACTTCGCGGGCGGCGCGCGGGTGCTGCCGGAATTCGCCGCGCTGACCATTGCACTCTCGACTTACACCGCCGCATTCATTGCCGAGATCGTGCGCGCGGGAATTCAATCGGTGCCGAAGGGCCAGATGGAGGCGGGGGCGTCGCTCGGCCTCACGCGCGGCCAGACGCTGCGGCAGGTCGTCATTCCGCAGGCGATGCGCGTGATCCTGCCGCCGCTGACCAACCAGTATCTCAACCTCACCAAGAATTCGTCGCTCGCGGTGGCCATCGGCTATCCGGATCTGTTCTCGGTGTTCGCCGGCACGGCATTGAGCCAGACCGGGCAGGCGGTCGAGATCATCGCGCTGACCATGGGCGTCTATCTGCTGCTGTCGCTGGTCACCAGCGCGATCATGAGTTTCTACGGCTGGCGCCTGAACCGGAGCCTCGCCGCATGACCGAGCAGGCTGCATTCATCCGGACCGATCTTGTCGCGCCCCGCACCGCGCCGGTCAAAACGACGGGTGTCGTCGGCTTTGCGCGCGAGCGGCTGTTCAACTCGCCGCTCAACATCATGATGACAGTGGCAGGCGCAATTCTGCTGTGGCTGATCCTGGTGCCCACGGTGAAGTTCCTGTTTGTCGACGCGGTGTGGACCGGCAGCGACCGCAACGCCTGCCTTGAGGCCAACGTGGGTCGTGTGGTCGGCGCCTGCTGGCCGTTCGTGCAGGCGAAGTTCGATCAGTTCATCTACGGCTTTTATCCCGCCGACCAGCGCTGGCGCGTCAATCTCACGTTTGTATTGGGCGCGCTGCTGCTGTTGCCGCTGCTGATCCCGCGCGCGCCGGCGAAAGCGCTCAACTCGGGGCTGTTCTTCATCGCCTATCCGGTGATCGGGTTCTTCCTGCTGCGCGGCGGCGGATTGAAAGGCTTCGCCGTGCACTGGATCGCCGATCTCGGATCGGGTCTGGCGTTGAGTTTTCAGGAGGCAGGCGGCCGCCTCGCATCCACGGCAACGGCAGGTGCGCCGGGGCAGGTCATTTCCTTCCTCGGCAGGCTGGTCGGCTGGATCGGGGATGGACTGGCTCTGCTGGCGTGGCCGCTCGCATGGCTGCGCGATTATATCGAGCGCTTCCATTCGCCGCTGTGGGCGGACTTCATCGCGACCGCGATCATCGTCTCATTGCTGATGTTTGTCCTGACCGGAGGTGTCCGCAACGGCTGGCGCGCCTTGTTCACGAGCATCGCGATCTTTGCCGGCACCGCCGTTGTGATCGCGGTGATGGGTCTCGATCGCGGCGGGTTGCCGATTGTCGATACCCGCGCATGGGGCGGCCTTTTGGTAACGCTGGTGGTGTCGGTCACCGGCATCGTCGCGTCGATGCCGGTCGGCATGGCGCTGGCGCTGGGACGACGCTCGACCATTCCGCTGATCCGCGTGTTTTCGATTGCCTTCATCGAATTCTGGCGCGGCGTGCCGCTGATCACGGTGCTGTTCTTCGCCACCTACATGCTGCCGCTGTTCCTGCCCGGCAACTTCACCGTGGATGGACTGGTGCGGGTGCTGATCGGCATCGCGCTGTTCGCGGGCGCGTACAATGCCGAGGTCATTCGCGGCGGGTTGCAGGCGGTGCCGCGTGGCCAGCCGGAAGCCGCCAGCGCGCTCGGGCTGTCGTACTGGAAGACCACGGGCCTGATCGTGATGCCGCAGGCGCTGCGCCACGTCATTCCGGGACTCGTCAACTCCTTCATCGCACTGTTCAAGGACACCACGCTGGTGCTGATTGTGGCGATCTTCGACCTGCTCGGCCAGTTGCGCGCCTCGTTCGCCGATCCGAACTGGGCAACGCCGACCACGCTGTTCACCGGCTTCGCCTTCACCGGCATTATCTATTTCGTGTTCTGCTTCGGAATGTCGCGCTACTCGCTGTTCGTGGAACGGCGGCTGAATGCCCACAAGAATGTCTGAGATGAAATCATGACCGCAGCCCCCATCGTCGGCATCTCGGGCCTCAACAAATGGTTCGGCGACTTCCATGTGCTGCGCGACATCGACCTCAGCGTCGGGCGCGGCGAGCGCATCGTGATCTGCGGGCCATCGGGCTCCGGCAAATCGACGCTGATCCGCTGCATCAACGCGCTGGAGGAATTTCAGGAAGGCCGCATCAATGTCGATGGCATCGAGCTTGGGCCGAACCTGCGCCATGTCGATGCCGTGCGCCGCGAAGTCGGCATGGTGTTCCAGAGCTTCAACCTGTTTCCGCACCTGACCGTGCTGGAGAACTGCACGCTGGCGCCGATCTGGGTGCGCAACATTCCGAAGAAGGACGCGGAAGCGGCGGCGATGAAGTATCTCGAACGGGTGCGGATTCCCGACAAGGCCAACAAGTATCCCGGCCAGATTTCCGGCGGCCAGCAGCAGCGCGTGGCGATCGCCCGCGCGCTCACCATGAATCCGAAGGTGATGCTGTTCGACGAGCCGACCTCGGCGCTCGATCCAGAAATGGTCAAGGAGGTGCTCGACACCATGGTGGATCTGGCCAAGGAGGGCATGACCATGCTGGTGGTCACCCACGAGATGGGTTTCGCGCGCGAGGTCGCCGACCGCGTGGTGTTCATGGACGCCGGGCAGATCATCGAGGCCAACACGCCGGACCGGTTCTTCTCCAATCCGCAGCACGCGCGGACGAAGCTGTTTCTTAGTCAGATTTTGAGGTGACAAGGCGGGACGCAAACCCAACGTCATTCCGGGACGCGTTCTTCACGCGGACCCGGAATCCAGAAAAATTCATCGGAAGCAACAGCGAGATTCCGGGTTCGCTCGCAAGCGCTCGCGCCCCGGAATGACGTCATTTTAGTCGCTCACACCTTCTCGAACGGCGGCTTGATCGTGCTCTTGCGCTCTAGCCAGGCCGGCACCGGCAGGTTCTTCGAGCGAAGGAAGTCCGGATTGAACAGCTTGGACTGGTAGCGGGTACCATAGTCGCACAGCACGGTCACGATGGTGTGGCCGGGGCCGAGGTCCTTCGCCAGCCGAATGGCGCCTGCGATATTCACGCCGGACGAGCCGCCGACGCAGATGCCTTCATGTTCGAGCAGGTCGAACACGATCGGCACCGCTTCCGCGTCTTCGATGAGATAGGCCTTGTCGACCTTGATGCCTTCGATAATCGGGGTGAGGCGGCCGAGACCAATGCCTTCGGTGACCGAGCCGCCCTCGGTCGATTTCATCTCGCCGTGATCGAAGTAGTTGTACATCGCAGCACCGCGCGGATCGGCGACGCCGATCATGATGTCCTTCTTCTTCTCGCGCAGGAACGTCGCAGTGCCCGCAAGCGTGCCGCCGCTGCCGATCGAGCAGATGAAACCGTCCACCTTGCCGCCGGTCTGCTCCCAGATTTCGGGACCGGTCGAGACGTAATGTGCCTTGCGGTTGTCGAGATTGTTCCACTGGTCGGCGAACAGCACGCCGTTCTTCTCGGTCTTGCGCAGTTCGTCCGCGAGACGGCGGCCGACATGCTGGTAATTGTTCGGATTGCTGTATGGCAGCGCCGGCACCTCGACCAGTTCGGCGCCGAGCAGCCGCAGCACGTCCTTCTTTTCCTGGCTCTGCGTTTCCGGGATCACGATGATGGTGCGGTAGCCGCGCGCGCCTGCGACCAGCGCAAGGCCGATGCCGGTGTTGCCCGCGGTGCTTTCCACCACCAGCCCGCCGGGCTTGAGGTCGCCGCGCTTCTCCGCCTCGAGGATCATCTGCTTGCCGGCGCGGTCCTTCACCGACTGGCCGGGATTCATGAACTCGGCCTTGCCGAGGATGGTGCAGCCGGTCACTTCGGATGCGTGCTTCAGCTTGATGAGCGGGGTATTGCCGATGGCTTCGACGACGTCTTTGCGAATATGCATGAGAGCGAAGGACCTGGGACCGGATGTGTCAGGAGACACAGGAAGGGGGCGAATGTCGGCCGCCAAACTAGTGGCCGCCCGCCGATCCGACAAGGGTGAGGCGCGCAGGCGTGATCTGCCTTGGTTTTGAGATGGTTAGACGTGCTGTTTAAGCCGGTTTCGCGAACACGACCTGCCGCACGTCGATATTGCCGGACAGAAATCCGGCTTCGCAATAGGCGAGATAGTATTCCCACAGCCGCCGGAACCGCTCGTCGAATCCGAGCGGCATCAGGTTCGGCCACGCCGCGCGGAAATTGTCTCTCCATGTCGCGAGCGTCTTGGCATAATCTTCCCCGAAAATGCGCTCGCGGACCACGGGAACGCCGAATTTCTCGCCGAGCGACTTCAACACCTGCGGCGACGGCAGCATGCCGCCGGGGAATACATAACGCTGGATGAAATCGACCTCGCGCCGGTAGGCGTTGAAGAACTTGTCTTGAATGGTGATCGCCTGAATGCCGGCGAAGCCGCCCGGCGCCAGCCGGTCGCGGAGCTGGGTGAAATATTGCGGCCAGAACTGCTCGCCGACGGCTTCGATCATTTCAATGGAGGCGATCCGGTCATATTGCCCGCGCTCGTCGCGGTAGTCCTGCAACCGGATCTCGACCTTGTCGCTCAGGCCTGCGGCCTGAATCCTTTTCTGCGCGAAGTCGCGCTGCTCGGTGCTGATGGTCAATCCCACGACCTGCGCGTCGTAGTTCTTCGCGACATATTCCGCAAAGCCGCCCCAGCCGCAGCCGATTTCCAGAACCTTCTGCCCCGGCTGAAGGTTGATGGCTTCGGCAAGCCGCCGGTACTTGTTGTGCTGGGCGGCGGTGAGATCCTGCGTGCCGTCCTCGAACAGCGCGGACGAATAGGTCATGCTCGGGTCGAGCCACGCCGAATAGAACGAGTTGCCGATGTCGTAATGCGCGTAAATGTTGCGCCGCGCCTGCCGTTTCGTGTTGCGATTGAACCAGTGACGTACATGCTGCACGAAACGCGCGATCGGCTTGCTGCCGAGCATGGTCTGGATCAGATCGTGATTGACGCAGAATATGTAGAGAAACTGCGTCAGGTTCGGCGTGTCCCATTCGCGGCGCAGGTAGGCCTCGGCAATTCCGATATCGCCGCCGCGGGCCAGCCGCCAGGCGAAGCCGTAACTGTAGATCGTCATCTGTGCGGCGGGGCCGGGCTCCAGCCCGCCGCAGCGCACGGTGCGTCCGTCGGGCAGCGTTACGTCCAGCGTGCCGCGCCGCAGTTTCGCTGCGAAGCTGAGTGCGAAACGGACCAGTTTCGGCACGTCCGGAAGGACCGCCTCCACATTGTCCGGAGTGAGAACAATGTCGGGGGTCAGGATGATCGGGTCAGACATCGCGCAATTCCGTCAGTGTGATATGGCCCTGTGTCCAAATCTTCTGCTCGCGTGTGTCGGCCGTTCGTGCGCCGAATTATCTTTCGCTGTTGGTCTTGGAACAAGTCTCGCGCCTTTGAGCCAAAGACGCAAGGCTTCCCAATGAATCGCTGCGATGATTTTGAATGTCACCAACGGCAGTGCAGCGAAAGTTGTCAGCAGCGCGCCCGAGGTCAGCCGCCGCCGCGCGCCGCTGAACGTGGCCGACAAAAGCGGCCCGTCCTGATCCGATTCCAGGATGCGCAGTTTCACGCCGTCTCCCGGCGGCACGATCCGGAAGTGATAGCGCATCGCCATATCGATGAAGGGCGAGACGTAGAACAGCTTGTCCTGCTCCTGTCGGACGCCGGACGCGCTGATCTGGTCGGGCGTGACGGGTAGAGCATAGGAGTGGATGTCGCCGAAGGTGTTGCGGACCTCGTAGATCAGCATCGCCAGCGCGCCATCGGCCCGGCTGCAGAAATACACCGACAGCGGATTGAAGGTGTAACCAAGGAGCCGCGGATAGCACAGCAGCCGGACTTTTCCGCCGGTGAGATCGATTCCGTGCTCGGCTGCGCAGTGCTGCACATAGGATCGCAGCGGCGATCCGTCGCGCTCGCCGTGATCGGCCTCGTGAAAGCTGTAGAGCGCCGCCCGGTTGACGCCGAACAACCGGGACTGCCGGTCCGCTTCGTCGAGCCGGTCGAGGTCGATCAGCAGACTCATGACCTTGTAGCTGAAGCGATGGCTCATTGGTTTGAGCCGCGCATGCATGACGTTGCCGACATACAGCGCCGCCGCATCATCCATGTGCGCCTTGTCCGGCATGATCTACTCCGCTGCCTGCGCAAGCTCTTCGGGCGACTGCCGCCAAGGGACCGACGCTCCCAGCGCGTCCGCGACCGCGAGACCCGCGCGCAGCCCGTCCTCATGAAACCCGTAGCCGGTCCATGCGCCGCAGAACCAGGTGTGACGCTTGCCCTGAATCTCCGGCAGCCGCTTCTGCGCTGCAAAAGCGGCGGCGTCGTATTGCGGATGATCGCACAGGTAGCGCCCGAAGGTCAGGGCAGGGTCGGGAGCGAACGGCGGATTGAGGCTGACGAACAGCGGCATCGAGTCGTCGATCCCCTGCAGCGGATTCATCCAGTAGGTCACCGCGACGTCGTTGACCGGCGTGCCGTGGCGTTTCCAGCGCAAAAAATTCCAGGACGCCCAGGCGCGTTTGCGCTTTGGCATCAGCCGCGGATCGCGGTGCAGATAGACGGTGTTCGGCGCATAGCGGATGTCGCCGAGCACGCGGCGCTCATTGGCATCGGCATCCGCCAGCATCGCCAGCGCCTGATCGCTGTGGGATGCGATGACGACGTGGTCGTAGGTGTCGGTGCGGCCGTGGCTGTCATCAACCACAACGCCATGCGCAGTGCGCCGGATCGAGGTCACGGCGCAGCCGAGGCGAATGCGGTCCCGGAACGAGGCGGTGAGCCTGTCGACATAGACATGGCTGCCGCCCTTGATCGAGCGCCATGTCGGGCGATCGTATTGCAGCAGGCGATGATTGCTGAAGAACGCGACGAAGTTTTCCGCCGGAAAATCGAGAATGCGGTCGGCCGGCGCCGACCAGATCGCCGCGCCCATCGGCGCGAGGTAGTCCGACAGCAGGCGCGGCGCAAATCCGCGCATCGTGAAATACGCGCCGAGCGACAGGTTCTGCAGCGTCCCGTCGGCTTGATCCTTCACGCTCATCTCGTTGAAGGCGAGGATGTCACGCAGCATCCACAGATAGGAGGGGGAGAGCAGGTTGCGCGGCTGCGCGAACAGGCCTTTCGCGGTCTGCGGCCAGGTATCGCCGCCGCCCTTCCATTCGAATCGCCCGCCGTCGGCGGTGACGGCAAAGCTCATGCAGCTTTCGACCGTCTCGACGCCGAGATGGGCGAGCATGGCGGTGAAATCCGGGTAGTTGAGTTCGTTGTAGACGATGAAGCCGGTGTCGACGGCGACCGGTGTTCCATCATAGTCGACGGTGACGGTGTGGCTGTGGCCGCCAGGGCGAAGTTCGCGCTCGTACACCGTCACCGGGTATCGCTGTGACAACGCCCAGGCTGCGGCATTGCCGGCAATTCCCGTTCCAATGATCGCGACGCGCATTCCAAAGCCCCCGTTGCACCAGAGGCTTGAGCTACGGGGCGGTTTGGCCGAAGTTTCAAAGACTTCGAATGTTCGGCCAAATCCCGATCGAACATGAAATCTTCGTAAGGCCGATTCGGCCTCGGGCCCGATGAAGGCACGGAACCCCAGCATTTTCAGGCCTAACTGCGATTCCGGGTGTGACACCGAAGGAACACAGGTCGCTTTTGTCTTGGGGGCCGCGCCGGAACGTCCCTGTCCGCAGCCGGAACAGCCCGCTAGAATGGGATTCTGGCTCTATGGAGAAGTGTGCGCCCCGGTGTTCGAGTTCCCCCTCCAGGTAAGGCGTGGCGTTGTCCCGTCGCCTCCGCTCGCCCTGTGCGCCGCATTCGCGATGGCTGTCACTCTGAGCGGCTGCATTGTCACGTCCGATCTGCCCGATCCGGCGCTGGACGTGCCCGCCGTCTACAAGGAGGCGACGGGTTCCGCCCAGGACAAGCCACCGACGCTGGACTGGTGGCGCGGCTTCCGCTCCCGGGAGCTGACCGTCCTGATGGAAGAGGCGCAGACCGTCAATCTGGACATCGCCGCCGCCGTCGCCCGCATCCGGCAGGCGGACGCGCTGGCGCAGACCGCAGGGGCCGCGCTGCTGCCAAGTCTGACGGGAAGTTTTTCCGGCTCGCGGTCGCGCTCGTCGAGCAACACCGGCGTGGTGACGTCGGGCAGTACGATCGGCGGCCGCGGCGAAGTCACGAATCATAGCGCTTCGCTCAGCGCGAGCTACGAGATCGATTTCTGGGGCAAGAACCGCGACGCCCTGCTGGCGGCGGAAGAAACCGCCAACGCCAACCGCTTCGACCGCGACGTGGTGGCGCTCACCACGCTCGCCAGCGTCGCCACGGCCTATTTCAACGTGGTCGCCTCGCAGGACCGCATCGCCATCGCCACGCGCAACATCGCCAGCGCGCAGCGCATTTACGATGCGATCAAGGCGCGGGTCGATGCAGGCACCGGCTCGGACCTCGATCTGGCGCAGCAGGAAAGCCTGCTCGCAAATCAAAAAGCATCTGTGCCGCCGCTGCGGCAGGCGCTGGCACAGAATGAAAACATTCTGGCCACGCTGGTGGCGCGCCCGCCGGAGCGCGTGCGGCTGACCGGCGGATCGCTCGGAAAAATCGCCGTGCCGCGCGTGACCCCCGGTTTGCCGTCGGAATTGCTGACCCAGCGCCCGGACATCCGGCGTCAGGAAAATCAACTGGCCTCAGCAACAGCAAACGTCGGCAGCGCGCGGGCGCAGTTCTTTCCGAGCATTCAACTGACCGGGCAGGGCGGCTACCAGAGCGCGCAACTGGCGATGCTGTTCACGCCGCAATCGGCGTTCTTCAACGTCGCCGCCGGACTGACGCAGCCGATCTTCGACGCCGGCCGTATCCAGGCTAACTTTGACCTGCAGCAGGCGCGGCAGGACGAACTGCTGCAAACCTATCGCAAGACCGTGGTGTCGGCCTTCGCCGATGTGGACACGGCGCTCGCCACCATCAAGCAGGCCAACGAGCGGCTGCGGCTGCAGCGTACCGTGGTCGCGGCGTCCCGCCGGGCGTTCGAACTGTCCGAACGGCAGCTTCGCGCCGGCACGGCTGACATCGTAACTGTGCTAAACACGCAGCAGACACTATTTCAGGCTGAAGATTCGCTGGCGCAGTTCCAACTCGCCCAGTTGCTTGCAGTCGTCACTCTCTATCAGGCATTGGGCGGCGGCTGGTCGCCAAGAACAACAGAAGGGCCTGCGGATGCTCTTTAAGCCCGAGCTGAACGAAAAGGCCAAAGCGGCCGGCGAAGGCGTTGCACGCGTGGCGTCGGGCGCGCGGCGGCGAACCGTGTCGATCGCGGTGTGGCTGCTGATCATCGGCGGCCTCGGCTACATCGCCTGGACCTACTTCAAGCCGACGCAGACCGCGACCCGAACGCGGCCCGATCTCGCGATCCCGGTGCTCGCCGCGATGCCGCGGATCGAGGACGTGCCGGTCTATCTCGACGGCGTCGGCACCGTGCGCGCGCTCAACAATGTGACGGTGCGTGCGCAGGTGAGCGGCAAGCTGCTGTCGGTGAATTTCAAGGAAGGCCAGGACGTCAAGGCAGGCGATGTGCTCGCCGAAATCGATCCGGCGATCTATCAGGCCCAGTACGATCAGGCGGTGGCCAAGAAGGCGCAGGACGAAGCGACGCTCGCGAATGCGCGGATGGATCTGGTCCGCTATCAGCAACTGGCGACGGCCAAGGCCGGCTCGGCGCAGCAGGCCGATACTCAGAAGTCGCTGGTGGCGCAGCTTGAGGCGCAGGTGAAGTCGGATCAGGCGGCCATCGACAATGCGCAGGCTACCCTCAGCTACACCAAAGTTGTCGCGCCGTTGTCGGGCCGCGCCGGCCTGCGCCAGGTCGATCAAGGCAACATCGTTCAGCCATCGGATGCGACGGGCGTGGTGGTGATCACGCAACTGCAGCCGATCGCGGTCCAGTTCAGCCTGCCGCAGCAGCAGATCGTTCGCGTCAACGCCGCGTCGGCGGCGGGCGCGTTGTCCGTCGACGTGTTTGGCAACGACGGCAGGACCGTGGTCGATACCGGCAAGGTGACCGGCATGGACAACCAGGTCGACCAGACCACGGGCACGGTGAAGGTCAAGGCGGAGTTTCCCAACGCCAGCTTCCAGCTCTGGCCGGGACAGTTCGTCAACGTGCGCCTCAAGGTGCAGACGCTCGACAAGGCCCTCGTGGTGCCGACCGCCGCGGTTCAGCGCGGCCCGGCCGGCACGTTCGTCTATGTCATCGGCGAGAACGACATCGTGTCGGCGCGCACGGTCAAGGTCACGCAGCAGACCGAGACCAATGCCGTGATCGCCTCGGGCATCACGGTCCAGGATCAGGTGGTGACGACCGGCTTCGCCAACCTGTCCGAAGGCGCGAAGGTCACGATCAGCAAGGATTATCAGGCGCCGACGCCGGACCTCGCACCACGCCGGCAGAAAGGCCCTCCCGGCGAAAAAGGCCAGCGCGGCGAGAAGGGCGAACGCCGGGGTCAGAAGGAGCAGGGGGCCTCTCCGCAAGGCGGACAACAACCGGCGGGCGGCGGCGCGAAAGCGCCGCAGTGATCCCGTCTGACGCAAAACCTGTGAGCGCGCGACGATGAGCGTCTCTGAGCCATTCATCCACCGGCCGATCGCGACGTCGCTGCTCGGCGTCGCGCTGCTGATCGGCGGCGCGCTCGGATATTGGTTCTTGCCGGTGTCGGCCTTGCCGCAGGTCGATTTTCCGACCGTGCAGGTCACGACGCAACTGCCCGGCGCCAGCCCCGATGTCGCGGCGTCTCTCGTCACCGCGCCGCTGGAACGCCAGCTCGGACAAATTCCGTCGCTGGTGTCGATGAACTCGGTGAGTTCGTTCGGCGTCAGCCAGATTTCATTGCAGTTCGATCTCAACCGCGACATCGACGGCGCGACACAGGATGTGCAGGCCGCCATCAACGCCGCTGCGGGGGTGCTGCCGAAAAACCTGCCGTATCCGCCGACCTACGCCAAGGTCAATCCAGCCGACGCGCCGGTGATGACGCTGGCGATGACCTCGGACACTTCGTCGCTGCGCGCCATGAGCGATCTCGCCGACACCATGATGGCGCAGCGGCTGGCGCAGATTTCCGGCGTCGGCCGAGTCTCCATTCTGGGCGGCTTGAAACCCGCCGTGCGCGTGCAAGCCGATCTGGCCCGGCTCGCGGCCTACGGCATTTCGATGGAAGACCTGCGCACGGCGATTGCCGGCGCCAACGTATCGGGGCCGAAGGGGTCGCTCGACGGCGCGCAACAGGCCTACACCATCGCCGCCAACGACCAGATCACCGCCGCCGACGCCTACAGGCCGATCATCATCGCCTATCGCAACAGTTCGCCGGTCACCATCGGCGACGTAGCCCAGATCATCGACGGTCTGGAGAACGAGAAGACCGGGGCCTGGTATCAGGGCAAACCCGCCGTGGTCATCGAGATCCAGCGCCAGCCCGGCGCCAACGTCATCGACGTGGTGCGGCAGATCCGCGAGGAAATTCCCAAGCTGCAAAAAGCCGTTCCGGCCGGCGTCGACCTGACCGTTGTCAGCGACCGCACCGTGACCATCCGCGCCTCGGTCCGCGACGTGCAGTTCACGCTGGTGCTCAGCGTCGTGCTGGTGACGCTGGTGGTGCTGATTTTCCTGCGCTCGCTGCGCGCCACCCTGATCGCGGGCGTGGCGCTGCCGCTGTCGCTGATCACCTCGTTCGGGGTCATGTATTTCGCCGGCTTCAGCCTCGACAACCTCTCGCTGATGGCGCTGACCATCGGCACCGGCTTCGTGGTCGACGATGCGATCGTGATGATCGAGAACATCGTCCGCCATATGGAGAACGGCGAGAGCGTCATGGAGGCGTCGCTGAAGGGCGCCAGCGAAATCGGCTTCACCGTGATCTCGCTGACGGTCTCGCTGATCGCGGTGTTCATTCCGCTGCTGTTCATGTCCGGCCTCGTCGGCCGCATGTTCCGGGAGTTCGCGCTGACGCTCACCATCGCCGTGGTCACATCCGCGGTGGTGTCGCTGACCCTGACGCCGATGATGTGCTCGCGGCTCTTGAAGATGCACCACGAGGAATTCCAGGTGCCCGGTCTCGCCACGCTCTCGGGCTGGATCGACCGCATGGTCGCGTTCTATCACCGCACGCTGCTCTGGGTGCTGCGGCATCAGCGCGCCACGCTGGTGGTGACGTTCCTCACCATCATCGCCACCCTCGCGCTCTATGTGTTCGTACCGAAGGGCTTCCTGCCGCTGCAGGATACGGCGTCGATCACCGCCATCACCGAAGCCGGACCGGAAGTGTCTTTCACCGACATGAAGCTGCGGCAGACCCAGGTCGCCGACGCGATCAAGGCCGATCCCGACATCGTCGGCGTAGTCTCGGTGGTCGGCGCGGGCTCGGTCAACCCGACCACCAATGTCGGCCGTCTCGTCCTGACCCTGAAGCCGCGCGGCGAGCGCAAGACCGATATTTCTGTGGTGGTGGATCGCCTCAAGCAGCGCGTGGCGGCCATCCCCGGCATGACGGTTTACTTTCAGGCCGTGCAGGACATTCAGATCAGCACCCGCGCCAGCCGGTCGCAGTACCAGTACACGCTGACTGCGACCGATTCCGCCGCCGTCGTCGAATGGTCGAACAAGCTGATCCAGGAGATGCGCCGCGACCCGATGTTCCGCGACGTCTCGTCGGACGGGCAGGAGGGCGGTCTTCGCGCCATCGTCAATATCGACCGTCAGCGTGCGGGCCAGCTCGGCGTCTCGGTGCAGGCGGTCAACGACACGCTGAACGACGCCTTCAGCCAGCGGCAGATTTCGACGATCTTCGGACAGGCCAACCAGTATCGTGTCGTGCTCGAAGCGCTGCCGGAATATCAGCGCGATCCGTCGGTGCTGTCGAAACTGTATGTGCCGGGCGCGGCCGGCGCGACCGGATCGCCCAACGCGCAGGTGCCGATCGAGGCCGTCGCCAGCATCGTGCGGACCACCGCGCCGCTGTCGATTTCGCACCAGTCGCAGTTCCCGGCGGTGTCGCTGTCGTTCAATCTCGCGCCGGGCGAGGCGCTCGGCAACGCGGTCGCGAAGGTCGCGGAGATCGAGGCGCGCATCGGCATGCCGGGCAACATCGTGGGCCTCTATACGGGCGACGCCGCCGAGTTCTCCAAGTCACTGTCGGGCCAGCCGTGGCTGATCCTCGCCGCGCTGGTGACGATCTATATCGTGCTCGGCGTGCTGTACGAGAGCTACATTCACCCGATCACCATTCTCTCGACGCTGCCCTCCGCCGGCGTCGGCGCGATCCTCGCGCTGATGCTGTGCGGGCAGGATCTGTCGGTGATCGGCCTGATCGGCATTATTCTCCTGATGGGTATCGTCAAGAAGAACGCTATCATGATGATCGACTTCGCGCTGGAAGCGGAGCGGCATCAGGGCATGTCGGCCTACGACGCCATCGTGCAGGCGTGCCTGCTGCGCTTCCGCCCCATTATGATGACGACACTGGCGGCGCTGTTCGGCGCGCTGCCGCTGGCGCTTGAAAGCGGCACCGGCTCCGAACTGCGGTTTCCACTCGGTGTCTCGATTATCGGCGGCCTGATCGTGTCGCAAATCCTCACGCTCTACACCACGCCGGTCATCTATCTTGCGCTGGACCGGATCAATCGCCGGATCGAAGCCGCGGTGCCGCCTGACGAGTCCGGCAAGCCGTCGCCGCCGATCGCGGGAGCGACCGAGGGCATCCAGTAATGGCCTCGCTCTCCGAACCATTCATCCGCAGGCCGGTCGGCACCACGCTGCTGGCGATCGGACTGTTTCTGGTCGGAGCCGTCGCCTACAACTTTCTTCCTGTCGCCAGCATCCCGTCGGTCGATTTCCCGTCGATCCGGGTTTCGGCCTCGCGGCCCGGCGCCGATCCGACCATCATGGCGTCCACGGTCGCGGCACCCCTGGAGCGGCGGCTCGGCGAAATCGCCGGCATCGACCAGATCACCTCGACCAGTTCGCTGGGCACCACCAGCATCTCGCTGCAATTCGCCATCGGCCGCAACATCGACAAGGCGGCGCGCGACGTGCAGGCCGCGATCAACGCCTCGCTGTCGGACCTTCCGACCGACCTGCCGACGCTGCCGAATTTCCGGAAGGCCAATCCGGCGGCCTCGCCGGTGCTGATCATCGCGCTGACCTCGAAAACCATGCTGTCGAGCGCGATCTATGACGTCGCCGACACCGTCATCGCCCAGCGCATTTCGCAGGTGCCGGGTGTCGGCGAAGTGACGGTGAGCGGCGCGGACCAGCCGGCCGTGCGCGTCCAGCTTAACCCCGGCGCGCTCTCGACCGCGGGCATCGCCAGCGACGACGTGCGCACTGCGATCGTCAACGCCAACGCCATCGGCCCGGTCGGCGCGTTCAACGGCCCGGTGCTCGGCGAGACTCTCGCCACCAATCCGCAGATGCGGACCGCGGCGCAGTTCCGCGACATCGTCATCAAGAGCGCCAACGGCAATTTCGTGAAGCTGTCGGATGTCGCCAATGTCGTCGACGCCACCCGCAACAGCCGCTCCGTAGCGTGGTTCAACAAGCAGCCCGCGGTGCTGATCCTGATCACCAAGCAGCAGGACGCCAACGTGATCGACACGGTGGATCGGGTGAAGGCGCTGCTGCCCGAGCTCAAGCAGTGGATTCCTGGCGGGGTGGAGATTTCCATTCTGTCGGATCGCACCGGCACCATCCGCGCCAATGTCGAGGACATGGAATGGACGCTGGGCGCGACCGCGTTTCTGGTGATGCTGGTGGTGTTCGTGTTCGTGCGGCGGCTGACGCCGACCATCGCGGCGGGCATTTCCGTGCCGCTGGCGCTGGCCGGAACGTGTGCTGCGATGTGGGTCGCGGGATTTTCGATCAATAATCTGTCGCTGATGGCGCTCGCGGTGTCGGTCGGCTTCGTGGTCGACGACGCCATCGTCATGATCGAGAACATGTACCGCAATCTCGAAGACGGCATGAAGCCGTATCAGGCGGCTTTACTCGGCGCCAAGCAGATCGGCTTCACCGTGCTGTCCATCAGTATTTCTTTGGTGGCGGCGTTCACGCCGCTGATCTTCATGGACGGCATCGTCGGACGGCTGTTTCGCGAATTCTCGCTGACGCTGACCTTCGCTATCCTGGTGTCGATGGTGGTGTCGCTGACCGTGACGCCGATGATCTGCGCGCACTACATCAAGACCACGGTTTCGCCGGACGCGACGTGGTTCGACCGGCTGATCGAAGGCAGCCTGTCCCGGATCGTCAGATTCTACGAACGCACGCTGCACATCGTGCTTCGCTTCCCGTTCCTGACCATGGTGGTGTTCGTCGCCACCATCGCGCTGACCGTCACGCTGTATATCAAGACGCCGAAAGGATATTTTCCGACCGACGACAGCGGTCTGGTGATCGGCTCGACCCGCGCATCGCCCGACGTCTCGTTTCAGGCCATGCTCGGCCTGCAGCAGCGGATCGCCGACATCGTGATGGCCGATCCGGCGGTGGCGGGCGTCGGATCGAGCCTCGGCGGCAGCGGCGGGCCGGGCGGGGGCGGGGCCAACCGCGGCACCATGTTCATCAGCCTGAAGGAGCTTGAAGAGCGCGGCGGTCTGACCACCACGCAGGTCATCGACCGGCTGCGGCGCAATCTCGGGCAGGTGCCCGGCATCCGGCTGTTCATGTTTGCCGCGCAGGATTTGCGCGCGGGCGGCCGCCAGAGCGACTCCAACTATCAATACACGCTGATCAGTTCCGATCTGGATTTGCTGGCGAAGTGGGCGCCGATCGTGGCGAAGAAATTCGAAAGCGTCGAAGGCATCACCGACGTCTCCAGCGACCGCGACGCCGCGGGCCTCGCGCTGAACCTGTCGATCGACCGCAAGACCGCCGCAAGCCTCGGCGTCCAGGTTCAGGACATCGACAACGCGCTGAACAATGCCTTCTCGCAGCGCCAGATTTCGATCATCTACACCCAGCGGAACCAGTACCAGATCGTGCTGGAAGTCGATCCGCGATTGCAGGGCGACCCATCGGCGCTGGACAAGATTTATGTCGCGGGCGCCGGCGATGCGCAGGTGCCGCTGTCGGCGGTGGTGCATATGGAGCGGGGGCTGTCGCCGCTGTCCGTCTACCATCAGGCGTCGTATCCCTCGAACACCATTTCGTTCAACGTGCCCGACGGCGTGCCGCTGCAGACCGCAACGAACAACATCCAGCAGGCGATTGAAGAACTTCACATGCCGGAAGGCATTCGCGGCGAGTTTGCCGGCAATGCCGCCGACAGCCAGAAGACCGCCAACAAGCAGCCGCTCTTGATCCTCGGCGCGCTGATCGCGGTCTATATCGTGCTCGGCGTGCTGTATGAGAGCCTCGCCCATCCGCTGACGATCATCTCCACCTTGCCGTCGGCGGGGCTCGGCGCGCTGCTCGCCTTGCAATTGACCAACACGCCGCTGACGGTGATCGCCTTCATCGGCATCATTCTGCTGATCGGAATCGTGAAGAAGAACGGAATCATGATCGTCGATTTCGCGCTGGAGGGCGAACGGCAGCGCGGACTGTCGTCGGAGGGCGCGATCTTCGAGGCCTGCCTCGCGCGGTTCCGGCCGATCCTGATGACGACCATGGCAGCGTTGCTGGCCGCAGTCCCGCTGGTGCTGGCGACCGGGCCGGGCACCGAGTTGCGCAGGCCGCTCGGTATCACCATCATCGGCGGGCTGATCGTGTCGCAGATCCTGACGCTCTACACGACGCCGGTGATCTATCTGCTAATCGACCGGCTGCGCGGCCGACAGCGGCCGGTGCCGGTCACGAGCGCCACTCCGGCGGAATAGAAGTATTTGCGGCAGCGCACGCGGCAATGGAACTTCGGGGTTCCGGTTGCGTTGAGCCGGTATGAATAAACCGCCAATTCAAGAAGTTACCTCTGAAACCGGAGCACCGGTGGAAGCACCTCCGCCGGAAATCCTGGAGGCCGATCCGGCGATTTCACCCGAGGAAGCCGAGCAGATCAGGCGCGATTACCTGCTGACCCGGTTCGCGATCAGCGCCCGGGGCTTCTGGGGCAAGGGCGGCGGCCGTCTGGCGTGGGTTTTGACCCTCAGTCTGCTTGCTCTGATCGTCCTGCAGATCACCTTTCAGTACGGAATTAATGTCTGGAACAGGGCAATCTTCGACGCCATCGAGAAGAAGGACGCCGCCAGGGTTTTCTACCTGACTGGCGTGTTCTTTCCGCTGGCGATCGGAAGCGTGGTGCTCGGCGTGACGCAGGTCTTCACGCGGATGAGCATCCAGCGCCGCTGGCGGGCATGGCTAACGAATTCGGTCGTGTCGCGCTGGCTGACCAACGGCCGCTACTATCAGCTCAATCTCGTCAGCGGCGACCACCAGAACCCGGAATATCGCATTGCTGAGGATCTGCGGGTGGCTACCGACGCGCCGGTCGATTTTGCGGCGGGCGTAACGCAGGCCTTTCTGTCGGCGGCGACGTTCATCGTCGTGCTGTGGACGATCGGCGGCGCGATGACGCTGTCCGTTGGCAGCGCGACCGTGACCATTCCCGGCTTTCTCGTCGTCGCGGCCGTGATCTACGCGGCCGTCGCGAGCGGCTCGATGATCGTCATCGGTCGCCATTTCGTGTCGGTGTCCGAAGCCAAGAACCAGGCGGAGGCCGAGTACCGCTACACGCTGACGCGCGTGCGCGAGAACGGCGAAAGCATCGCCTTGCTCGGTGGCGAGGAAGAAGAACGCTCCGGCATCGACAAATCTTTTACCGGCGTGTTGCGGCAATGGGCGCGGTTGTGCGGCCAGCACATGCGCACCACCATCGTCTCGCAGGGATCGAACCTGATCGCGCCGGTGATCCCGATCCTGCTTTGCGCGCCGAAGTTTCTCGAAGGCAGCATGTCGCTCGGGCAGGTCATGCAGGCGGCGTCGGCCTTCACGATCGTCCAGCATGCATTCGGCTGGCTGGTGGACAACTATCCGCGCCTGGCGGAATGGAACGCCGGCGCGCGCCGCATCGCTTCGCTCATGATGTCGCTCGACGGCCTGGAGCGGGCGGAATCCGGAGACGGAGTAAATCGCATCAAGCGCGGTGAGACCGAAGGCAATGCGATGCTGCGGCTCAACGATCTGTCGGTGACGCTGGACGACGGCACCGCCGTTGTCGGCCAATCGGAAATCCTGATCGAACCCGGCGAGCGGGTGCTGGTGTCCGGCGAGTCCGGCACGGGCAAGAGCACGCTGGTGCGCGCGATTGCGGGACTTTGGCCATGGGGCGGCGGCAGTGTCGATTTTCATGCCGACCGCCGCATGTTCATGCTGCCGCAGAAGCCCTACATCCCGTCGGGAACGCTGCGGCGCGCGGTTGCCTATCCCGGTGCGGCGGAAGACTGGACCATGGAGCAGATGGGCGACGTGCTGGACAAGGTGGGTCTTGCCCATCTCAAGGAGAAAATCGAGGAAGATTCGCCCTGGGATCAGACATTGTCGGGCGGAGAGAAGCAGCGGCTCGCGTTTGCGCGGCTGCTGCTGCATCGGCCCGACATCATCGTTCTCGACGAGGCCACGTCCGCGCTCGATGCCAAGGGGCAGGACAACATGATGGGGCTACTCAACGAGGAACTGAAGGATGCGACCATCATCAGCGTCGCCCATCGCC
The DNA here is from genome assembly GCF_021502575.1 of Bradyrhizobium sp. G127. Lineage (NCBI taxonomy): Bacteria > Pseudomonadati > Pseudomonadota > Alphaproteobacteria > Hyphomicrobiales > Nitrobacteraceae > Bradyrhizobium > Bradyrhizobium sp. G127. The sequence continues at coordinate 106,179 of NZ_JAKFGN010000002.1, forward strand.
CGGAGCTGGAAGCGTTTCACTCACGCAAGATTACCCTTGAGCGCCGCAAGGGTGGTGCCAAGCTGGTGAGCGATGTCGAACTGATCCCGCGCAGCGGCCGCCGGCTTCTGCTGGGCCGCTGGCTGCGTGGACGCACCGTCCATCCGCCGACACGGGCGGCCTGAGGCCCGCAATTGGCCCCTGACCGGTTGCTGACGCCGGGCGCGGAGCGTATAGCCGGGCCATGTCCAAATCCGCCAAAACTGTTGCCGCCGATACCGCTGAAGAGATCGAGGAATGCCCTCATTGCGGCAAGCCGCTGCCGCTGTGCATCTGCGACAGCATTGAGCCCATCAACAACAAGATCGAACTCTTGATCCTGCAGCATCCGCAGGAGCAGGACAGGGCGCTCGGCACGGCGCGGCTGACGGCGCAGCATTTCAAGAAAGCCACCCTCAAGATCGGGCTGTCATGGCCGAGCCTGTCCAAGGCGCTCGGGCGCAGCGTCGATCCGCAGGACTGGGCGATCCTTTATCTTGGCTCGGCCAAGGTCGCCGACCTCGCCACCGAACGCGACGTCGTCGCCATCGATCGCAAGGGCGAGATCGAGGACAACCAGCGCTCGATCCTGAAAGACATCGAAGGCATCGTGCTGCTCGACGGCACGTGGAGCCAGGCCAAGGCGCTGTGGTGGCGCAATGCGTGGATGCTGAAATGCCGCCGCATCATTCTCGGCCCCGCGCGTCCGTCGCTTTATGGCAAGCTGCGCAAGGAGCCGCGCAGCGATGGCCTCTCGACCATCGAGGCGGCCGGACTGGTGCTCTCCCGGCTCGAAGGCCGTCCCGAGATAGAGACAACGCTGAACGCAACCTTCCAGCGCATGCTTTCTCAGTACAAGGCCGTGCAGACTACCATGCCGGAACTGGCTCCGAAGCCGAAGAAGCGCGACTACCGGCGTCCGGAAAACCGGCGCGGCAAGAAATCATCGGCGAAAACACACGCGTGACCGCGGCGAACGCGCGTTCACCTCACCATCCGCCGACGTTCTGGATCAACAACACACCCACGATCACCGCCAGCGTCGCGGCGGTGGCGATCAGCATCGAACGCGAACTCATTCCGCGTCCGATCCACCACAGCAGGGCGGCGCACATCAGAACCGGAACGATGATGTCGAGCGGCGTGCTCATTCGCGGTCCTTGGCGCGGACCGCGGCCTTGGCCTTCCGCTCCATCCACTTGCGTTCCATCCATCCGAGTGCATCGGCCAGCGGCTTCTGCAGGAAGGGAACGTCCTGTGCGATCAGGAGCAGGCCGAGCGGCAACATCCAGAGTCCCACCACCGGCAGGAAGCTGAGAATGCCGCCCAGGATGAGCAGCGCCGCCACGGGAATCCGCACCCACATCGAGGACGGCTGCCGCACCCAGCGCACGAAACGGGCCGGCTTCTCCGGAAGCCGCTCGGCAAACCACTCGAAGTGGCGATCAAGTTCGGCTCTGGCTTCTGCGCTCACGTGAAACCCACCTGTGTCCCGGATAGCCCGCAGCCCCCTCAGTCACGGGAGCTATATACGCGTGTTATCCTCCGCAAGGCGGAACGTGGCAGGTGAATCTGGCAAGTGATTGAATTTGTTGGCTCCCCGGGCTGGATTCGAACCAGCGACCATTCGATTAACAGTCGAATGCTCTACCGCTGAGCTACCGAGGAATACTGCTGAAGCAGCAATGGGGCCGCATATAACAAAGGCCCCGAGTCTTGCAAAGCGTTAATCGCGAAAATGCGGAAGTGCACGAACGGCAAGGGAATTTGGCGGCCGCGCCCGCAATTCAACGGCGCACTTCGGCCCTTCGCCGCGCCCGGGCGGGAATCCAGCCACTGCATCCTCATCGGCGTCACGAGATCGCGGCTTCGGGCAAAGAGGGCGGCGATGCCCACCATGTTCGTCTGGCTCGCGGACGACGTGCGTGCGGGTCCATGTTGCTTAAAAAGCGCAATACGTCGTTAAAACACGCAAAGGTTGTATTTTCAGCTTGATCCACCAGGTGGACAGGGCCGAGAATGCCCCCATCGAATTCATGATTTTGGGGGCTTCCGATGAATTTAAGGCTTATTGCGCTGGCACTTCTTGCAACCACCACGGCCGCCGCGGCAGCGGATCTGCCAGCCCGCACCTACAAGACGCCGGTGGTTTCGCCCGCTTATAACTGGTCCGGCTTCTATGTCGGCGCGATGGGCGGCTACGCATGGTCGGACGAAGTCACGGTCGGCATTACCGGGATCGGTACGGTGACCGGGACCTCGGATGCCTTGAAGGGTGGTTTCGGCGGCGGCACCATCGGCTACAACTGGCAGGCGCCCGGCAGCCAGTTCGTGTTCGGCCTCGAGGCCGACGCAGCGGGCGCCGGAATCCAGTATTCCGAAGCCGCACCGGGCGTCGCCGTCAGCACCAAGATTCAGGCCTTCGGCACGGTGACCGGCCGCGCCGGCTTCGCGCTCAGCAACGCGCTGATTTACGGCAAGGCCGGCTATGCGTGGGCCAGCAACAAGGTGGATGCGACCATCCTCGGCCTCTCGGCGTCGGACAGCCAGTTTCACTCCGGCTGGGCGGCAGGCGGCGGAGTTGAATATGGCTTCGCGCCCAACTGGTCCGCGAAGGTCGAATATCTCTATGCCGATCTCGGCACCCAGACCTATTTCGGCGGCCTTGAACTCGGCACCACGCTTCACACCGTGAAGGGCGGCATCAACTATCGCTTCGGTTACTGAGAACAGTCGTCTCCAGTTTCAACTCAGGCCTCGGCCCAAGCCGGGGCCTTTTGCATTCGCGCGCTGCGCCACTCCCTACTGCATCAGGGACCGGCGGCGCTCGTATCGCGCGCGCATCCAGGGGACCAGCCACCACGCAATCGGAAAGGCCAGCACAAAACTTGCGAGCACCACCAGAGGTATCAAAATGGCCGCGTGTTCCGACCAGGGCTTGATCGTCAGAACGGGCACGAGACCCATGCCGAACAGAACGGCATTGGTCATGCCGAAGATGAGCCAGGAAAGACGTGTGCGAGTGTCCATGACAAAACCATAGGCGAAGCGCGCTTCGCTCCTTCAGTTAAAATCAAATGCACGCCGGCAGCGGGTTTGAGCGAAACGAACGGCAGCGCGATTAATGCGCTGCATCCGTCACGCCATTCACACCGTTGCGCGGATGGTGCCTGTGATCAAATCCTGATGGGGAGAGATGTTCCGTGAGATTGGGGAGGCGGCGCTCGATTTCAGCAACTTCTTATGAAAAGCGCATAACCTGCTGAAAAGATTAATGGAGGCCACGACCAGAATTGAACTGGTGTACACGGTTTTGCAGACCGTTGCGTAACCACTCCGCCACGTGGCCCCACTGCGCGAAACACTTATCGGCTATCAATCAGCTAGGCAACCTCGCGAGGGGCGGTCGGTTGCGAATTCTAAAATGCATTTCCGTGTCGTTTCTGAAACACACTACTGGTTCTGTTCTTCCTAGACACCCCGGCGGAGGCACCTCGTCCTACATCGATACCAAGAGGTGGGAAGTTGAATGTAGCGCAAAGACCTCACGTCGCTGGACCGCGCGGTCCTTCGAACGCAAATTCAAAACCGCATCACTTCGTCTTCTTGTCCGACGATGAAGATGCTGCGCTAACGGATTTCGTCCTAGAATCGCTATGGACTAAAACGCTCGAAGCACCTGCAGTCACCTTAATTGCAAAAGCTTGTTTAGCAGGAGACCAATTTTCAGTTCTCGATGCGGCCTTTGTGGCGACTCTCATCACAGAAGATCTCTGATCATTTGGCTTCATCTGAAAATACCTGTCTTGAGCCGTGACCAATCAGCATCAGCAAGGGATGCAAGATAAGACGATTCCAGTTCTGCCGTTAGCGATCCCATGGTGACGCCTTTAGGAGCCCCTCGGGGAGCGTCCGATTTGAGCGCGTAACCTTGTCCATTCTTACGTGGAACCATTTCGAAAAGGTCAATAAACCGTGTTGGGGCTATACCGACGAAAGCGTCAAATCTGACCGCATCATCATCAGCTTCTCGGTCGCGATCCACTTGAATCGCTCGTTTGTACAGCTTTTTGGCCCGACTTTTGGGGTAAGGTTCAATGTACACAACCCTCGTTATACCGGCCGCAATGATATGCCGCGCGCACATATGGCAAGGAAATGTCGTGCAATATAGGGTGCTATCCCTCACTGACACGCCGCGCATCGCTGCGTCACAAACTGCAGCCATCTCAGCGTGCACGATTCGTCCAAATTCGAGAAGGCTTGCGACGGCCGTACTAGCTAAGGGTTTTGGCTCTATGTAGAGAGCTTCTTGTGCTCTTTGTTCACTTGCCAGTTCCTTTTTGCTGTCAACAAGCCATCCCGCGTCGGAAAGGGCTTGGAGTAGTTCCCCTACAATTTCTTTGCGTGTACCTACTGCAGCATCCTGCCCAACTTTGTAATCGCGATAGTCTTTCTCGGTCCCTGCGACTGCATCCCAGATCACCCCGCCGCCGGCTCGAGGAACTTCATTGCAGCCCGTAGCAAGAATTTCGCCTTTCTTTGTAGCAAGCACTGCGCCGACTTGCCGGGAAAGATCAGCCGATCGTTGTGCCGTAACGCGAGCTTGAAACATCAGCAACTCATCGACAGTCGGAGTGATGTAGGGGGCCTGAAAGAGCAACTGGATAAAACGCCGTACGTCGCTCCTTAAGTCTACGCCAGCTTTCAAAAAGACATCGGCTTTTTGAAATACATCCTCAAGGCGCTGTCCTAGTAAATTGGCTCTTTCTTTCTGATCAGTATCGATCAATTCATCGGCTGTAGTTCGATAAAGTTCTGGGTCAGCCGAACTTCTACTGCTTGCAATCTTTTTGCAAAGGTTCTCAATCCGCTGCTCTCTTGGCTCATAAACAGATACAAGTAAAACTCGCTGACCGAACAACTTGCGCAGTGTTTGAAGTTCTTCGTCGCGCTTTAAAGACGAAATAATGAAGCAATGACGTTCGGCTGGAACAGAGCCATCCCCGCTCTCGTTCAAGCTCGCGCGTTTTTCATGGATATCGGAGAGGGCTAGCCTAACGACAGCGTCGGCGTGATCTATTATGCGCCGAATTTCGTTTCCAGCCGTCATGCTGTCTCGAATGCGGTCGTCTTCAGCTTCCAGTTTAGCCAGATAATCGAGACCTGGAATTTGGCTCATAAGAGCGCTCAAACGGACTAAAACTGGTATGTATCCGACAGCTAAAAGCTCCGCGGATAACGCATCAGCAACAGCAGTCGTGTCGGTTCCGACAGCTACTGACAAGCAAATAACAAGTTCTGGATAGTAGACGGCCTCGGCGCCAGCAGCCGACGATCCATCCTCACGAATCGAATCGATATTGGTCACGGTCGTTCCCCAGCCCGGTTCCACTTCAACACACAGGGACTACGGTTGTCGAGGAGCAGATTTGCAATCATACGTTAAGATCGGGCGCGATGCGAACCCGCAAGGCCCGCCTAACCGCCGCTTTTCGCGTTGCTGGCGGCGATCACCTTGAGCATATCGGCCACCGGGAACCCGCCGCGGTGCATCGCGCACAGCACGTCGATCATCTGCTCGCTCGGCTGATCGGCGGACGAAAGAGCGCTCCGCACCTCGCGCGGCAGGTCGTCGAACTCCACCATCTGTTTACGGACGGTCGACAGGCCGTGAGCGGACAATCCGCCTTCGGCATCGTGTGGCGTTTTGGGGCTGTCGGGCATCGGGAGCGGATCGCGGTGTTGGCGGGGTGCGGTCATTTGCAAACACTCACTTGAACGTATTGGCGGCGACGTCGTAGGTCCAGGTGAGGCGGCCGTCGGTGAAAATCACCGCATGAAATCCAAGATCGCGCGCCTTGTTGAAGATCTTCCCGGATTCGGCAAGGTTGAGCACCGTCGGCCGGTCCATCTTGAAATACTTGTAGTTCAGCACAGTCTCGCGCTCGCCGGACGTGCTGATGTCCATCGCCAGACCCCGGCGCAACATCTGCTTGCGCGTATCGAGCGCAAACTGTTTGCGGCCGTCGGCATTGCCCTCCAGCGATTGCAGCCGTGCGGCGATGTTGCCGGTGCCGACCTTGCGGATGTATTCGCGCTCGTTCTTCTGCATCGCGGCCAGCAGCTTTTTCGCGCGGGGCGCTTCAGGCGCCGAGTCGTCGATTTTGCCGAGATCGGCCTTGGCCGCGTAGTAGTCGGCGAGGGCGGGAAGCTTCTGCCCGCGCTTCGCGGAATAGTCGCTCAGCGACTTGATGACGGCGGCGGCGCGCTCGAGGACCTTCTTGCGCTTGGGCGCGGGCTGATCGGCCGAGGTTGCCGCAGCCGCAGCAGTTTGTGCCGGGGCGGCTGGAATTCCGAGAGCCATCAGCAACGCGGACAGCAGCAGGGCGCGGGCAATCGCGCGGCGCGGGGAAGGGACAGGATGTCGCCTCAAGCTGCCTGTCATATATTTCAATCCCTCGATCCCGGCCCGAAAGGTCCCTGCCTTCGCGGTCTCATATCACAGCCGCCGTTGCGCCGGACAGGCGTTCCGCGGCCGGACCGCGCACAGGGCAGGCTTGCATCGCGTGCGGCCTTGCAGCAAATATGCGTCGCAAAACAGCGTGGGGCGCGTGCCGCGCGCGATCGAATTGTCCCTGATGTCTTGAGGTTATCCCATGTCAGATTTCGCAACCTCTCGGCAGAACATGGTCGACTGTCAGGTCCGGCCCAGCGATGTGACCGATCTGCGCATCATCGACGCGATGCTGGCGGTGCCGCGCGAGGCGTTCGTGCCGGACGCCAAGCGCCCGATCGCCTATCTGGATATGGACATCGACGTCGCCGCTGACGGCAAGCCGAGGCGCCATCTCATCAAGCCGGCGGTGCTGGCGAAGATGATTCAGGCCGCCGCGATTGCGGAGACCGACCGCGTGCTGGTGGTCGGTTGCGCCACCGGCTATTCGGCGGCGGTCATCAGCCTGCTCGCGCGGGAAGTGACGGCGACCGAGCCGGATTCGGCACTGGCGGCCGCGGCGCAGCGCAATCTGGCCAGCCTCGGTTACACCCATGTAACCGTCGATGCGGCGGACCCGGTCGATGGCGACCACGCCCATGCACCTTATGATGTGATCCTGCTCGATGGCGCCACCGAGATCGAGCCTCACGGGCTGTACGACCAGTTGCGGCGGGGCGGACGGCTGGTCGGCGTCTTCGCAACCAGCCAGCCGCCGCGGGCCACGCTGATCACGCGGTCACCGTCCGATTTCGGCAGCCGGGTGCTTTTCGACGCCTCTGCGCCGGTTTTACCGGGCCTGGAGCGCGTTCCGGAGTTCACTTTCTAGTGGTTCGTTGCCGGCGGGAAGCAAATGTCAAATCCACTCCACTAGGATAGTTTTCCTTGGCCGCACGCAGGTGTGGCTACAATGTCCCATATGCACAGTTTCGGTTGCCGCAACGCGGGGCGGGGTTTCACCCGGGACAGCCGATGCATAGACTATCGTCGGGCGGGCGCCCGACTCGACTGCCCGGTTTCGGCTCGTGCTTTTTAATGGCGAGGGAACCGGTTTGGGGAAAGATAGATGCAAGCTAAGTATCGGATGAAGCTCAGCGCGGGCGTTGCTCTCGCGGCTCTTTTGATGAGTCACGTCATGACGACGCCCGTCATGGCCGAGACCATCGAAGCCGCGCTGATTCGTGCGTACCAGAACAATCCACAGTTGAACGCGCAGCGCGCATCGGTGCGCGCCACCGACGAAAATGTGCCGCAGGCCTTGTCCGGCTATCGTCCGAAGGTCGCGGTCACGGCCAGCGTCGGGACCCAGTTCACCGACACGGCGCAGAACACAAATGTCGGCGGACGTTTGAGCACGACCAGCCTTGCCGGCGTCAACGCGCCGCGCTCGGTCGGCGCGACCGTCACGCAGACGCTGTTCAACGGCGGCCAGACCGCCAACCGCACCCGCGCCGCCGAAAGCCAGGTCTCCGCCTCCCGCGAAGGTTTGCGCGTGCTGGAGCAGACCGTGCTGTTCGCAGCCGCCACCATCTACATGGACTACTTGCGCGACTCGGCCATCGTCGAGGTGCAAAAGAGCAACGTCCGCGTGCTGGAGCAGACACTCAAGCAGACCCGCGATCGTTTCAATGTCGGCGAAGTCACGCGCACCGACGTGGCGCAGTCCGAAGCCCAGCTTGCCGCCGGCAAGACGCAGCTTCTGACCGCTGAATCAAATCTGACGACGACGCGCGCGAATTACCGCCGCATCATCGGCAACGATCCGGGCAATCTCGCCCCCGGTTCGCCGGTCGATCGTTTCCTGCCGACCACGCTGACCGCCGCCATTGATCGCGGGCTGCTGGAAAATCCGAACGTCACCGCCGCGATGTACGGCATCGACGTCAGCTTCCTTCAGGTCAAGGTCAACGAAGGCGCGCTGTTTCCGACCGTCACGCTTCAGGGCAGCGTGCAGCAGGCTTACGAGAGCAACATGGCCACGTACCGCGCCTTCGGTGCGTCCGCCGTCGCCCAGTTGACAGTGCCGGTCTATCAGGGCGGTGCCGAATACGCGCTGATCCGCCAGTCGAAAGAATCGCTGGCGCAGCAGCGCCTCAACCTCGAACAGGTTCGCGACCAGACCCGCGCCACCGTGGCGCAGGCATGGGGCCAGCTCGTCGCAGGCAAGGCGCAGGTGACATCGGCGCAGTCGCAGGTGAGCGCGTCCGAAATCGCACTGAACGGCGTCCGCGAAGAGGCGCGGGTCGGTCAGCGCACCACGCTCGACGTCCTGAACGCGCAGCAGGCTCTGGTGAACGCGCGCGTCGCACTCGTCACCGCGCAGCACGACCGCGTCGTCGCATCGTACAGCGTGCTGAACTCGATCGGACGCCTGTCGCCGACCGTGCTCAACCTCGCCACCAACGTCTACGACCCGAGCGTCCACTATCATCAGGTGCGCGATAGCTGGGGTGGCGTCCGGACTCCCGACGGCCGCTGACAGCGGGTGATTTGATTCCGGCATTCGCGTTGCGCACCCGCGATGGGCGCGCGCGAATGCCGGATCCCCCGCCGCCGCTCGCAACGTACCCATCAGCATTGTGATCAACCGGCCGAGTCCGCAGCCCGTTGCTTGCAATCATTTGTTGCCATGACATACCGTTTGAAAGGATCGCGAAGCGATTCGTGACGTTGGTGTGCGGCTTTGTCGGGTCTCTCGATCCGGCTGCCGATGAGGTGGAGTCGGGGAGATGACGCAACCGGCAAAGGCGCAAGAGCCCTCGATGGAGGAAATTCTCGCGTCGATCAGGCGCATCATCTCCGATGACGAGGCCAAGCCTGCCGCAAATGCCGCGGCACCTGCAGCGGCTCCGGCTGCACCTCCCAAAGCCGCAGCTCCGAAAGCCGAAGCCCCCAGGGAAGCCCCCAAGACTGTGGTCCCGAAGGCGGAGATTGCACGCCCGGCGCCTGCCGCGCGTGCGCCGATGGCCGGCATTCCGCCATCCAAGATTGCACCGGCCCGGCCAGCGCCGGCAGCCGTCGCAGAGCCGCCGGCCGCGGCCAAAAACAGTCAGGCCGAAATCGATGCGATGATGGCGAGCTTCGACGCGCCGGCGGCAGCGGCAAAGCCGGAAGAACCCGAAGAGCCGGAAGCCGATGCCGATGTGTTCGAACTGACCGAACAGATGGCAGTTCCCGAAATGACTCCGCCGACGTTCAACACCATCGAGCCGGACGACGATCTGGAATTTACCGAGTCGCCTGTGGTCCAGATGCCGCCGCAGCGCGCGATGGCGATGGAGCCGCCGGCTTTTGTCGAACGGACGCCGCCCCGCGATCTGCCGCCCACGCAGCAGATCCTGTCGGGATCGACGGTTTCGGCGGTGGAGTCGGCATTCAACACGCTGGCGAATACAGTTCTGAGCAACAACGCACGGACCCTTGAGGATCTCGTCAAGGAAATGCTGCGTCCGATGCTGAAATCCTGGCTCGACGACAATCTGCCCAATCTGGTGGAACGGATCGTCAAGGCCGAGATCGAACGGGTCTCCCGCGGCCGCTGATTTCGCTGTTTCGGCTTAAATTCCCCATACTCCCAACAGTTGACTTGAACCGCGCCGGCAGGTTTCTAGGCGTTGGATTGCTTGATGTTGGCGGCAAATGCGCCGTCACCCTGAGGTGCCGCAGCGAAGCGGAGGCCTCGAAGGGCGACGGCAGCGTGGCAGCGTCATCCTTCGAGGCTCGCAAGAGCTCGCACCTCAGGATGACGGCGCTCGTTCTGTGGCCTGATATGAAGGCGCTCTAGTACCAATTCATGATTGCAGTGTGATGATCGAGAAAAACTACCAGCCCGCCGAGATCGAGAACCGCATTTCCCGCCAGTGGGAAGACGCCGGCGCGTTTAAAGCGGGCCGGCCCGAACGGCGCGACGCCGAACCGTTCACGATCGTCATTCCGCCGCCGAACGTCACCGGCTCGCTGCACATGGGCCACGCCCTCAACAACACGCTGCAGGACATCCTGTGCCGGTTTGAGCGTATGCGCGGCCGCGATGTGCTGTGGCAGCCCGGCACTGATCACGCCGGCATCGCCACGCAGATGGTGGTCGAGCGGCAGCTCATGGAACGGCAGGAGCCGGGCCGCCGCGACATGGGCCGCGCGGCGTTTCTGGAGCGCGTGTGGAAGTGGAAGGCCGAGTCCGGCGGCGTCATCGTCAACCAGTTGAAGCGCCTCGGCGCGTCCTGCGACTGGTCGCGCGAACGCTTCACCATGGACGAGGGGCTGTCGCGCGCGGTCGCGAAAGTGTTCGTCGAACTCTACAATCAGAAGCTGATTTACAAGGACAAGCGGCTGGTCAACTGGGACCCGAAACTGCTGACCGCGATTTCGGACCTCGAAGTGCAGCAGATCGAGGTCAAGGGCAGTCTGTGGTATCTGCGCTATCCGCTGGAAGGCGTGACTTTCGATCCGGACAATCCGGGCACCTACATCGTGGTCGCGACCACGCGCCCCGAAACCATGCTCGGCGACACCGGCATTGCGGTCAATCCCGACGACGAGCGCTACCGCGATGCGGTCGGCAGCTTCGCCGTGCTGCCGCTGGTCGGACGCCTGATTCCGATTGTCGCCGATGAATACTCCGATCCCGAGAAGGGCTCGGGCGCGGTGAAGATCACGCCGGCGCATGACTTCAACGACTTCGAGGTCGGCCGCCGTCACAACCTGGCGTCGATCAGCGTGCTCGATCAGGAAGCGCGTCTGTCGCTCACGGCCAACGAGGACTATCTGCGCGGTCTGCCGGAAGCCGCGCTGATCTTCGCGGAAGAGCTTCACGGCAAGGACCGTTTCGCCGCGCGCAAGATCATTGTTGCGAAACTGGAAGAGGCGGGCTTCCTCGAGAAGATCGAACCCAACACCCACATGGTGCCGCACGGCGACCGCTCCGGCGTGGTGATCGAGCCGTATCTGACCGACCAGTGGTACGTCGACGCCAAGACGCTGGCGGAGCCTGCGATTGCGGCGGTGCGCAATGGCGAGACGGCGTTCGTGCCGAAGAACTGGGAGAAGACCTACTTCGAATGGATGGAGAACATCCAGCCGTGGTGCATCTCGCGCCAGCTCTGGTGGGGCCACCAGATTCCGGCGTGGTACGGGCCCGACGGCAAGGTGTTCGTCGCCGAGACCGAGGACGAGGCGATCGGCAAGGCGCTCGGCTATTACGTCGAGCAGGAGGTCATCACCGCGGAGCAGGGCCATGACATGGCGCTCGATCCCGCCAGGCGCGAGGGCTTCATCACGCGTGATGAAGATGTGCTGGACACCTGGTTCTCGTCGGCGCTGTGGCCGTTCTCGACGCTGGGCTGGCCCGACACCGACGTGGACGTAAAGCGCTACTATCCGACCAACGTGCTGGTCACAGGCTTCGACATCATCTTCTTCTGGGTCGCCCGGATGATGATGATGGGCCTGCACTTCATGGACGATGTGCCGTTCCCGACCGTCTACATCCACGCCCTCGTCCGCGACGAGAAGGGCGCCAAGATGTCGAAGTCGAAAGGCAACGTCATCGACCCGCTGCACCTGATCGACGATTACGGCGCCGACGCGCTGCGCTTCACGCTGGCGGCGATGGCGGCGCAGGGCCGCGACATCAAGCTCTCGACCCAGCGCGTCGAAGGCTATCGTAACTTCGCGACCAAGCTGTGGAACGCCTCGCGCTTCGCCGAAATGAACGGCTGCGCGCTGGCCGACGGCTTCGATCCGGCGAAAACCAGAGAGACGCTCAACCGCTGGATCGCGCACGAAACCGCGAAAGCGACGCGCGAGGTTACCGAAGCCATTCAGGCCTATCGTTTCAACGACGCGGCGGGGATCATGTACCGCTTCGTCTGGAACGTGTTCTGCGACTGGTATCTCGAACTCGCCAAGCCCGTGCTGATGGGACCGGATAGTCCCGCCAAGGCCGAGACGCAGGCCAGCATCGCCTGGGCGCGCGACGAAATCCTGAAACTGCTGCATCCGTTCATGCCGTTCCTCACCGAGGAATTGTGGGCTGTGACGGCCCGGCGCGACGGCCTGCTGGCGCTTGCCGAATGGCCGCTGAAGCCGGACGCCGGGATGACCCCGATGCTCGCCGAGGCGATTTCGGGCGATCCGATGGCGATGCCGGGCCTTGTCGTGCTGCCCGCAACCGAACCGTTCAGCGATCCCGCCGCCGAATCCGAAATCGGCTGGCTGACCGAGCTGATTTCCTCGATCCGTTCGCTGCGCGCGGAAATGAACATCCCGCCGGCGACGCTGTTTCCGCTGGTGCTGGTCGGCGCCTCCGGCGACATCAAGACGCGCGCGGAGCGCTGGAGCGACGTAATGAAGCGGCTCGCGCGGCTCGGCGAGATTTCGTTTGCGGATCGCGCGCCGGACGGCTCGGTGCAACTGCTGGTGCGCGGCGAAGTCGCTGCGATCCCGCTCAAGGGCGTGATCGATCTCGGCGCCGAGAAGGTCCGCCTCGACAAGGAACTTGCGAAGGCCGAAGCCGACATCAAGCGCGTCGACGCCAAGCTGGGTAACGAGAAATTCGTCGCCAACGCGCCGGAAGAGGTGATCGACGAGCAGCGCGAGAAGCGCGAGGAAGCGGAGACGCGCAAGGCGAAGATTCTGGAAGCGCTGGAACGGCTGAAGGACGTGGCGTGACATCAACGCGGTCCTCGGCGTTCGCCGCGCTCATTCTTCTATGGCTCGCAGGAAACGGCCTTCGGCTGACCATTCTGGCAGTGCCGCCGATCCTTGCGCTCATCATCCTGGACCTCAAGCTGTCCGGGACGCAGGTCGGCATTCTGAATGCGATTCCGGTGTTCCTGTTCGCGCTGGTGGCAGTGCCGGGCTCGCTGCTGATTGCGCGGGTGGGTGCGGTGCCCGCGCTCATCATCGGGCTCCTGATCGCGGCCGCAGGCTCGGCCTTGCGGGGCGTCGCATTCGACGCCATGACGCTTTACGTCGCCACGGTCGTGATGGCGGCGGGGATTGCGGTGATGCAGCCCGCGCTGCCCCCGACCGTGCGCCAGTGGGCGCCCCAGCGGATCGGCTTCGCCACGGCGGTCTACACCAACGGCCTGCTGTTCGGTGAAATCTTCCCGGTGGTGCTTGCCGCCGTCATCCTGCCGCTCGTTGCCGGAAGCTGGCGCGCCAGCCTCGTGTTGTGGTCGATTCCGCTTGCGATCATTGCGCTGGTTATTTTCATTTTCCAGCCCGGCGGCAAAAGCGCGCCACCCGCGCGCCACCGTCACTGGATGCCGGACTGGCGCAGCCCGCTGCTCTGGAAAATCGGCCTGATGATGGGCGGGGCCAACCAGTTGTACTTCTGCGCCAACGCCTTCTTCCCCGGCTACATGCTGCAGATCGGCCATACCGAGCTGATCGGCCCGGCGCTGACCGCGCTCAATATCGGCCAACTCCCGGCGTCATTCATCCTGCTCGCGATGGCAAGCCGCTGGGAGCGGAAGAAGTGGCCGCTGCTCGGCGCGGGCGCGATCGGTGTTGCCGGCGTCGCCGGCCTGCTGCTCGGCTCGTCGTCATGGGTGATTGTCGGCGCCGCGGCGGCGATCGGATTTGCCTGCGCCGTTGTGCTCACGCTTGTGCTCGCACTCCCGGCGCTGATGGTTGCGCCGGATGATGTGCCGCGCTTTTCGGCGGGCGTGTTCACGATCGGCTACGGCCTGGCGATGGTGATCTCCATTCTCGGCGGAATCGCGTGGGATGTCAGCCGGGATGCGGCCTACGCATTCGCGCCGGTGACCGTCGCCGCGTTCTTCATTATTTTGTTTGCGCTGCTGACTGACTTCAGTCGACGGCAGTTCTGAGCGGCTCCCTGCGCATGCCTGCATTTTGATGAATGCACGTTCTGCGGGCGAGCGAGGTAATTGACCATGCGGATTACGCATGGCGCCGGAGCATTCCGCCGAAGCGCCGCTCCCGCGCTGTAAATGTTCGAAATTTCGTCGCGCCACGATCCCGTCACCACTTCGCCTTTTGCAGCGAAGTGCGTCGCCATTTTGCCTTATGCCGGAAACGGCTTTGAGAGGAATTTCGAACCCTTCAATCCATATCGCCACGGCAGCTCCGCCGCCTTGGTGATGCCGATGCGGATGCCGGTGACGATCTCAGGTTTGCGAGTCCGCGCGTAGATCGCAATCGGCGGCGCGTCGAGCACGAGGCCGTTGTGCTTGTTGCTCACCGCCATCGCTTCGCAGAGCTTGCCGGGGCCCGTACAGAGCGAGCGTTCGTCGTGCAATCCGCGCCGCCGCCGCATCGCCGGGATGCCATGCGTCGGCTCCAGCGCGCGGATCAGCACCGCGCTGGCGGAGCCTTCCTTCTCGCAGACGAAATTCATGCACCAGTGGATGCCGTAGGAGCGATACACGTAGAGAAAACCGGGCGGGCCGAACATCACCATGTTGCGCGGGGTCGGTCCGTTGAAGGAATGCGCCGCAGGCTCGGTGTGGTGATAGGCCTCGACCTCCGTGATGATGCCGCCAACACCATCGACCAGAAGCGTCGCGCCGATCAGGTCGGGGACCACGTCATGGACGCTACGCGCAAAAAATTTCCGGGTCAGCAGACGGCCCTTCGCGGGCGAGGACCGAAGCTCAGCCATTTATGGGCAGGGGATGGGCGTTCAGGACCATGCAGGATCGCTTCGAAACATGATATTCATTCCAAGATAGGCATGATCCCGAAAAGTGGAAACCGGTTTTCGGTCAGGATCATGCCCAATGTGCCCGATGCGGACGGCTTGCGCCAAGGGATCGGCAGGCCTACGTAAGTACAGGATAATTGCAGGCTTTTCATGGTTGTTCTGATCGATACGGTGTCTTCCAATCAGGTGCGTCCGCGCCATCCGGAGAAGGTCAATCGGCCGGACGCGAAGTCGCCGGCGAAGCCCGACTGGATTCGCGTCCGCGCGCCGATGTCGCGCGGCTACGCCAACACCCGAAATATCGTCAAGGAAAACGGCCTCGTCACGGTGTGCGAGGAGGCGGGCTGCCCGAACATCGGCGAGTGCTGGGACAAGAAGCACGCCACCTTCATGATCATGGGCGACACCTGCACGCGGGCCTGCGCCTTCTGCAACGTCAAGACCGGGATGCCCGGCGCGCTCGATGCCTCCGAACCCGACCACGTGGCGCTGGCTGTGCAGAAACTCGGGCTGCATCACGTCGTCATCACCTCGGTGGACCGCGACGATCTCGCCGACGGCGGCGCGGATCATTTCGCGAAAACCATCCGCGCCATTCGCGCAAGCTGCCCGACCACGACCATCGAAATCCTGACGCCGGATTTCCTGCGCAAGGAGGGCGCGCTGGAGCAGGTGGTCGCGGCGAAGCCCGACGTGTTCAACCACAATCTCGAAACCGTGCCGTCGCGCTATCTGACGGTGCGTCCGGGCGCGCGGTATTTCCATTCGATCCGGCTGCTGCAGCGGGTCAAGGAGATGGACCCGACACTCTTCACGAAGTCCGGCATCATGGTCGGCCTCGGCGAGGAGCGCCACGAAGTGTTGCAGGTGATGGACGACCTGCGCTCAGCGGATGTGGATTTCCTTACCATCGGCCAGTATCTGCAGCCGAGCCTCAAGCATCATGCGGTGATGCGTTACGTGACGCCGGACGAATTCTCAGGCTACGAGAAGGTCGCCTATACCAAGGGCTTCCTGATGGTATCGGCAAGCCCGCTGACGCGCTCCTCGCATCACGCCGGCGAGGACTTCGCGAAGCTGCAGGCTGCGCGCGCGGCAGCCGGACGCTAGTCCCTCGATGCCGCAGTTTTCCAACAAGCGCCGTGTCCGCCACAGCGCGGAAAAGATGTTCGATCTGGTCGCCGACGTCGAGCGCTATCCGGAATTCGTGCCGATGTGCCAGTCGCTGAAGGTCCGTCAGCGCACGCAGAAGCCCGACGGCGGCGAAGTCATCATCGCGGACATGACGGTGTCGTTTCAGGTGGTGCGCGAGACCTTCACCAGCCGCGTCACGCTGGACAAGCCGAACCTGAAAATCCTCGTCGAGTATCTGCAAGGCCCGTTCAGCAAGCTCGAGAACCGCTGGACCTTCGAGGCAAAATCGGAAGCCGCCTGCGACGTCGGCTTCTTCATCGCCTATGAGTTCAAGAGTCGGATGCTCGCGGTGCTGATGGGCGCGATGTTCGACGCCGCTTTCCAGCGCTTCGCCGCGGCGTTCGAGAAACGCGCGGATGCGGTCTATGGGCCGCCGCGCGTGGGCGCTTCTTGAGCGGCGGCTGCGGTCCGCGCGCCATCTCCATCAGCATTTTCAGCGCTTCGACGACGGATTGCTCGCGCACATTGCTGCGGCCGACCGCGCCGAAGCGGCATTCCTTGTGAATGATCCGGCCGTCGCGGGCGGCGACCGCCAGATGCACCAGCCCGACCGGCTTGCCCGGCGTTGCGCCACCGGGTCCGGCGATGCCGGTGATCGAGACTGCGAGATCGGTGTCGGCATGTTCGAGCGCGCCGAACGCCATAGCAACGGCGGTTTCCTTGCTCACCGCGCCGAAGGTTTCCAGCGTCGAAGTCTCGACGCCGAGCATGGCGTGCTTGGCCTGATTGGAATAGGTGACGAATCCGCGATCGACTACGTCGGACGAGCCCGGGATTTCAGTGAGCGCCGCCGCGACCAGTCCGCCGGTGCAGGATTCGGCGGTCGCGATGGTGAGCTTGCGCATCCGGCACAGATCCAGCAACGAGCGGGAGAGGGCGCGGGTGGCGCTGCCGCTCATATCAGTTGCTCTCGTTCCAGGGGAGGCGGATCGTCGCCGCGGCGGTAGCGGCGATGCCTTCCTGCCGGCCGGTGAATCCAAGCCGCTCGCTGGTGGTCGCCTTCACAGCAATTCGTGATTGAGGAAGTCCGGTGATCTCCGCGATCTTCGCGCGCATCGCATCGCGCAGCGGGCCGATTTTCGGCGCTTCGCAGATCATCGTGACTTCAAGATTGGCGATGCGTCCGCCGCGCTGATGCACAAGACCGACCGCATGCTTCAGGAACTGGTCCGACGCGGCGCCCTTCCACTTCGGATCAGACGGCGGAAAGTGCGAGCCGATGTCGCCGTCGGCCAGCGCGCCGAGGATCGCATCGACAACCGCATGCAGTCCGACATCGCCGTCGGAATGGGCGAGGAAGCCGCGATTGAACGGCACGCGCACGCCGCACAGCATCAGGTGATCGCCGTCGGTCAGCGCATGCACGTCGTAACCGGTGCCGGTGCGGATGTCGCCGAGCATGGCGCCGAGCCGCGCTTCTTCCCGTGCAAAGTCTTCCGGTGTGGTCAGCTTCATGTTGGCAACATCGCCTTCAAAGGTCGCAACCGTCAATCCCGCCCATTCGGCAATCGCGGCGTCGTCTGTGAAATCGTCGCGGCCCTCGCGCGCGGCGCGGCGATGGGCTTCAAGAATGACATCGAAACGAAATGCCTGCGGCGTCTGCGCGATCCGCAAGTTCGCACGATCCGGCGTCGCGGTGATGGCGCCGGAGCCATCGACCACTTTCACGGTATCGGTGACGGGGACAACCGGAATCGCCGCGCCCGTGATCAGCGCTGCATCGATGGCGCGCGAGATGACCTTGTCGGTGACGAAGGCGCGGGCTGCGTCGTGAATGAGGACGATGTCCGGCGCCTGATCCGCCAAAGCCTCAAGACCCGCGCGCACCGATGCCTGCCGCGTCGCGCCGCCGCCCACGGGGGGCTGATACTTCAGATGACAGACGGCCTGATCGAAGATCTCGGCATCGTCCGGATTGCGTACCGGCTGCACCGCAAAGACGCCGGGATGGGTGCAAAACGGCTCCATCGCCCTCGAAAGGACGGTTTTACCGCCGATGGTCCGATATTGCTTGGGTCCGCCGGTCCCGGCCCGCAGGCCTCGGCCGGCGGCGACGATAATGGCGGCAGTCCGTTTTGACGTAGGCATGGGTAATTTAACGACCAGTGCGGATGGCTGAACGGGATATTGGCAGTATCAGGCGCTGCCCTTACCATATTCGGGCGGTTCACAGCATGATTCCGCATCCATGTGAACAATCAGGAAGAATTGTTGCGCCGCACTTGCATGCCGTTCAGAATTGGCTAAAGTGTAGGCATGATCGTAAGGTGCTTAGAAATTAAGCTATGCGTTCCTCGCAACGACGCGGGGTTCGCGAGAAAACGAGAAACGCAGTGAGTGGCATGACTCCGGCACGTCAGTCAGCCCTGACCATTGGCGATATCAAGATCGCCAATCGCGTCCTTCTCGCACCCATGTCCGGCGTGACCGATGCACCGTTTCGCCGCATCGCCGCGGAACTCGGCGCTGGTCTTGTTGTATCTGAAATGACCGCCAGCGATGATCTCGCCCGAGGCCGTCCGATGTCCGTCCTGCGCTGCGAGGCCACAGGCATCGGCCCGCACGTGGTGCAGCTCGCCGGTTGCGAAACGCACTGGATGACCGAAGGCGCGCGAATCGCGGAAGCCGCCGGTGCCGACATCATCGACATCAACATGGGGTGCCCCGCGCGCCATGTCACAGGCGGTCAGTCCGGCTCTGCACTGATGCGCGACCTCGATCATGCGCTTCGACTTATCGATGCGACGGTCTCCGCCGTCCGCGTTCCCGTGACGCTGAAAATGCGTCTCGGTTGGGATGAGAAATCCCTCAATGCGCCCGAACTGGCGCAACGCGCCGAAGCGGCGGGCGCCAAACTCATCACGGTGCATGGACGCACCCGTTGCCAATTCTACAAGGGCAGCGCTGACTGGAGCGCGGTGCGGCCGGTAAAGGACGCGGTGAGTATTCCGGTGGTCGTAAACGGTGACATCACTTCGTTTGAGCAGGCCCAAAGCGCGCTCGAAGCATCCGGCGCGGACGCCGTCATGATCGGGCGGGGCGCACAGGGCCGGCCCTGGCTGCCGGGACAGATCGCCCGACGCCTTGAGGGCGGCACAATCGAGCCGACGCCGCAACTCACCGACCAGCTTGGCTACGTGTGCAGTCTCTATGACCAGGTTGTCGATCATTATGGGCCGCATATCGGGCTGCGCCACGCACGCAAACATCTCGGCTGGGCGCTCGAAGTGGCGGCCAAGGGCAGCGCCGCATCGGCCGGCGTTCTCAAACGCTGGCGCCAGACCATTCTGACCGCTACCGATGCGGCTCACGTGCGCCGCTCGCTTCACGATGCCTTCGGTGAATTCGCCTGGAGCGCCGCTGCATGAGCAATGTCGCCGAAAAACGCCTCCCAACACTTGCGAGCAGCGACCTCATCCTGAACGCATTGCCGAATCCGGTGATGCTGATTGCGCCGGACGGCAAGATCGTCGATGCGAATATTGCAGCCGAATCCTTCTTCGAAACATCGATCCCGCATTTGCAGCGACAGATGCTGCGCGAACTGGTGCCGTTCGGCAGCCCGTTGCTGGCGTTGATCGATCAGGTTCGCCGCACCGGTTCGGCGGTGAA
Organism: Bradyrhizobium sp. G127; assembly: GCF_021502575.1. Taxonomy (NCBI): domain Bacteria; kingdom Pseudomonadati; phylum Pseudomonadota; class Alphaproteobacteria; order Hyphomicrobiales; family Nitrobacteraceae; genus Bradyrhizobium; species Bradyrhizobium sp. G127. Next base: position 126,170 of record NZ_JAKFGN010000002.1, read on the forward strand.
CGAATATAAAGTTGATCTCGGCACGCCGCGCATCGGCGGCGATCGTCAGGTCGATCTCCATGTCGCGCCGCTCAGCGAGCGGCCGGGACATATCGTGGTGATGCTGCAGGAGCGCACCATCGCCGACAAGATGGACCGGCAATTAACCCATCGCAGCGCGGCGCGCTCGGTGATCGCACTCGCGGCGATGCTGGCACACGAAATCAAGAATCCGCTGTCAGGTATCCGTGGCGCAGCGCAACTGCTCGAGCAGGCCGCATCGCCGGAAGACCGCACGCTGACGCGGCTGATTTGCGACGAGGCCGACCGCATCGTGACGCTTGTGGACCGCATGGAAGTGTTCGGCGACGAGCGTCCCGTGGCCCGCGGGCCAGTCAACATTCATTCGGTGTTCGACCACGTCAAGCGGCTTGCGCAGTCCGGCTTCGCCCGCAACATCAAGTTTGTCGAGGAGTACGATCCGTCGCTGCCGCCGGTGCTGGCCAATCAGGATCAGCTTATTCAGGTGTTTCTCAATCTGGTGAAGAACGCGGCCGAAGCCGTTGCAGACCTCGGTACCGATGGCGAGATCCAGTTGACCACCGCGTTCCGGCCCGGTGTGCGGCTGTCGGTCCCCGGCAAGAAATCACGCGTATCGCTGCCGCTGGAATTCTGCGTGAAGGATAACGGTCCGGGCGTGCCGGACGATCTTCTCGCCAATCTTTTCGATCCGTTCGTGACGACCAAGCCGACGGGGAGTGGCCTTGGCCTCGCCCTCGTCGCCAAGATCGTCGGCGATCACGGCGGCATTATCGAATGTGAATCACAGCCGCGGAAAACCACGTTCCGCGTGCTGCTGCCGATGTACAACGCATCCAAAAATCAAAATCACAGCAATAGCGACGAGCGCCCGGGAACGCCGTCGCATGCCTCACAGACCGCAGATGAGGACTAACAAAAATGCCCGCAGGTAGCATACTTGTTGCAGACGACGACACCGCCATCCGGACGGTGCTCAATCAGGCGCTGTCACGCGCGGGATACGAGGTCCGGCTGACCGGAAACGCAGCCACGCTGTGGCGCTGGGTCAGTCAGGGTGAGGGGGATCTGGTTATCACCGACGTTGTGATGCCGGACGAGAACGCGTTCGATCTGCTGCCACGTATCAAGAAGATGCGGCCCAATCTGCCGGTCATCGTCATGAGCGCGCAGAATACATTCATGACCGCGATCCGCGCATCGGAACGCGGCGCCTACGAATATCTGCCGAAGCCCTTCGACCTCAAGGAGTTGATCGCGATCGTCGGTCGCGCCTTGTCGGAGCCGAAGGAGCGCCCCACCGCCGTCAAGGATGAGGGCGAGTTCGATTCCATTCCCTTGGTCGGCCGCTCGCCGGCAATGCAGGAAATCTATCGCGTCCTCGCCCGTCTGATGCAGACCGATCTCACCGTGATGATTTCCGGCGAGTCCGGCACCGGCAAGGAACTGGTAGCGCGCGCGCTTCACGACTACGGCAAACGCCGCAACGGTCCCTTCGTAGCCGTCAACATGGCCGCGATCCCGCGCGACCTGATCGAATCCGAATTGTTCGGCCATGAGCGCGGCGCGTTCACCGGCGCGAATGCGCGGGCGACTGGCCGTTTCGAGCAGGCCGAAGGTGGCACGTTGTTCCTCGACGAAATCGGCGACATGCCGATGGAGGCGCAAACCCGTTTGCTGCGCGTCCTGCAGCAGGGCGAGTACACGACGGTCGGTGGCCGCACCCCGATCAAGACTGACGTGCGGATCGTTGCGGCCAGCAACAAGGATCTGCGCATTTTGATTCAGCAGGGCCTGTTCCGCGAGGACCTGTTCTTCCGTCTCAACGTGGTGCCGCTGCGTCTGCCGCCGTTGCGTGAGCGCATCGAGGATCTGCCCGATCTGATCCGGCATTTCTTCGCGCTAGCGGAAAAGGACGGCTTGCCGCCCAAAAAGCTCGACGCGCAGGCGGTCGAACGGCTCAAGCAGCATCGCTGGCCCGGCAACGTGCGCGAGCTTGAAAATCTGGCGCGGCGTCTGGCGGCGCTTTATCCGCAGGACGTCATCACCGGATCGGTCATCGAAGGCGAACTGGCGCCACCCGCCGTGGTCTCGGGCGGCAACATGCCGCAAAGCGTGGATAATCTCGGCGGGGCGGTTGAAATGTATCTGGCATCGCATTTCGCGGGCTTCCCGAACGGGCTACCGCCACCGGGCCTCTACCACCGCATCCTGAAGGAGATCGAGGTTCCGCTGTTGACGGCTGCACTTGCGGCCAATCGCGGCAACCAGATCAGGGCCGCGGACCTGCTCGGATTGAACCGGAACACGCTGCGCAAGAAAATCCGCGATCTGGATATTCAGGTTTATCGCAGCGGCGGCTAGGCGAGGGCAGTGGCATTCCGGTAACGGCAGCAATCTTGTCAGGCAGCCGTTCAGCTTAGAACCGGTAGAAGGTGCTGTGCCATAGTGGCCACGCCTAGGAAATGTCGCAATTCAGCAACATTGTGGTATGAATGCATCACTGGGCACGGCAACCGCCGTGTGCCGGCTCAAATTTGGCCTGACCCAATCCCGGCATGACCACAGCAGAGACGTCGGCCCAAAGCTTCGATCCGTCGGTAGCCGAGTCGCCCGGCCGGCCATTGCGCCGCCTGTTCGCTCCGGTCGCGGTGGGCTTGGCGCTGCTGTCGGCCTTCCTCACCTTCGTTGTTTTGACCGGGTTGACGCCGATTGCGCCCACCCATCAGGTGGTCGTCACCTTCCTGCTGATCAACGGCGCGACCATCCTGCTCCTGCTGGGCATCATCGCCCGCGAGGTCTGGCAGGTGGTTCAGGCCCGGCGCCGCGGACGTGCCGCCGCCCGACTGCATGTCCAGATTGTCAGCCTGTTCTCGGTGATCGCGGTGTTGCCGGCGGTTCTGGTGTCAATCGTCGCCAATGTCACCATCGATCGCGGTCTCGACCGACTATTCTCGGTGCGAACGCGTGCGGTAATCGAGAATTCGCTGATCGTTGCCAATGCCTATGTTTACGAGCACGCACAGCTCATCCGCGGCGACATTATCGGCATGTCGAGCGACATTGCCCGCGCCCGACCGCTGTTCGATCAGGATCGCCAAACCTTCCGCAACATTCTCACGTCGAGTGCAGCGTCCCGCAATCTTCCGGGCGCGATGATTATCGACAAGGACCGCAATATTCTGGAGACCGCAGCCACCGGCATCCGGCAGGATTTCCAGACTCCCGCGGGGGATTTTCTCCGCAACGTGACCGAGGACGAGCCGCAGATCGGCGTCTTCATCGAGCAGAATTACGTCGCCGCGGTCATTCGTCTGCGCGCCTTCGACAACACATTTCTCTACGTCGCGCGGCTGCTCGACCCGCGCGTGGTCGCGCAACTCAGGCAGACGCAGGATAGCGTCAAGGAATATGCCGAGCTTGAATCGCGCCGGCTCGGAATTCAGGTCGCATTCGCACTGATGTTTACGGTGATCGCACTGACGGTGCTGATGTCGTCGGTACTGATCGGCCTGAATTTCGCCAACTGGCTGGTGGCGCCGATCCGGCGGCTGATGGGCGCGGCCAAACTCGTCTCCACCGGAGACCTCCATGTCCAGGTGCCTGTGATCAAATCCGAAGGCGACCTCGCCAATCTCGGCGAGACCTTCAACAAGATGACGCAGGAGCTGCGGACCCAGCGTGACGATCTTGTCAATGCGAGCGGCCTGATCGACAGCCGCCGCCGGTTCATCGAAGCGGTTCTGTCATCGGCGAGCGCAGGTATCATCGGCGTCGATGGCGACGGCAAGATCGCCGTCCTCAACCGTTCGGCAGAAAAACTGATCGGACATTCGGAATCGGAAGTGATGGGCAAGCCGTTGTCCGAAATCGTTCCGGAACTCGACGACTTGATGGCGACGGCGCGCAGCAGTGCGCAGCGCCTTTTACAGGGCCAGATCGACGTCAGCCGCGACAATATCTCGCGCAATCTCTCGGTGCGCGTCAGTTCGGAGCAGACCGGACAATCGAATGAGAGTTACATCATCACGCTTGACGACATCACCGAACTGGTGACGGCGCAGCGCACATCGGCGTGGGCGGACGTCGCCCGCCGTATTGCGCACGAGATCAAGAATCCGCTGACGCCGATTCAGTTGTCCGCCGAACGTATCCGCCGCAAGTTCGGCAAGGTGATTACAGAAGACCGGCCGATCTTTGACCAATGTACAGATACAATCATCCGCCAGGTCGACGATATCCGCAGAATGGTCGATGAATTCTCCAAGTTTGCGCGGATGCCGAAGCCTGTCATCGAGGGCGAAGATGTCGCGGACACTGTCCGTCAGACGGTATTTTTGATGCGGGTCGGATATCCCGACGTCGATATCGAAGTCGACATCAAACAGGAGCCCATGCTCGCGAAGTTCGACCGGCGGCTAATTTCACAGGGGCTGACGAACATTATCAAGAACGCGACGGAAGCCATCGCGGCTGTTCCTCCTGGAGAAATCGAGCGCGGGCGCATCGACGTCATCGCCGCGCGCGAAAACGACGATATCGTGATCGATGTTGTGGATAACGGAATTGGGCTGCCCAAAGAAAGCCGTGCACGGCTGCTTGAGCCTTACGTCACCACCCGCGAGAAGGGCACCGGCCTCGGCCTCGCAATCGTCGGCCGTGTTCTGGAGGATCACGGTGGACGTATCGAACTGAACGACGCATCCGTACTGCGTCCCGGCGCACGGGGTGCATGGGTGCGAATGAGATTCTCCATCTCGGGACAGGCGAAAGACGCTGCGACCGAAGAGCCAAAAACAGAAATAGAAGCCGTAACCGGCAATTGACAGAGCGGGCGTGATTCATGGCGAATGATATTTTGATCGTCGATGACGAAGCTGACATTCGGGACCTCGTCGCGGGCATTCTCGACGATGAGGGTTTCAAGACGCGCACGGCGCGCGACAGCGACACCGCGCTCGCTGAGATTTCCAGTCGCCGACCGAACTTGATTTTCCTCGATATCTGGCTGCAAGGCAGCAAGCTGGACGGCCTGCAACTGCTCGAGCAGATCAAGCGCGAACACCCCGAAGTGCCCGTGGTGATGATTTCGGGCCACGGCAACATCGAGACAGCGGTCGCTGCGATCAAGCGCGGCGCATATGATTTTATTGAAAAGCCGTTCAAGGCCGACCGCCTGATCCTGGTGGCGAACCGCGCACTGGAAACATCGCGCCTCAAACGCGAAGTCCGCGAACTCAAACAGCATGCGCCATCGTCCGGCACGCTCATCGGCCGATCACCCTGCATGAACCAGTTGCGCCAGACCATTGATCGGGCGGCCAAGGCCAACAGTCGCATCATGATCGTCGGCCCGTCGGGCGGTGGCAAGGAGCTAGCGGCGCGCACGCTGCATGCGATGTCGAGCCGCGCGGAGGGACCTTTCGTCGTCATCAACGCTGCGGCGATCACCCCGGAGCGGATGGAAGTCGAACTGTTCGGCGTCGAATTGTCCGACGGTGAAACCGGCCGCAAACCGGGCGCTCTCGAAGAGGCGCACGGCGGTACATTGTTCATCGACGAGATCGCCGACATGCCGCGCGAAACCCAGAACCGGATTTTGCGGGTGCTGGTGGACCAGACTTTCCAGCGCGCAGGCGGCACCACCAAGGTCAGCGTGGACGTGCGCATCGTTTCGTCGACAGCGCGCAATCTGGAAGCCGAGATCGCGGAGGGAAAATTCCGCGAGGACCTTTATCATCGACTGTCGGTCGTTCCGATCCGCGTTCCGCCGCTGTCGGAGCGGCGTGAGGATATTCCCGAACTGGTCGAATATTTCATGGATCAGATTTCATCAGCGACCGGCCTGCCGAAACGGCGGATAGGCGAAGACGCGATGGCAGTGCTGCAATCGCATGTCTGGCCGGGCAACGTCCGCCAGTTGCGCAACAATGTCGAGCGCGTGATGATCCTTGCGGGCGGCGATGCTGAGGCCGCCATTACAGCGGACATGCTGCCGCAGGACGTCGGCTCGATGATTCCTGCGATGCCGACGGGTAACAACGGCGAGCACATCATGGGCCTGCCGCTGCGCGAAGCTCGCGAGGTGTTCGAGCGCGACTATCTGATCGCGCAGATCAGCCGCTTTTCCGGCAACATCTCGCGCACGGCGGAGTTTGTCGGCATGGAGCGCTCGGCGCTGCATCGCAAGCTCAAGGCGCTGGGCGTGGGGTAGTTAAATGTCCCGCATTGCCTATGTGAACGGCCAGTACCGCGACATGCGCGACGCCAGCGTGAATATCGAGGACCGTGGCTATCAATTTTCCGATGGCGTTTACGAGGTCTGCGAGATCCGCGGCGGCAAGGTCGTCGATCTGCCGCGGCACATGACGCGGTTGCAACGCTCGCTGCGCGAGTTGCGCATCGATATGCCAATGCCGTTGCCGGCGCTGGAAGTCGTGATTCACGAAACGGTGCGGCGCAATCGCGTCGCCTACGGTATCGTCTATCTGCAAGTGACGCGTGGCGTGGCGCGGCGCGACCATGCGTTTCCGGTCAAGCCGGTGAAACCTGCCATTGTTGTAACGGCCCGCGGCCTCAATTTCCGGAAGAATCAAGATACCGCTGCGCGCGGCATCGGCGTCATCACCATTCCCGAAAATCGCTGGCCACGCGTCGATATCAAATCGGTATCGCTGTTGCCGAATGTGCTGGCGAAGCAGCAGGCCCGAGAGAACGACGCCTACGAGGCATGGTTCGTTGATGGTGAAGGCCACGTCACGGAAGGCGCGTCGAGCAATGCGTGGATCGTCACCAGGGACGGCAAGGTCATCACCCGATCGGCGAAGAGCGGCATCCTTGCGGGCGTCACCCGCGCGGTGCTGACGAATGTGATGTCCGCGCTCCAAATCAAGTTCGAGGAACGTCCCTTCACACCGCAGGAGGCCTATGAGGCCGCCGAGGCCTTCGTGACGGCATCCAGCCAGATCGTCATGCCCGTGGTCCGGATCGACGGCCGCCCCATCGGCGACGGCAAGCCGGGAGCCATTTCCATGCGTTTGCGTGAAGAATTTCACCGTTTTTCGGATTTTTCCTAAGTTTTGCCGCCGTTTGGCGGCCCGTCCGACGCAACCGGTCTTGCCTAACATTCGGGCCTGTCCTTTAATCGCGGTGCAGCACCCGGAGGGGGATCTCAGGGACGCCGGCAGCCGAACCACGCCCCGAAGAGGGCAGGCTTGGCCCAAAAACAAGACTGCGGGATAAGAAAATGGCGGCAGACCGCGCACAGAATCTACAAGACACTTTCCTCAATCACGTTCGCAAAACCAAAACGCCTCTGACGATCTTTCTGGTCAATGGAGTGAAGTTGCAGGGCATTGTCACCTGGTTTGACAATTTCTGCCTGCTGCTCCGGCGGGACGGTCATTCGCAGCTTGTCTACAAGCATGCGATCTCGACCATCATGCCGGGCGCTCCCATCCAGTTGTTCGAAGGCGGCGAGGACGCGCCAGCTTGAGATTGAACTGATTTGGAACCCCGAAACTTCGACGGGGGCGTCGATCGTCCAGGATCGGCGCGGGGCGACACAGGGCGGGTGCTGGTCATCGGCCCGTACAAACGAGTGCGACGGGGCGACCCCGACGCGCCGACGGGTAACAATGGGGTTCGCGATCCGGATGCGCGGCTTGAAGAAGCCGCCGGTCTTGCGCGCGCAATCGATCTCACCGTGGCCCAAGCCATCGTTGCACCCCTGAGCGAAATCCGGCCAGCGACCTATCTCGGCAAGGGCAAGGTCGAAGAGATGCTCGGTCTCATCAAGGCCAACGATGTCGATCTGGTTGTTATGGATTGCGCATTATCGCCGGTCCAGCAGCGCAATCTCGAAAAGGAATGGAACGCGAAGGTACTCGACCGCACCGGCCTCATTCTGGAAATCTTTGGCCGCCGCGCGAAGACCCGCGAAGGCACCTTGCAGGTCGAACTCGCACACCTGAACTACCAACGCAGCCGTCTGGTTCGGTCGTGGACGCATCTCGAACGCCAGCGCGGCGGTTTTGGCTTCATGGGCGGCCCTGGCGAAACTCAGATTGAGGCGGACCGCCGGCTGATCGGCGATCGCATTTCCAAGATCGAAGCCGAACTCAAGAAGGTGCAGGCGACGCGCCGGCTGCACCGGGCAGGGCGCCAGCGGGTGCCATACCGCGTCGTCGCACTGGTAGGCTACACCAATGCCGGCAAGTCCACGCTGTTCAACCGGCTGACGCGCGCCGAGGTGCAAGCCGCCGACATGCTGTTCGCGACCCTCGATCCGACACTCCGCGCGCTGACGCTGCCCCATGGCGGCAAGGCGATGCTGTCGGACACTGTGGGATTCATCTCGGACTTGCCGACCATGCTGGTCGCGGCATTCCGCGCCACGCTGGAAGAAGTCATCGAGGCAGACGTCATCCTCCACGTTCGCGATATTTCGCATGAGGATGCCGAAGCCCAGCAGCACGACGTCGAAGGTGTGCTGCGGCAACTGGGCATTGATCCTGACGGCGGTCAGCGCATCATCGAGGTCTGGAACAAGATCGATCGCTTCGATGCGGAGGGCCGCGCCAATCTTGCCAACATCGCCGCACGGCGGCCGTTGGAGCGGCCATGCTTTCCAGTATCCGCCGAAACCGGAGAGGGCATCGACGCCCTGCTTGCCGCGATCGAAGATCGTCTTGCCGCAACGCGGGTGACGCTCGACCTGTCCATCGATGCCTCCGACGGGGCCGGAATCAGTTGGCTGCACCGCAACGCGGAGGTGCTAGACAAACACATGGAGAACGGACGGTACGCCATGACCGTGCGCGTCGACGAGACCAAGCGCGACATCACCATCGCCAAATTCGGTGCAGTACCAAGTACGCATTGACGAGGCGCGGTAGCGATCCCGCGCACGTAACTACCCTTCCGTCTTCGCCTCGTTCCAGAGCGCATCCATTTCGGCGAGTGTTGCCTTCTCCAGCGATGAACCGCGCGCAGCAAGAGCGCGTTCGATATAAGCGAAGCGCCGCTCGAATTTGGCATTTGTTGCGCGCAGCGCCATTTCCGGATCGGCCTTGGCATGGCGCGCCAGATTGACCACCGCGAACAGCAGGTCACCGGTTTCTTCCGCGACATGAGAGGCATCGCCGTGATCCAGCGCCGCTTCGATCTCGTCAGCTTCCTCGCGGATTTTCGCCAACACCGCACGCGGATCGTTCCAGTCGAATCCGACGGTCGATGCCGTGCGCTGCAAATCCATCGCGCGCGCCAAAGCCGGCTGGCTCTTCTTCACGCTTGCCAGCAGGCTTGGCTTTTCGTCAGGTGCTTCGCCGCGCCGCGCCGCACGCTCGGCTTTTTCTTCGGCCTTAATGCGCCCCCACAAGCCTTTGACCTCGTCGGGCGTGAGCTGTCCGGCCCGGTCGCCAAAGACGTGTGGGTGCCGCCGGATCATCTTAGTGCTGATCGCATTGACCACGTCGCCGAACTCGAACGCACCCTGTTCCTCGGCCATACGTGCATGGAACACCACCTGCAGCAGCAGATCGCCGAGTTCCTCCTTAAGGTCGTCGAGATCGCCACGCGCGATCGCATCGGCAACCTCATAGGCCTCCTCGATGGTGTAGGGCGCAATGGTCGCAAACGTTTGCTCCAAGTCCCACGGACAGCCGGTCTTCGGCGTGCGCAGCGCCGCCATGATCTCGAGCAGTCGGGAAATATCTTGGGAGGGGGGCATGGCACACCGCAGGCTTGAGCAGGTTCTGCCCTCTATGCCGCAATGGCAGCCCGTAGACAATTGGCGGCGCGGTGTCCGGGTGCTAAGTGCAGTCCCATGAGCGAGTTAGACCAGAACAACGCAGCCTTGGTGCTGTTCTCCGGCGGGCAGGATTCCGCGACATGCCTCGCTTGGGCGTTGTCGCGGTTCGACCGCGTGGAAACCATCGGATTTTCTTACGGCCAGCGCCATGCCATCGAACTCGAAAGCCGGGCCAAACTGATCGGCAGCATGACGGAGCTGCGGCCGGACTGGGCAGCTAAGCTCGGCGACAGCCACACACTGGATATTCCGACCCTCGGCGTGATTTCCGAGACGGCGCTGACCCGCGATACCGCGATTGAAATGGGCGAGGGCGGCTTGCCAAATACTTTCGTGCCCGGGCGCAATCTGGTGTTTCTCACCTTCGCCGCGGCCCTCGCGTATCGGCGCGGCCTCACCCACATCGTCGGCGGCATGTGCGAGACAGATTTCTCCGGCTATCCCGACTGTCGCGACGAGACCATCAAGGCGCTCAACGTCGCTCTTAATCTCGGCATGGCGCGTCCGTTCGAACTGCACACACCGTTGATGTGGCTTGACAAGGCCAATACCTGGCGGCTGGCGGAAGAACTCGGCGGCAGAGGTCTCGTCGATCTGATCATCGAGCACTCCCACACCTGCTACCTGGGCGAGCGGGGCGCGCGCCACGTGTGGGGCTACGGCTGCGGCGAATGTCCGGCGTGCGGCCTGCGCGCCAAGGGCTGGGCTGCCTACGCCGCTCAGGCCGACATTAACGCGCAATGATGCCTGCACAGCGCCGCCGTGCGGAAGGTTTGCTGTTTCTGGCGGCTTACATCGCCTGCATTCCGATCGCCAACTGGCTGATCCAGTACGTTGGCACGATCTGCCCGCCCGACGGCCCTTGTCTCATCCCCGTTGCGCCGGGCCTGATGGCTCCAAGCGGTGTGCTGATGGCAGGCCTTGCGCTGGTGCTGCGCGATTTGGTGCAGCGGCGGCTCGGCGTCGCTTACGGATTAGTAGCGATCGGAGCAGGGACCGCGATCTCGGCGGCACTGGCACCCGCGCCGCTGGTGGTCGCATCCGCCGTAGCGTTTCTGTTGTCCGAACTGGCTGACTTCGCGGTTTACACGCCGTTGCAGAAACGCGGCCTCGTTGTGGCCGTGGCAGCAAGCAGCTTCGTGGGGCTTGTGGCCGACTCGCTGCTGTTCCTGTGGCTCGCTTTCGGCAGCCTCGAATTTCTGGCGGGCCAAATCGTGGGCAAGGCTGTTATGGTCGTGCTGACGCTGCCGGCGATCGACTGGCTGCGCAATCGCGACGTGCGCCTTGGCATTTGAGTCGCAGTGGAGGAGGTGCCAATGTTGAAGCTCAAGCCCAACTGCGAATGCTGCGACAAGAATCTGCCGCCCGACAGCCGTGAGGCGATGATCTGCACCTTCGAATGTACTTTCTGCGCGACCTGCGCCGACACAGTCTTCAGCGGTATGTGCCCGAACTGCTGCGGCAACTTCGTGCCACGCCCAATTCGTCCGGCGGTCATGCTGCGAAAATATCCGGCTTCAACCGAGCGGCATTTGCGCGAACAGCCATGTCAGGCGAAAGCCGGCTGACAAAAGTACGGCAAGTCAGTCCTTACGGTTGTCGCCCACGCGCGGATGCTGTTGCCGCCATTGCCGCGGCGGCGTAAACGATCCCGTCCACAATCCGCGTCGGGCGGATTTTGCGTCCGCCTGCTGCGCTCCGTAAACATTTGCCTGACCCGAAGTCACCGCCCAGCCTTGCTCAACCATCCACGCGTTGATGTTTGCGCCGTCGGGCAGGGTACAGGTCGCCAGCGAGCGTCCGTACTGGTCGCGCGAATTCGGCTGACACGTCAGGTCGCGACCGCGAATATGGCTTCGCAACTGCGCCGACGCCTGCCGTCCGCACGGCCAGTCGCGACCCTGGGCATCGAGGCAGTTCTGATCGAGTTCGGGTGCGTCGATGTCGATCAAGCGAATTCGTGTGCCAGCGATCGTCAATGTATCTCCGTCGGCAACGAAGGCACTGCCGATGACCGGCGCATCCGGCACCCGCATCCAGCGCTCGGCCACATAGACACCAAGCGAGCCTATCAGCACGATCACCATAAGGGTCCAGCGCCGGGTATCCGAACCGTATCGAAGCGGTCTGCGTTGTGGTGGCCACTGTGTCATCGGGACGTTCCTGGCATCGAAAAGATCATCTACGAATGCCGGCTGTTCAGATGTGATGTGAACGTTTTGTGTCAGCCGCCTGTACGACGGCGAGTCATTCACCGAATTATCGGCGTCATCGGCTTGGGGTTCAAGCGCACCTTGCCAACAACTTTCGCCTGCGCCTATGTGCCAAATATGCGGCAGATTAGATCCGGCATCAGTGGGCCCATGTGTGAGAATATTCCGTGGTGGCAATCCGGCATCCTCTATCAGATATATCCACGTTCGTTTCAGGACTCGAACGGCGACGGCGTGGGCGATCTGCGCGGCATCATCCAGCGGTTACCCTATTTGTGCGAGCTGGGGGTCGATGCGCTGTGGCTGTCGCCGGTCTTTCCGTCTCCGATGGAGGATTTCGGCTACGACATTTCCGACTACACCGGGATTGATCCGCTGTTCGGCACGCTCAACGATTTCGATTCGCTGGTCACAGCGGCCCATGCTCGCGGCCTGAAAGTCATTCTCGATCTGGTTCCCAATCACACGTCGAACCAGCATCCGTGGTTCGTCGAGAGCCGCAGTTCAAAGGACAATCCGAAACGTGACTGGTACATCTGGCGCGATGGCCGCGGCGAGGGCGCTCCGCCGAACAACTGGCTCTCGGAGTTCGGCGGCAGTTCGTGGGAATTCGACGCCCGTACCGGCCAATACTACTACCACGCATTCCTGCGCTCCCAACCCGATCTGAACTGGCGCAACCCGGAGGTGCGCCACGCGATCCACGAGGTGATGCGCTTCTGGCTGCAGCGCGGCATCGACGGCTTCCGCGTCGATGTGATGTGGCATCTGATCAAGGACGAGTTGCTGCGGGACAATCCGGAAAATCCTGACTTCGAGCCGGGGCGGCAGCCCTACGAGCGCCTGATCCCACTGTATTCGACCGATCGGCCTGAGGTGCACACGGTCGTGGCCGAACTGCGTCAGGTCATCGACGCGTTCGACGATCGCGTACTGATCGGTGAAATCTATCTGCTGCCGGACAAGCTCGTGGCCTATTACGGCCGCGACCTTGCCGGCGCGCATTTACCATTTAACTTTGCGCTGATCTCGACGCCGTGGGCCGCACAGGCCATCGCGGAACTGATCGACGGCTATGAGAAGGCGTTGCCGCCTCGCGCATGGCCGAACTGGGTGCTCGGCAACCACGACCGTCGACGCATCGCCAGCCGTATCGGCGCTGATCAGGCTCGTGTTGCTGCGATGCTGTTGCTAACGCTCAGAGGAACGCCGACGCTGTATTATGGCGACGAGATCGGCATGCGGCAGGTCGAGATTCTGCCGGATCGGGTAAGGGATCCGTTCGAGAAAAACCTGCCCGGATTCGGTATCGGCCGAGACGGCTGCCGGACCCCGATGCCATGGGATGCCACGCTGCACGGCGGCTTCAGTACTGGAGAGCCGTGGCTGCCGCTTGACACAAATTTCGGCCGGGACAACGTGGCGGCCAAGCGGCAGAACGCAACATCGATGTTGAACCTGTACCGGGCGCTGATCGATTTGCGGCGCACGCGACCGGAATTGTCGCTGGGGAGCTACAGGCTCGTGAGCGTGACTGGCGAGGTGCTGGCGTTTGAGCGCGCGTATCGAGGCCAACGGCTGCTCATCGCGCTGAACCTCGGCGCAACATCCGTCACGTTGACGGACGTCACGATCAGCCTGCGCGGCCGCGTGATGCTATCGACTTACATGGACCGGCACGACGAGGCCACGGACGGAACGCTCGAACTGCGTGACGCCGAAGGGATCATCATTGCGCCCGAAGAATGATCGAGAACGAGGCGGAATGACGCGAGGGAGCCAGCATCAATGACGATGCTGAACATATCTTGGATTCGCATAAGGTATATTATGGAATATTTTATCTCAAAATGATTTCAAATAGATCGACCCAGACCCTCATCAAGTAATCGCAAAATTTGGCGACTTCTGCCTTCGATGGCCATACCGACCTTGATCCGTCGACATCATACCCGCCGGCCCATCCTGCGCCGCTTATGCCGCGCCTATGAGATCGGCCCAGCGCTGCTCTCGAATTCATACGGTGCTCAACCAGACATTAGCGCCGTGATCGCGCAAGGCCGTCCGATTCCCATCCACGATGGCTGCACGATCCCGGAACAGCAGATGTCACTCGAGGCACTTAATCATGAAACAGACAGAACCTCCGTCGTGTAGCTCGTCATTGGTTTTCATCGGCAAGAACAGCCACGGCAACTGGGTCGCGCAGGAACAAAACGGATTGTTCGGCGGACTCTTCATTAACCGGGCAGAAGCGGTCCGATACGCGCTCTTCGAGAACGGCCATCATCCTGAAGCGATCGTGCCAGCTCCCAGCACTCTTGAGCTGGACATGACCAGCAGCCCTACTCCACGCGGCCTTACGGAACCGCGAGAAAACCATTCGGATTACGACAGCTTCCGGCTGCGCCGCGTCGCATGACGCTACGCCTCACTCCAACGTTCGGGGATAAAGCAATGCTTCAGCTCAATTTCGACCTGACCCATGATCAGGTCATGGCGACCATGATCGATCTGACGCGTCCATCCATTCTGCATCGGATCATTGTCGCAGGCGGCGACAGCGCTGCGACTGAACTCGAACTGCGACACCACGGATTCCTGCGCGTGTCGATAACGAGCCGGTGCGTGCCGCATGGACAATATGCCGTCGGCATTGTCACAGGACAGCATTCGCTACAGGCCCTCGAAGCAGCTCTGGCCGAAATCTCGCCATTTCTGAGTGCCACGGCTGCGATCGCCGTGGTGATCGATTTTCGCGGCGAGGGTTCCAACATGAAGGTTCGGGAGAATCTGGAACGTCTCGGCTTCCGCATCGAAGCCGGCGTGAGATGCCATGAGCGTTTCGTGCTGTCGGCGCGGCGGCGAAATTTCAGCAACATGGCCAACGCAGCGTGACGACATCTCATGACCTTTTCGACGCACCATCCCGCCACATGGCTGACGGGTTATATTCCTGATCTTCCGACACCTTTCGACGACGCGGGCGAGGTCGATCTCGGAGCGTTCCGGCGGCTCTGCGAACGGCAGATCGCAGCCGGCGCAACCGCATTGGTGGTCGGTGAAACCACCGGCGAGGATTCCACGCTCGACCACGCCGAGCATACCGCCCTCGTTCGCGTCGCCGTCCGAGCCTCCAGAGGCCGTGCAGCGATTATCGCCGGTGCGGGATCGAACTCGACAAGCGAAGCCATCGAACTGACGCGGAGGGCGGAAGCTGACGGCGCCGACGCAGTGCTGTCCGTGACGCCGTATTACAACAAGCCTACGCAGGCCGGGATATATGCGCACTTCCGTTCGATTGCAGACAACACCCGGCTGCCGATCATTCTGCACGACGTCCCTTCCCGCACGGTGCGTGAGCTTGCCGACGATACCGTCGCACGACTGGCGGAATCGCCGCAGTTCGCTGGCCTCCGGGATGCAACCGGCGACCTTGCCCGGCCGCAACGCCTGCGTGTTCTGACAGGACCCCGGTTTCGTCTGCTGTCGGGCGACGATACAGCCGCGCCGGCTTTCCTGGTGCATGGCGGGGACGGCTGTATATCGATCACGTCAAACGTCATTCCGGAGATCTGCCAGCAGCTTTATCGATCCTGCAAGGAGGGGGATCTACAGGTCGCCAGAGCGCTGGCGATGCGCGTCGGACGCCTCACTGCCGCCTTATCGAAGGATTCGACGCCTGCTCCGCTCAAATATGCCCTGAGTCTGCTCGGATTGATGTCGCCGCGGCTGCGTCTGCCGCTCGTCGAACTTGCCGATTCGGCAAAGCCGGAGGTGGCCGCCGCCTTGAGGATCGTCAAAGACGCAGAGTGTTTTCAAGAAAATGTTCTATAGTTTCAGATGCCTATGAAAGATTTTGCTGAAATTACCGTGGGATCTTCAATTCGTTGCTGAATTTTGGGCTTGAGTTGGCCGTCACCCATGGCGAGCCTTCAGGCTCGCCTGAAGCTGTCGTATTGACCATGATTGACCGCGAAGGCAGCCGTTGTAGAACCGGGTAGCAAATTGCCTGCCCGGCGCCTTGGCGCCGCCGAGAGCAACGGCAAATCAGGGAGTCCGGATATGAGCAGCAGTCAGGGACAGTACAGCATCGGTCTGGACAAGACCCCTGCCAACTACGTGCCGCTGTCGCCACTGAGCTTCCTCGCGCGCAGTGCCAAGGTCTATCCGAACCACATCAGCACCGTCTATGAAGGCCGCAGCTTTACCTGGGCGCAGACCTCTGAACGCTGCAAACGTTTCGCGTCGTATCTCGCCAAACGTGGCATCGGTCGTGGCGACACGGTCGCGGCCATGCTGCCGAACATTCCAGCGATGAACGAACTGCATTTTGCTGTGCCGATGGCCGGCGGCGTGCTCAATGCGCTCAATATCCGGCTGGATGCGACGTCGATCGCATTTCAGCTCGATCACGGCGGCGCCCAAATCATTCTGGTCGATCCTGAATTCACCGGCGTGATTTCCGACGCGCTGGTCCTGATGAAGGGCCCGAAACCGCTCGTGATCGATGTAGACGATGCGGCGTTTTCAGGTGGCGAGCGGATCGGCGAACTGGAATACGAAGACGCGGTCGCGCTGGGCGATCCGGACTTCGCCTGGGTGCACCCTGAGGACGAATGGGACGCCATCGCGCTCGGCTATACCTCGGGCACCACGGGCAATCCCAAGGGCGTTGTAACGCATCACCGTGGTGCGTATCTCAACGCCACGAGCAACATTCTCGCGGGCAATCTCGGCCAGCATCCAGTGTATCTCTGGACGCTGCCGATGTTCCATTGCAACGGCTGGTGCTTCCCGTGGACGGTAGCGCTGTCGGCCGGGATTAATGTGTGCCTGCGAAAGGTTGATCCTGCTAAGATTTTCGAGCTGATCGCGGCCCACGGGGTTACCCATATGTGCGGCGCGCCGATCGTCTACAACACGCTGGTCAACGCGCCGATGGCCCCAAAGGGCAAGAAGGCCAAGCCGGTCGTCGGGTTGATCGCGGGCGCCGCGCCGCCAGTAGCGGTGCTTGAGGGCGCGGAGAGCATCGGCATCAAGATCACCCACGTCTACGGCCTGACCGAGGTCTATGGCCCCGCCTCCGTCTGCGCCGAGCAGCCCGGCTGGGACGATCTGCCGGCCGAAGAACGCGCGCAACTCAAGCGCCGCCAGGGTGTGCCCTATCCGCTTCAGGAAGCTGTCACGGTGCTCGATCCAGAGACCATGCGGGAAGTGCCGCGCGACGGCGAAACCATCGGTGAGGTCATGTTCCGTGGCAACATCGTGATGAAGGGCTACCTGAGGAACGAAAAGGCAACCAAGGAAGCCTTCGAGGGCGGCTGGTTTCACACCGGTGATCTGGGCGTGCTGGACAAGGACGGCTACGTCATCATCAAGGACCGCTCCAAGGACATCATCATCTCCGGCGGCGAGAATATCTCGTCGGTCGAGGTCGAGGACGTCCTGTACAAGCACCCGGCTGTGCTGTTCGCCGCCGTGGTTGCCAAGCCGGATTCGAAATGGGGCGAGGTGCCCTGCGCCTTCGTTGAACTGAAAGAAGGCGCGACGGCTACCGAGGCCGAGATCCTTGCCTACTGCAAAAGCGTGCTGCCGGGATTCAAGTCGCCGAAGGCGGTGATTTTCGGCTCGATCCCGAAAACCTCCACCGGCAAGATCCAGAAATTCGCGCTGCGCGAGCAGGCGGGATCCGCAAAGGCGATTTCGGCTTAGGCGACCGTCAACCGCATGCCGTCATAACCCGGCACAACGCCGTCCGGCAGCTTGCCGCGCAGCTCCTCGTAGTCGAGGTCGGAATGCAGGTTGGTCAGCACCGCGCGGCGCGGTTTGAACTTGTCGATCCAGGCCATCGCGTCATCCACGTTGAAATGACTCGGATGCGGCGCATAGCGTAGCGCATCGATGATCCATAGATCGAGATTCTCCAGGGTGGGCCAGCTTTCCTCGGGAATGTCGTGAAGATCCGGCGTATAGGCGGCATCGCCAATGCGGTAGCCGAGCGCCGGAATATTGCCGTGCTGAACCAGGAAGGCCGTCAGGGCGAGGGAACCGCCCTTCCCGTTGATGGTTTCGGTTTCGCTGGCCTCGATTGAACGTTTCTCGAGGATCGCCGGATAATCGCTGCCCGGGGCCTGGTCGAAGCAATAAGCAAAGCGCGTGAGAATGTCCCTGCCTGTCGATCTGTTGAGATAGACCGGAATGCGCTTTCGCTGGTGCATCACCACCGAGCGCAGGTCGTCGATGCCGTGGGTCTGGTCGGCGTGTTCGTGGGTGAGAAACACAGCGTCGAGATGATCGACATTGGCGTCGATCAACTGCTCGCGCAGGTCGGGCGAGGTATCAATCAGCACGCGCGTGATGCCGTTCGACCCCGCCTTCTCGGCGAGCATTGAACAGCGCCGGCGGCGGTTCTTCGGGTTGTTCGGATCACATGCGCCCCAGCCCAGCGCAGGCCGCGGTACGCCGGCAGACGATCCGGATCCCAGTATCGTAAGCGTCACCGTCATGCGGCTTTCGCGTCCGGGCGCGGCACCTTGGCGAACAGCCGAAAGAAATTCTCAGTGGTTTGTTGTGATATCTCTTCGAGCGACGTGCCGCGCGTCTCGGCGAGAACCTTCGCCGTCTCGACCACGAAGGATGGCTCGTTGCGCTTGCCGCGGAATTTTCCCGGCGCGAGATATGGCGCATCGGTTTCGACCATGATGCGGTCCGCCGGCAGTTCGGCAGCAATGTCGCGGATTGATTGCGAGTTCTTGAAGGTCAGAATGCCGGTGAAGGAAATCGACAGGCCAAGCCCGATAGCCTTCATCGCCAGCTCGCGCCCGCCGGTGTAACAATGCAGTACCGCCTTGAATGGACCTTTCGCCATCTCGTCGTCGAGAATGCGGCCGCACGCTTCGTCCGCCTCGCGGGTGTGGATCACCAGCGGCAATCCGGTGGCGCGCGCCGCGGCGATATGGGCGCGAAAGCCCCGCTCCTGCGCCTC
The DNA here is from genome assembly GCF_021502575.1 of Bradyrhizobium sp. G127. Classification (NCBI taxonomy): domain Bacteria; kingdom Pseudomonadati; phylum Pseudomonadota; class Alphaproteobacteria; order Hyphomicrobiales; family Nitrobacteraceae; genus Bradyrhizobium; species Bradyrhizobium sp. G127. Next base: position 145,200 of record NZ_JAKFGN010000002.1, read on the forward strand.
CGGCGAGCCATCCCTATAAAAATTGTCCAGCCCCGCCTCGCCCAGCGCCACCACCTTGGGATGCATCGTCAAGGCGATTAGTTCGTCGGACGTGATGCCATCTTCCTCCTCGGCGTTATGAGGATGGGTGCCGACCGAGCAATAGACATTCGGAAATCGCGACGTTATCGCAAGCAGCCCGTCAAGTTTCCGCACACGTGTGGAGATCGTGACGATGCGGCCTATGCCAGCCGACTCGGCGCGCGCGACAATGCCGTCGAGATCGTCGGCGAAGTCGGGAAAATCGAGGTGGCAGTGGCTGTCAACAAGCATATCGCTTAACCCACCGCGTCGTCTTTTGGTTCGACATAACGCGGGAAAACCGGCGCGGGCGGCGGCAATTGCGTGCCGCCTTTGATCCGGGTTGCGAGTGCCGCGAAGTCACGCGCATCCGGTGCGATGCCGAGAATGTCGAGCAGCTTCGCGCACGCATCAGGCATCGCGGGCTGCGCCAGCATCGCGATCTGCCGCACGACTTCGGCGGTGACATACAGCACCGTCTGCTGGCGTGCGGGATCGGTCTTCGCCAGCGCCCACGGCGCTTCGCCCGCGAAGTATCGGTTGGCTTCGGCGACAACCGCCCAGATGGCATTCAGCGCATGGTGAATCTGCTGCGTGCTCATTGCGGCGCGCACCTGATCAAGCATGCCGTCCGCCATCGCGAGAATGGCGTTGTCATTGTCGCTGAATGCGCCCGGCTCAGGCAACACGCCGCCATATTGCTTGCCGATCATCGACAGCGACCGCTGCGCCAGATTGCCGAGGTCATTGGCAAGATCCGCATTGGTGCGCGCGACGATGGCTTCATGGTTGTAGTTACCGTCCTGACCGAACGGCACCTCGCGCAGGAAGAAATAACGGAGCTGATCAACGCCGTACGTATCCGCAAGACTGAACGGATCGACCACGTTGCCGACCGACTTCGACATTTTCTCGCCACGGCTGAACAGGAAGCCGTGCGCAAACACGCGCTTCGGCAGCGGAATGCCGGCCGACATCAGGAAGGCAGGCCAGTACACCGCATGAAAGCGGATGATGTCCTTTCCGATGATATGCACATCCGCCGGCCAGTAGTTCCAGTTCGCGTCGTTCTCATCCGGAAAGCCGACGCCGGTAAGGTAGTTCGTCAGGGCATCGACCCAGACGTACATCACATGCTCTTCGTCACCCGGCACCTTGACGCCCCAGTCAAACGTCGTGCGCGAAATCGACAGATCCTTCAGGCCGCCTTTGACGAAACTGATGACTTCATTTTTGCGCGAGTCCGGGCCGATGAAATCGGGCTGGCTTTCGTAGAGCGCGAGCAGCTTGTCCTGATAGGCGGAGAGGTTGAAGAAGTAGCTCTTTTCCTCTACCCATTCCACGGGTGTGCCCTGCGGACCGCGGCGCACGTTGTCCTCGCCAACGACGGTTTCATCTTCGGCGTAATACGCTTCGTCGCGCACGGAATACCAGCCGGCGTAGCTGTCGAGATAGATGTCGCCGTTCGCGGCCATCCGCTTCCAGATTTCCTGCACCGACCGGTGATGCTGTTCTTCCGTCGTACGAATGAAGCGGTTGAACGAGACGTTCAGTTTCTCGTCGAGCTTGCGGAGCAGGCCGGCATTTCGCGTAGCCAGCTCAAGCGTCGGGATGCCCTCCTTCTGCGCGGTCTGGACCATTTTCTGACCGTGCTCGTCGGTGCCGGTCAGAAAGAACACCTCTTTGCCTTCGAGGCGCTGGAAGCGTGCCAGTGCATCGGTCGCGATCGCCTCATAGGCGTGGCCAATATGCGGCGCGCCGTTCGGATAAACGATCGCGGTAGTGATGTAGAAAGAATTCTTTGAGCAGACGTTCGCGACACTCTGCGCAGCAGCCTGCGGTTTGGGGGGCGCCGGTCTTGCTGGTGCTTTTGTCACCGGCTTGGCCGGTTCCACCGTCTTCGCGACGACTCTCGCAGAACGGTTCTTCGTCACAGGTTTTTTAGCAGGCTTCTTGGCGCCGGTCTTATTTGCTGTGGCCTTCTTGCCTGCACGCTTTGCAGCAGTTCGCTTTGCAACTTTCTTGACCGTCTTCTTGACGACTTTCTTTGAAGATTTTTTGCTGGTCTTTTGGGCCGCCTTGCGTCCCTTTTTCTTGGAGGACACCGTCCCGCGTCGGGACGCTGCGTTGCCAGCCTTTTTGGCTGCCTTCTTTTTCTTCTTCGCGGCGGTTTTCTTGGCTTTGGCCATTACGCTTCCTTAAAATTCCAAACGGCCCCGACGGGCGGGCGATCACTCACGGGGTGCTGCAAGACCGCTGGCTGTCCGGTTAATGAGCCTGCGACGGGCGACCTGCTGTCGCCTCGGCGAGCATGCCAAATACAGAGAAAATCAACGGTTTTCGCTCCAGATTGAAGCCTTCCGTCTCGCGCGCGGCACGGTTGATCTTTTCCCATACCTCGGCAAGCCGTGCAAGGCGCGGCAGGTTTGCGCCCGCGTCCGGCGCATGCAGATGTCCCGTCAGCCAACGGTCTACGGTATCGACAAACGCTTTCAGCCCGACGCGGTCGTTGAGCGGAAGCGCATCGCCAAGCGCATGAAGAGCGCGCTGGTCGAGCTGTGGCAGTCTGTTCAGCAGGTCAAGCGTACGCTGGTGCAAACCCAGCGACTGGCCGCCGAACAGCGTCAATGCGCGCGATACACTCCCCTCCGCGGCTTCTGCTGCATCTCGCAGAGCCGGATCATTACGATCCTGTCCCGCGGCTTCTGCCGCCGCGCGAACCACATCGTCCGGCTCCAGCGGCCGCAACGGCAGTTTCCGGCAGCGTGACTGGATCGTGGCGAGCACCCGCGCGGGCGCGTGGCTGATCAAGAGGAACAAGGAGCGCGCCGGCGGCTCTTCCAGAATTTTCAAGAGCGCGTTCGATGCGTTGGCGTTGAGTTCGTCAACGGTATCGACCACGCAAATTCGCCAGCCGCCGACGGACGCGGCGGTCGAGCCGAAAAACCCGATAGTCTCTCGCGACTCGTCTACGGTGATGACGGTGCGCATCGTGCCCTTGTCGTTAACGGTGCGCTCCAGCGTCAGCAGGCCGCCATGGCTGCCGTTGGCAACCTGACGCGCAACCGGATGATCCTCATCGACGTATAGCGTATCGGCATCCTGAACGGATCGAGCGGACGGATCGGGATGCGCGAGCACGAAGCGCGCCATGCGATAGGCCAGCGTTGCCTTGCCGATGCCCTGGGCGCCGCCGATCAGCCACGCATGAGGAATTCGTCCGCTGCGATAGGCATTCAGCAAAGTCTGTTCCGCCTCGCGATGACCGAACAGAGCAGTTGTCTCGCGGGCGGCGCGAACAGCAATTTCAGGCTCGGCGTTGCGGGCGCTCATGCCTTGGCGGTCTCGCGCGTGGCCGCCACAGAAAACAGATGATCGCGCAGAGCTTTCCAGACCCGCTCGGCGACGGTCTTGGGATCGGCATTGGCGTCCACAAGAGCGCAGCGCTGCGGATCGTTTTCCGCAATTCGGCGATAGGCCTCGCGCAGCTTCTCGTGGAAGTCCCCGCTCTCACCTTCGAACCGGTCCGGAAGCGCGGCTCCTCGCCGCTTCATGGCGCGCTCCATGCCGATCGCGACCGGAACGTCGAGAATGATGGTGAGATCGGGCTTGAGATCGCCGATGGTGACACGCTCCATCGCCCGGATCAGCTTGGGATCGACCTTCCCCAACTCGCCCTGATACACGCGCGTCGAATCCGTGAAGCGGTCGCACAGTACCCACGTTCCCTGATCCAGCGCCGGGACAATTACCTGGGCAACGTGATCGTCGCGCGCTGCGGCAAACAGCAACGACTCAGTCTCAGGGCCGAACATCTTGCCCATACCCGACAGCAGCAGATGCCGAACGATTTCGGCGCCCGCCGATCCGCCGGGTTCGCGCGTGGTGATGGTACGCAGCTTGGCTGCATTCAGCCGTTCCGCCAGCATCTGGATTTGAGTGGACTTGCCGGAGCCTTCGCCGCCTTCGAAAGTGATGAAACGGCCCCGCACGGGCTTCCGGGCCTTGGGGACTTCGGTCATGTCACAGTTTCTCTGCGCCGGCGCGGAAAAGTCCGACAACGAGTTCACTGGCGCCATCGAGCGCACGGCGGGTCGTCGATCCGGTTGCCACGGCTTCGGCGGCCACCAGCGGTAACTCCAACGCGATGTTGCTCCCCCGCCAGACCTTCAGCATACCGACGCGTTGTCCCGGCTGAACCGGCGCAGGCACAGGGCCGGTATAGACAATGCGGGCCACCAGCTTGTCGTTGCCGTTCCGCTGCACCATGACTTTGACAGGCTCAGGACTTGCCAGTTTGACGGAACGGCTTTCGCCGCCGAACACCCGCGCGTAACCGACAGTCTGATCTGCAGCGAACAGCGTCCGCGCCTCGAAATTGCGGAAACCCCATTCCAGCAGTTTCTTGGCCTCAGTGGCGCGATCGTCGGAATCCTCGAGGCCGTTGACCACCACGATCAGCCGCATGCCGTTCTGCACGGCGGAACCGACCATGCCGTAGCCGCCCTCCTTGGTGTAACCGGTTTTCAGGCCGTCGGCGCCTTCCAGCATCGTGAGCAGCGGATTGCGGTTCTGCTGGCGGATCTTGTTCCAGGTGAACTCACGCTCATTGAACAGTTTGTAGAAGTCCGGATAAGTCAGGATGATGTGGCGCGCGAGCATGCCGAGTTCACGCACGGTCATCTTGTTGCCGGGGTCCGGCAGACCGTTGGAATTGGCAAAGGTAGATCTCGTCAAGCCAAGTTCCCGCGCGCGCTTCGTCATCCGCTCTGCGAAGGCTGCCTCAGTGGTGGAGAGGCCTTCGGCGAGCGCCATGCAGGAGTCATTGCCGCTCTGGATCAGCGCGCCGTGCAGGAGATCGTCGACGCTGACTCGGCTGTTGATCGCGGCGAACATGGTCGAGCCCCCCGACGGCGCGCCGCCCTTGCGCCAGGTGTTCTCGCTGATCCTGAATTCATCGTTGAGCTTGATCTCGCCCTTCATGATTGCATCGAAGACGACTTCGGCGGTCATCAGTTTCATCATGCTGGACGGCGCACGAAGTTCATCTGCATTCTTCTCGAATAGAATGCTGCCGGATTTAGCCTCGATCAGGATCGCTGTCGGTGCATCGGTGTCGTAGCCATCGTCCTTCTTCGCGCCCTGCACGCTGTTGTTGGCGGCTTGAGCCGCGCCCAATGCGACGCAGCCGATCAGGACCGCAGCACAGACACGCCAAAACCGCCCGCTCGGACGCCCGCGAAATCGGGGTGCTGTTTGAATGGCTGCCATGCTGAGATTCCTGAGGGTCGTCTTGTACCAGTTGGACTGATACCAAACAACGTGCCGCTGACCGCCCCACACCGAGAATTCCCCCAAAAAGAGGCAGAAAATCGATGTTGTCATCGCGATTGATTTCAGCCAACGGCATTGAAATTTTTGTGACCGAGCAGGGCTCCGGCCCCCTCGTCCTGCTTTGCCATGGCTGGCCGGAATTGTCGCACTCCTGGCGGCATCAGCTTCCCGCCATCGCCGCCGCCGGTTTCCATGTCGTCGCGCCCGACATGCGGGGATTCGGGCGTACCTCGGCGCCGGAAAGCGTCGAATCCTACTCTATCTTCGACCTGGTCGGGGACATGGTCGCCCTCGTCGCAGAGCTGGGCGAAACCAAAGCGATCATCGTCGGCCATGACTGGGGCGCGCCGGTCGCCTGGCACGCCGCTCTGTTCAGGCCGGACATTTTCACCGCCGTCGGCGGCCTCAGCGTCGCGCCACCCTGGCGGGGTCATGAGCGGCCGATGGAGACGCTGGCAAAGAGCGGGATTACCAACTTCTACTGGCAGTACTTCCAGAAGCCGGGCGTCGCCGAAGCCGAATTCGAGCGCGACGTCGATTACACCATGCGGGCTATCTCCTTCGGCGTGGACGATTCATTGTACCTGAGGGAGGGATTCGGGTTTCTGGGCAATCCGGCCATCGAACGGAAGCTGCCGGACTGGATCGGCCCAGCGGACCATGCGCACGTCGTCGAAACCTATCGCCGCACCGGATTTCGCGGCGGCCTGAACTGGTATCGCAATATCGACCGCAACTGGGACCTGACCGCGCCGTGGCACGGCGCCCAGATCCATCAGCCCGCCATTTTCATCGCGGGTGCAAAGGACTCGGTTGTCACCAGCATTCTTGGCGGCAAGCGCGTGACTGAAATGCATCGCGTGCTGCCGAACCTGAAGCGCAAGCTGATTATCGAGGGTGCCGGTCATTGGATTCAACAGGAGCGACGCGATGAGGTCAACGCTGCGCTGATCGAATTTCTGAAAGACGTAAGCGGCTGATTTCAGTAAAGGCCGCGAGCGGACATGAGACTGACGCCGGTGTCGCGTGGCGCATAGGCCGCGACCGGCCGCGTCGTGCCAGGCGCGTCCTCAGCGATCTGTGCATCGTCGGGAAAGCTGCGCTCGAACCGCCGTCCGCCCGGACGCGTGCTGCGGGCAGAAGCCGAGACTTCAGATGACCCCGATGCAACGTCATCTGCCGTATGGCCGAGCGTATAAGGGCGGCCGGCGGGCAGCGGAACATCTCCCCGCACCACCCCGCGCGATGGCGGCAGTTCGGGAATGAAGGCATTCGCGGATGCAATCCGCACAGTGGACGGCGCCGGCGCAGGCACGCCGGTCCGTAGCGTCGCCATCAACTGGCGATCATCAGATCCTTCAAGCGGTGCACGAGCGACATATTCCACACGGACACGGCCGATGCCGTTGTCCCGAAATTCGAGCAACTTGGCTGCGGTGTTGGACACATCGATCAGGCGGTTGCCGTGATACGGGCCACGATCATTGACGCGCACGATGACGGATTTGCCGTTCGCCAGATTGGTGACGCGCGCATAGCTCGGCAGCGGCAGCGTCGGATGCGCCGCCGTGAGCGAGGTCATGTCAAAGACCTCGCCGTTGGCGGTCAGACGACCGTGGAACGCGTCGCCGTACCATGATGCCATTCCCTCGGCGCGATAATTCGGGTCTTCTTCCGGAACGTAAGTCCGGCCTGCGACCACGTAAGGCTTGCCGACGCGATAGGTCCCGCCGCCCTTGGGAACGGGCTCGTTGAAGTCGACAACCCGAGGGCTGCTTGAGACGCCATATTTCGGATCCACGCGGCTGGAGAATTTGCTCGACGCCGCGCAGTTAGCCACCAACAGGCACAACGCCCCCGCCGCAAAAATGCGCGCGACCATCCCGCCAGATTCAGTTACGCAAATCCCCATAGAACCCCAATAGCACTTTCACCGCCGCCTTGCCTACCGGCCACAGTGGCACAAGCCCCGCCTTCATACGTTGCATACCTTAACCCATTGCTTGTGCGCCCAAAAAGGTCCGGCCCCGGAGGTGGTAAACCGGAGATTGATTTTTCCGGATTTAAGGCCTCCGCTGTTCATAATCCTTCGGATCGCCAAGTCAGCGGCGCTTCGCGCTGGGACACTAAGCGGTTACGAGGGGATGAACGATGGGCTGGATTTCGGCTTTTCTCATCACCCTCGCCTTGATTACCGGGGCGCTGGTTCTGATCCGGCATGCAGCCGGGCAGTGGTGGGACTATCTCCTGATCGTGGCGCTGGCGGCGCTACTGTTCCGGCCCCTGTACACGCTGGTCAGCGGTGACGTGTCCCGCTACCTGCCAGCGTTTCTCTGGTCGGACGGGAGCGACGGCAAGGATCAGATCATCTGGGCCAGCATCGCGAGTACGTTTCTCTTGCCGCTTGTCCTGTCAGCGCTCGTGCTGATGATCGCAAAATGGGTTTGGCGCATCAGCCGACGCTGATTATCGGACCATGCCTTGTGAACGGCCAATACCGCGGTTCGCGTTGACGAAGCACACCCCGCTGCCATAAAGAGGCGCACCAGCCACATCCGGCAGAAACGGTCCTCGAAGTCCGATTCGAATAGCGGGGGTGGTGTCAAAGCTTTGGAAGGGTGGCCGAGTGGTTTAAGGCACCGGTCTTGAAAACCGGCGTGCCTGCAAGGGCACCGTGGGTTCGAATCCCACCCCTTCCGCCAATATTTCTTATAAATATTTGATATTACTAAGTAATTTTAAACGCTGCTCTCGCCGCGTCCACCGCTACGTACACACAATCGCCGCGAGCCAGCCACGCCGTTGAGCGCGAGCGTCGCGACCCCGGTACTCGGCTTCTTTCAGGCTAAAATAGCCTGAGGCGGCTCTAAGCAGCGAACCCCGGTATCTCTTTTGCACTCTCGCTTACAACAAAGTCGAGTTCGAGTTCTTCCGCTCGCGTCATAAGCATCAAGTGGACCGGGTATTTGAGACAACAGTCGCGCAGCTCGTTCCTGACAATTGCGCAATCCTCGGCTTGCTCGCAAACCACAAGTAAATCGATATCGCTCACTGGCCTCTTGGTACGTGTGACCGAGCCGAACAGATACCACTTGGTCAGAGGGATAATCTTCGAAATCCTCGCCCTCTCGCTGCGGACGAAGTCAACTGCAACATCCGCTGCTGGCCTAGTCATGCCTTATTCAAACGACCGAAGAAGGGAGCCCACTTGAGAACTTCTACATCCATGTTCACGGCAGCTTCATCCGCTGCAGTAGTGGACTGACCATTTGGATTTGTAATCACCGCTACCGAAAACGGGCCGTAGCGGTCACGGGCAGCGCGGAGATGGTCCGCAGTGAGTTCATATTCGTTCAGCATCACCGCGATCAGGTCGGGTAAACCCTTCCTGCTTATGGAATAGAGGCGATCATGCAGCCGGTCGAATGTTGTCACCCGGCTGTGTTGGCGAAGGCCCCGCTCCACAAATGCCGTTTCACTAGGTTGAAAAGCTCGAACATCCTCCTCGCGAATGGCCCGATACAAATCGCCGAATGAACCTGTCGCCATATTGTGCTCAGCCGCGAGCTTCAATGCACCGCCCGTCCAAAATGCTTCCTTTGGTATGTTTGCAACGATCTCGACGCCTAGGTTGGGACTGACGACGGGCTGCAGAGTCTCTCTTTCAACACGCGGCGCGGATACGATGCCAGCGATAAAGGGCTCGAACGTACTGCGGGTCACTCGGATGACGCGGTCCGACAGGACCTCAACTTCCGAAACGTCTTCGGCTTCTCTCAGAGAAGTCGCGACCCATTCAGTGGTGCTTCGCGGGCTACGAGCCACTGGCTTCCTCCAAAAGTATTTTATTCATGCCATTAGGAAATCGCTGCGCAACATTCCCGCCCTCACCGAGATGTTTTACTTCCAGATCATCAACGTGCTGCCGGAACGCTTCAAGAACGCCGCTCTCACCCTTGTTTAAGTGACGTCGGTTCGCATCAAGTATAGCTAATACCTTCCGGTTGTTCGGCAGAATGATCGAACGCATCTTGCGCTGCCAAGCCTTAGCATCGTCGCTTTCGGGATTTTCACGATAATCATTATCGGGTCCGTACTTCTCGAAAATCGCTCGGTTCTCAGCGAGCGCCGGTTCGAGAGCCTTTCGTGCGGTCGCGCGATCTGAATACTCGAAGGCACCGAAAAGCGCCGCGATGCGCTCGACGTGCTTGCGTTTCCAGTCCTGCATAAGCGCATCCGGAAAATCCTCAGGGACCTTATCGACCATGGTGTGGCAATTTGCGCAAAGCAAAATCAGATTGCCATACGCGCCCTTATCTTCTTGCGATACCGAAGCGTCGCCACGAGGGCCATCGCCACTCGCCGCGATGATATGCGCCATTTCGGCTAAGTGAATATTCTTCGAGCCTGTATCAACGAAAAGCCGGTTCGCACAATCAGGTCTTTGGCAATATCCGCCGGAGTCAGCAAACAACCTCAGCTTTGTTTGCGTATCTGGATTGGCCTGTCCTCGGCTGCAACTCATAGCTAGCAATCCAATTCCACGGTTGACTGAACAATCATATGGTCGGGGCTAAATCTGGCGCAATAGAACAACTTTGTTTCTCAGACCGTAGATACAGGCGTATCAGGAAACCAGAGCATTTTCACCGCTCGACGGCAGAAAATGAGCAATGGGGATGTTCTTGAGAAACGGCCCGGATCCGTAGTTCTGGATAAACGCCTGAACGCATAAGCTACCCGATGCATCATAGGCGTTCGCGCGCCAGTGAACTTGTCCGGTACGGCGGTCGTCGGGTCCCCATTCTTGCCGCCGCTCCCCGAAACGCTTGTTCAGGCTATGACGACCTAGCCGCTCAATATCAACGTCGCGCAAAATGAGATGCTTCTGCCAGAAGGCGCGGAAGTCGAACGCGAGCAAATCCGCGATGCTGGCAATACCAATGTCGCGTACGGCGCGAGTTGAGCAAATCCGATATTCGATATGCAGGCAATCGACCTCGCCGGTGACCGGGCTGGGTTTCGAGATGTACCCGCTGACGTATTTGCCATTCCAGCGGCGGCCGGTGGACATGCCGCCGTTGTCAAACTCAACGGACTCATGCTTGCCGTTCCAAAGCTGCACGAAGCATCGCTTGAACGCGGCGAACGCCTTCCTCAAGATCTGTTCGTCGGGAAGAATGATGTCGAGCGCGATTTCGAGATAGACGATCCGTGGCGGATTACGGTCACGCTTCGGCAAAGCGCCGTTGCTTTTCGGTATGCGGTCATCGCGTGAGGCGAGGAATGTGAGGGCCACGAGGTTTGCGCCGACAACCTGAACCTGCTCGCGGTAGGGAAAGATGTTCAACTGACGGAATGCGCCGTTCGCATCTCTTATCCATTCGCCATGATAACGAACGTCGAGGCTTTGGCAGTTGTCCGCGAGATGCTGACGTTCTTCCGGTGTCAGCTTTCGCTTGAAATGAGAACGACCGGAGTGCGCGTAACCGTAAACATCGAGCGGCGCGAGCGCGGCAAGTATGTCGGCGGCGGTGGGCGCGGCGCGAGTCGAGCGGCGGACCCGGTCTGGTTTTGGTGGGGTCGCCGCGCGCATGAAGGCCCTTCCGAGGCTGAATTTTTACAGTGATGCCCGGCCCCGCCGGGGTCCGGGAAGTTCAAGAAACACCGGCTAGCCGGGCCTTCTTTGAGCGCCGCATCCCGATTTCGGGGGTTCTCCCCGGCCTCAGAACGCGGTTTGTCGGGGCACACGCGGCCGCTGAGGGGCCTTCCGGCCCGGCCTGCGGCAACGTCCTGACCGGGAGCCTCGAAAGCGGCCGTCCGTTCGCGACAAGCCGTTCTCAAAAATCCCGCTTTGCGGGACCTTCAGGCGAACGCAACCGGCGGGTGCGCTAGGGTACTTCACCCGCCGGTCACGGCGCGCGAAGGAAGCCCCGCCGCGCGCTAGGTGTTCGCCGCGCTTCAAAGGAGTCCCAAGCCGCGAACGTGTCAGCGGTTAGTTTCTATGTCGAGGCCACTCACTGACTAACGCCTCGGCAGCGCAGGTAGTTGTCAGACCCCGCTGCTAGCATCCGCTGAGAGACGGCGTTACTGACCCCAGCGAATTCGATTACGCGGCGGCCGTGCGAGCGGTTTCCTTCTTCATGATCTTGACCGATAGGACCGCGCAGGGATCGGCTGTGGGGCGGCGGGCAAGGAAAACATCATCCTGCGCGGCTTCCGAAATTAAATATTCCTCGATGGACTCCAGTTCTCGCAAACGGGTACGAATTTCGACGAGTCGCTCCGCTCTCGCATCGGCGGTCATGACGAGTCGATGCTGCGCCTGAGCAGCGTCATGCGCCTCAACCATATCGATGACCTTTCGCAGAAACCTATCGCGATCCAGAAAGACCATCGCCGCTGCGAGGTTCGCCTTCGGCGTGAATGAACCTTCGACCGAAAAATCCAATTCGAACGCATCGCGCGAGATTTTCAGGCGCGGTTTGGTCTTAGCATCCAAACCGTCCACATATCGCTCAACCAACTTTAGCTTTTCGGTCATGCTCGGATGGCTGTTATGGACTGCGTGGTGCTCGGAACTGAGCGTCGCAATCTCTTGTCGAACACGGCCGATTGCACTCATGTAGGTTTCGCCATCGCCCAACGTCAATTTGACGGCGGGCGTATCGACCAGCTTCACGTCAGGGCTGAGGGTCGTCAACCAGTGCTCAATATGGGCGATGAGTTGCATCGCGGTCGCAGCCTTCGCGTGCTGAACACCAGCGTGAGCCTGAAGCCGATCGATCTCAGCTTGCAACTCTTTCGCCTCGACGCTCATCGCGCCCGGCGGCCTTTCGCTGCCATGGGGCGGTGGTGGCGGTGACGGCGCGTGTGCCAAACTGGCCCGCATCTCGGCCGCGCGCAAACTAGCGTTGTTCGCGATGGCCCTGAGGTCGGCAGTCCACGCGGTGAGCGCGTTCATTTTGGCGGCCGCCTTTTTTGTAAGGATGGCGCTGCTCATCGCGCTACACCCGAATAAGCGGCTTCGAGCCGACGATTGCGGGCCTCGTATGCATCCTCACGCGCATCGCCGGTATTGATCGGCGCGCGCTCAACATCGGCCGCCAGTGGCGGCACGTCGCGATAAGCGTTCGAAAGCCGCGCCTTCTGCGCATCGTACATATCCGCGCGGCGGTCGCGTTCAGCGTCGTTGAGCGTTACCGCGCCGGGCCGGTGCAGCGGCGCGGCGGACGTCATGCTATCCTGCAAGACGGCCCGCTGAAGCGGGTCCATCGAGTCCATGAACTGCACGCCGCCGAAGCTGATAGTCTCGCCATCAGCCGCCACATAGCCGGGTTCGACATCGCGCACGTATTTCCCGTTTCGATATAGCTTGGCAGGCTTCTTCATTATCAGGTCCTCGCTGAGCGCCGACCATCGGCGCGGGTTGATTTCGTGCTGCGCTGAACGCGCGCCGTTTTCGGCGGGCGACAGCCGCGCTGGCGGGTAGCTTCGGGAGTCTCGTTCTTGGTTGCTTCGATTTTTGCGTAAAGCCACGCCTGCACGTCTGACAGACTCCAGCCCACGCGCTTTGCTCCGAGTGCTATTGGCCTCGGAAATTCATCCTTCGCGATAAGCGCATAAATGCTCGACTCCGGCAGGCCGGTCATGCCGATGACATCGGGCAATCGCAAAATGCTGATGAGCGGGCGGGCTTGTTCTGAACTCAACTGTCGGCTCCATCGCTAGACGCGACAAAACCTCTATCCAAACCTAAGCACGAAATATTCGGCTATCTACCGGGCTTGGATTTTACCGCATGGGCGGTGAGCGCAGCGACCAGTTCGTTGGTGATCGAAGGCGCAAGCGGCCACAACTCATCCTGAATGATGCGTTCGATGTTTTTACTCACCTTGCGGCCATACGGATGTCCCCGCGAGTTCTTGCCTTTGCCGATCAAGCTGCCCTTTTTCAACGGTGGCTTCAGACCGCGCGCGAATTCCTCGTTCGCATGTTTGAGGACGCTCGCTTCCAACACCTCAAGTTCAGCGCGCGTGAGACGGCGCGGCTGGGGCAGGAAGCGGTCGCGTGCCGCGTGCATGAACCACACCGCGATTTGTTTAGCTTCCTGTTCCGCGTTCGCGGCCCCCGAAGGCCGACCGGCGCGGTGTTCTGAAAGCTGCAACAGCAACAGGGCCAGTGAGGCGCGGCCTTGCCGGGTGATCGGCTTGTTTCCGTTGATATGCTCGATCAGGTCATCCCATTCGCCGTCCCGTGCACGGATGACGAGGCCGGAAAGGTGGTCGAGCGTTTTCGTTTTTGTTGGCCGCGTCGGGCTGCATTGGGCAAGCACCTTTTCAAAGCGGGAGGACATCACGCGCGTTCCTTCTTTCTAAACGGCGTCACCACGCCATCACGCTTCGCCGGTGGCTGAGCGCAGAAGCCTTCCCAATCTCGCATCAACTTGCGGCGCTTCTCTAGGAGTACGCCCCGTCTATAAGCCCGTTCCGTTTCGTCCTTCACGACGTGGAACAGTGCCATCTCACTCACAATATTATCTGCCCGCGTGCACTCCGACGCCCAATCCTTGAAGGAAGACCTAAATCCGTGAACGGTGAAATCGCTCCGCATATCATGAAGCAGATTGAGCATCGCCATGTTGCTCAGCGGATAGCGCAGCTTGCCTCCGGGGAACACGTAAGGGCTGTCGTCGGTGCGCTCGCGAAAACTATCCAAGATTTCCAGCGCGCGTTTACAGAGCGGGACGAACCTAGGCTTGCCGTCAGTGATTTTGACATCAGCGCGCTCAGCCGGGACCGTCCACAACTTCGCGTCGAAATCGAACTCATCCCAAACCGCACCGATTGTTGCGCTGGTGCGGACGGCGGTGAGGACGGTGAACTCAAGCGCGCGGGCGCTGGTGCTGTTCTTGATGCGCAGTTCGGCCATGAACTGCGGAACATCCGCATACGGCATCGCGGGGTGATTTTTGACCGGCGCAACGTCCGCGCGCTTCGGCAGCACATGCTTGAGGTTGGCGCGCCAGCGTGCGGGATTTTCACCGGTGCGAAGGCCCTCGACCTTTGCCGCATCCAAGATGTTCTCGATCCGTGACCGTATGCGGTTCGCGGTTTCGGTTTTGCCGTTCCAGATCGGCCGCAGAATTTTGAGGATGTGGCTTTGGTCGAGGCTGTCAATCGGCAGGTCGCCTATGACGGGGTAGGCGTAGGTCGTGAGGGTGTTGGTCCATTGCTGGCGGTGCTTCGGATTTTTCCAACCGGGAGACTGCGCCTTGATGTAGTCCGTGGCGAATGCCTTGAACGACACGCCCCTCAGTTTCTCAGCGCGCTTTTCGACGATGAGATCGACGCCGTCACGTACCAGCTTCCGCAGATCGGCGGCGCGTTCGCGCGCTTCCTTCAGCGTGACATCGGGATAAGCCCCGAGTCCGTGCCAGCGAACGCGCCCGCCGATGACATAACGAAAAATCCACGAGCGCGTTCCGGACTTCGACACCTGAAGCCAGAGGCCGCCGCCGTCCGAATATCGCCGGTGAGCTTCAAGGCCATGCTTCAGCTTCGCTGAGGTCAATCGGTGCAGGGCGGTATTCGTGGCCATGGAAAATCCCAACGTACATGTCTACGTACACGCGAGCGCGCGCAGTGGTGAAAACCCCTTAGAGCTAGCTGGACGATAAAGTCAATGAAAACGGGGTGTTAGTGCGGCCTCAGTGTTCTAGCTGGTTCTAGCCAGATATAGAATAGGCGGACACCCCTTCCGCCAAGCTTTAGCCGTTCGAATGGTTCGCCAGTTTCTGCCATATCTACGCGGCAGATCCGCGCGCGGAAGTGATGGTCAGCATGGAGAATATCTCGGAGATCGGAACATGAAACCTGATCGGCTTCAGCTTTAGCTGGAAGGTCATGATCGGTTCGTGGCAACGCAGCCCCTTCCCGCCCTTTACCAGACCCAGATCGCGTATCAGCTTAAAGGTTTTACCGTCAGCCATTCGCACAAGACGAACATTCTCAAAATAACTGAGCATTCGCGCTCTCCTTGTCCCAAGAAGAGCAGCGGTTCATTACGATTCGGTCAATGCTTGACCGCGATAGAATCGGCTTCCGACTGCCATCCAACAGCGAACCTCCGTCATCGATGGTCCCTCACTAATCTGGCGACAATACTTCCGCTTACTGCGCCCCTGTCTCCTTGTCGAACTTATGCGCCAGCCAGGACGAAATCGTCGCAGGTATAAATCCAACGAGCCCGTAGAGCGCATAGTGCTTAAGGCCGGTCTCGGTGCCCAATGTTCCATACAGGAACGCCGTCGCCGCAAAGGCAACGAGGCCGGTCAATAACATCCGAACACTCGGCTTGATGGATCTGACATGCAAAAGAATGTCATCGACCGCGCCAATCATCAGGGCGGGAATGAATCCGAAAAGATAATTGTAGGGCACGGTCTTGACGACAACCGTCAACAGATTTCCGAGAACATTGGGCTTGTCCCAGTATCCGGCAGGCGCACCGAGCACGAGAAGGAAAAAGCCTGCGACCAGCGGCCCTATCGCCGCGAAAATGACGTATCGTTTCATCCCACCCCACCCGCTCTGCCCCAGTTTCCGCGCATGCAAACTGTCCGGCAATATCGCCCCATAAGAAAACGAGATAAGAACGCGCGCAAGCAGCAGTTTCGTTTCATCCTCGCATGTCCAAGAGTGCGCGCCTGCCGGAAAATGACGCGGAAAGCCGCCGCCCTGGTGTGCTGGCCACACGGTGATGGTTAACGAATCCCTAAACGCCCTTGCCCCGTCTTCGGGCTTTGATTCAAATTTTCAGAAACGTCCGCCGGGTATAAACACGCCTCAAGCAGGAGAGATGCCGATGGTCGTCTTCAAGAAAGAAGCCCGCAAACCCCGTCACAGCATGCGATATCACGCATGGATGCTGCTCGATGGCGGATTTGCAAAACGCCACTGCACGATCCTCGATCTGTCGTCCACCGGCGCGCGTATCAAACTGACCGACAGTGGATCGATCACTAGCGACCTCAGCCTTGTGCTTACCGGCGACGTGAGGAAGGTGACGCGCTGCCGGCTCGTCTGGCGGAAGGAGTCAGTTATCGGCGTCGAATTTATTGAACGGACCTGACGGGAAGCCGCTCCACTCACCCTTAATGGCGAATACGCTTCTTCCTGGCCACAGGCGCGCCGGCATCCGGGGTTTGGCTCCGGCTCCATCCCAAACGCCAGTTCGCCAAACACGGTCCGCCCAGCCCTGCGCCCTCGCCTGGCATTGCGCCGTTGTTGAATAATAGCACCGCTCGGTCGCGCCCCATGGATCCCCCATGGATCCCCCTTGGATTCGAACGGTTAGGAACGGCGGACATACGATATCAAACATCGCCATCTCTCAAGGGATCCTGCCGTGTCATGCAATCACGGTTCGGGGAACACAGTTGCGACGAAGACGTTGAAGGATGAGACATGCACGGACCGCAGGGCCGGCCCGCAATTGATTTTGCAATGCAGCAATTCGGCGCGAATCCTGCTTGAATGACAGGTGCTGCCGGGCTTCAAATCAAGGAAGTGTCCCATGGACCTGTCATTGACTGCTGCCGATCTTGCTTTTGTCCTGTGCGGATTGATTGCGATGCTTGGGATGCTGCTGGTGTGGGCCATCCGAACGGCCGACCAGTGGATCGTCCTCCAGCGCCCTGCCAAGATCAGGAGCAACCGTGAGCGATCCGGATCATAGCAACCGCAAGCGCAACCAGAAAATCGCGGAGAACGAAGCCGCGCGCGAATTGACCGGCGACGTCCGGTTGAGCACTTGGGCTATCGGTATGGCGATCGTGATCGCGCTGATCATTCTGGCGATCTTTCTGAAGCGATAGCTCGAGTACGAAGCACAACCGATCGCACCCAGAAGCCGTGGCCGAGCTTCAAGCCGACCGTGCTATTTATTGAAGGTCATGTCCACGCATTTCAGCACATCCGGCCCCACGCCGACATTAAGCAGAATGCACCCTCTCGCAGCGAGCTTGGTGGTATCGCTGGTCCAGATTGCGGTGCCACCCGATCCGAAGAACGCATTGGTGTTCGGCGGCTCGGTTTCGGTCGCATCGAACGCATAAGTCGAGTCGCCCGGGAAGATGCGCGCCTTCAGGCTGCACGAACCATCGGTATCGACTTTGAGAACTTCCTTGTTGTCGCGCGTCACGCCGACACTCACCTGACAGCGATAAAACTCCGACGTCCGCGAGTTGAAAAGATACGCATAGGATTTGCAGTTGATGTTCTGGAGCTTGCCGGCGTTGAGTCCTCGACCGCAGGCGATCCGCTGGTTATTGCTGAGCTTGATAATGTCATCGGCAGCGCGTGCTTCGCCGATAGCGGCAAAAGCGGACAGCGCCAGAGCAGGAATGAGTCCAAGAAATAACCCCGAAAGCATCTTCATCGAACGTCCCCTATGCGCCTGCGCGTCGCAGCAAATCGTGCCGGGCGCCGCGCTCCTGATAACTGTAGGACATGATGCCGAAAAGCGGAAACTGGTTTTCGGAGTTATCACGCCCCAACAAAAGCGTTTGAACAGCGGCCGGCCTGCGATCACGCTCCGGCCAGCGCCTGCGATCTTTGTTGTTCGACCGCGCTCAAGAGCAGGCTTTGCGCCTGCTCACCGATGGCCGCTTCGCGCACCTCCTGAATGGCATCGCCAAGCCTCCGCAGAGGCAGCGTGCCGTCACATGTCGGCTTGACCAGACCATCAATGATTGCATTCCACTGCGCGAGACCGTTCTGGTAGGTATCGCCATGCCCCTTGATGAGGTCGGCCGTTCTGACGACCGCGACGGTGGCTTCGGGCTGTTTCACCAGACTTCGATCGACCATATGAAGCCAGCGCTCAACCCAGACCCTCTCCCGTTTGAAGCGTTCGGAAAAGGGCCGGGTGACCCTTGCCCCGGCGAGCCATTTCAGCCGTTGCAGCTTGAAACGGGTTCTGGAACTGAAACGGAGCCGGACGCTCCTGCGCGACAATCGTGCCAGATGCAACCGTTGAAACAGATCCAGCGCCGGGCCGGCAGCCTTCGTCGGCAGCATCGGGATCACTTCATCCCAACGGAATTTTTCAATTCTGTCGGTGCTGGCCGGATTGGGCTGGGCGGTCACGCCTCCGGCTTCAACGAGTTTCAATTGCGCGATCCGGATCGGATCCTCGAAGTGCATCCGGTCCGACAGCAACTGGGCAAGTTCGGCAAGATTGGGCAACATCGGGCCCGCCGGTCCTATATAGCGCTCGATCCTGTCGAGATAAGCCAGAGCATAGTCCGGGTCTTGATAGTCGATCAGCGAGTTGACGGCCTCGCTGACGATGGGGACGACATCGGGCGGCAGACGCGCGGACAATCGCGCCAGCGCCGCGCGCGCCACCCTCGGATTGCGTGTCTCCTCGCCGAAGTACCGCTCCTTGAGCAGCCGGAACGGCGACGGCGGGACTTTGACCCGGATCCTCACGACGATGCCCGTGCGCCACTGCTGGCCAGCTGTTCCTCAAGCCTGCCGAGATTCTGGAACAGCCGTGCACTGACCAGGCGGAGAAAGTAGAAGCCGAACTCGGGATTCTGAACGTAAAGCTCCTCCACCTTCTGATAGGTCACGCTGAGGATGATCCCGCCTTCCAGACATTCGAGCGTCTGGGTCCGCTTGTTTGACGGCGACAGCATACCGAGTTCGCCGACGATGGCGCCGATCGGAAGTTCGATCCCTGACTCCACCAGCCGGAAGCGCCCGCTGACGATGTAGAACATCTCCTCGGCTTTTTCGTGCTTGTAGAACAATATCTCACCGGCCTTGCATTTCCGCTCGGTCATGAACGGCTTCAGCCACGCCATCGATAGATCGCTATTAACGGACTTCTTCACTTCGCGAACCAGCAGCAACATTTCGCGCAAACGGTAGACGTTCAGCGGCAGCAGAATGAGATGCAGCACCATTACCGGGTAATGGTGATGCACGATCGAAAATGCAATCAGCAACAGATTGGTGAGAATTCCGAAGATGCGCAGCGGGATCATCGTCCGCATCGTGTAGCCGGCGACTACGAACGCAGACGCGATAAAACCGCCGGCGCCGGAAACGAGTCCTGACATGTCCATCGGAATCAACCTGATGCTGAAAGATATCTGGTATGTATTATGCCGCGCCGCGCCTTGCGCGACAACGGTTCTCACTCCTGATGTGTCAATCCGGCGTCAAATCTGAGTGCGACAATTCATAAAAATGGCATCTAGCGACGGCGAGCTTTGCCAAAAACATTCGCAAGCCTCGCCTAAATTTCTATTGAGAGCCCTTCCCTTGCGACCACGGTGCCTGGCCGCGCCTTCGCTGCGGCTTCCGCTATTCGGTCCATTTCGTCATCGTCATGCTCGGGATCGTGATGAAACAGGTAGAGCTTCCCGACACCGGCTTCATTGGCCAGCCTCACGGCCTGCTGCCAGCTCGAATGGCCCCAGCCGACATGCTCCGGCAACTCCTCATCGGTGTAAGTCGTATCGATGATAACGATCGACGCGTCGCGGGCGAGCGCTAGAAGCGCCGGATCGATTTCATCCGCGCTGAGTTCCGTATCGGTGATGTAAGCCATGGCGCGGCCGCCAAATTCAACACGGTAGCCGGTGGCGCCGCCGGGATGATTGAGCGCAGCGCTCGTGACCTTAATGCCGGGCCGTGGCGTCAGCACATCGCCCGGATCGAAATCGGTGAATGCGACACTCCCCTGCGCGGCTTCGATCTCGATCGGGAACAGCGGATAGCTCATCAGCTTCCGGACAGTTTCCTTCACGCCGCCCGCGGGCTTCAGGTTGCCCGCCCACAGGCGAAGCCGATTTCCCTTCACGAAAGCTGGAACGAAGAAGGGTAGTCCGATCAGATGATCGATGTGACAGTGGCTCAGAAACAAATCGATATCGACATGCGCCGCCTCTTCCGCCAGCGCGCCGCCAAGCAATCGCAATCCCGACCCCGCGTCAAAAACCAACAAATGTTCACCGCAGCGAACTTCAACGCACGACGTATTGCCGCCATAGCGCACGGTGTTTGGACCGGGACATGGAATACTCCCGCGAACACCCCAGAACCGCACGGACATTGTGGTCGACATGAAAGAACTCAATAAACCCTGCGCGAGAATTGCATGCGGCTGTCATATTCGCCAGCGCGATAGCGCGCGCTGTTCACCGAAAAAGGTCTTGCCAGATGACGGCGCGGACGATAGCGACGGCATTTCGTCTCTTTTATTTCGTCGTTAAGGCAAACACGCCATTCCAGTCATCGGGTGGGGGCGTCTTCCGGAACGCCTCGATACGCTCGGAATAAAGATCGTAGAACGCCGTAAAATTCCTGGCTTCATCGGCAATACGGCCCTTCGCAATCGCAGCGAGCGCGCCGTCCCAGTCGCGGCTGCGGTAACAGGCCAGCATCTCGATGCTCAGATTGCGCAGCCGCTGGAACTGGCCTGATTTTGCGACATCTTCCCGTCCCGCGATAGCATAGATCACCTCTGGCTCCTTCTTGCCCTTCACGGTGATGAAATCGAGTTCGAGGATTGCGAACTTGTCCTTCGCCGCCAGAGCCGTCGCCGAACCGGCAATGATCGGAACGCCGTAGGATTTCGACTGCCCCTCCAGACGGGAGGCAAGATTCACACTGTCACCCAGCACCGAGTAGTCGAACCGCAGGTTGGATCCCATGTTGCCGACCACGCAAGTGCCAGTGTTCAATCCGATACCGACATGCATCGGGATGAAGGGCTTGCCACTCTCTTTGGCCTCACGCTCGCGTTCGACATTCAGCAGTTCGATACGGTCGATCATGTCGAGCGCCGCCTCGCAGGCGTTGATCTGGTGCGCCTGATCGTTTAGCGGCGCGTTCCAGAATGCCATGATGGCGTCGCCCATGTATTTGTCGATGGTGCCCTTGCGATCGAGGATCGCGTTGGTCAAGGGGGTCAGGAACCGGTTCATCAACGAGGTCAGACCTTGAGGATCATGCTTGAACGATTCGGAGATCGTGGTGAAACCTCGCACGTCGCTGAACATGATGGTCATGTCGCGCTCTTCGCCGCCGAGCACGAGCTTTTCCGGCGACTGCGCCAGCTGCTCGACCAGTGCCGGCGACAGATATTGACCGAATGCGGAGCGGATGCGGCGGCGCTGGGCCTGTTCGCGGAAATAGCTGCTGAACACCAGCACCAGATAGATGGCCGTGCTGGCGAGCAATGGAAAGGTGAAATCGATCAGCAGCCGGTGTTGCGTGAAAAAGTACCATGACGTCGCCACCATAATGGCAACGATAACGGCTCCAAAGACCAGTAGCATGACGGCGCTAAGAACCGGTGCCAACCAGATGATCGCCAGCCCGAACAGGATTGCCGCCAGCAGTTCCGCTCCAACGGCGTAGTTCGGCTGCGACAACACCGAACGCGTCAACGCGCTTTCCAAGACCTGTGCGTGGACCTCAACGCCAGGCATCACCGGATCGAGCGGCGTGGTCTTGACGTCCAGCAATCCGACGGCCGAGGTGCCGATCAGAATCAGCTTGCGGGAAATCTTGTCCGGACCGATTGTGCCATCCAGCACGTCGGCCGCGGACACGTAACGAGCCGCATCATGTTTGGCGAAATGCACCCAGAGCTGGCCGTTGCGATCGGTCGGGATTTCAAACCCCGGCACGGCCACGCTTTTGACGCCGGCTTCGTCGGATTTGACGAGGATGGTGTCGGATTTGGTGACGATGCGCAGCATCTCGAATGTCAGCGAGGGCATCAGTTCGCCCTGCGCCTCCATGATCATCGGGACGCGCCGTACGATGCCGTCGCGTTCGGTGCGGATCGTGAACAGCCCCCGTCCCGGCGCCGCTTCCTCGAGAATGGGGACGTTGCGAAGCAAGCCGGGGAAGTTGAGCAGGAACGGGCGCGGATCGCCGCCCAGGGTCGCTAATCCGGTCAACGGCAGTTTCAGATCAGGCTGCGGCACAAATTTCGGCAAACCGGATTCACCGAGAACGGAAGGCGATTGTCGTAACACGTCGGCGAACACCTGATCGTTGCTGGGCAGCGTCCGCAACTTGGCGCGGCTATCTTCATCGAGATCGCGGAATGAATCAGCCACAAGGGCTGGCGACAGCCGGTCCGGCTCCGCAAAGACAATATCGAAGGCGATCGCAGCTGCGCCGAGATCGGTCAGGCGCTTGACGAGATCGGCGACGCGCGTTCGCGGCCACGGCCATTGCCCGAACTTCGCGAGACTCTTTTCATCGAGATCAACAATGACGACCGGACGTTGCGTCGTGTTACGCGGCTGAAGGATCTGATAGCCGTCGAAGGTGCGGACGCGTAATTCCTCTAGCGGAATCGGATCAGCCACGCGCACGCCGAGCAGCGCGATCAGCAGCAGGATACACAGCATTCGCGCGTAGCCGAACAGCCTCGCGTAGTGCCGCAGGCGGGCGAGGAAACGGACCGCCGATTTCAGGACGCCATGCACCATGCCGCAGACCGATATCCGTCACTTTTCCCGGAACGCGCGCATGAGCTGGTCGCTCAGCGGCTTCGCGAGATAGGATATCATGGTACGTTCGCCGGTCTGCACAAAAGCCTCAACCGGCATGCCGGGAATCAGTTTGACATCTCCCAGCTTCGCAACCTCCGCCGGAGGCAAGGAAACGCGGATGGTGTAATAGCTTTGGCCGGTGCGCTGGTCGACGGTGGTGTCCGGCGAGATGCGACTGATCGTCCCATTCAATTCGGGCGTGGTGCGCTGGTTAAAGGCAGAAAGCCGCAGCAGCGTCTTCTGCCCGATCCGCAACTGGTCGATGTCCTGCGGATTGACCTTGGCCTCGACCGACAGATTGTCGGATTCCGGCACGATCAGCATGACGGCGTCGCCGGCAGTGATGACGCCGCCCACCGTATGCACTGTGGACTGCAGCACCATGCCGTCCTGCGGCGCGCGGATGTCGATGCGGCGCAGTTGATCCTCGGCAGTGACTTTGCGCTCGACGAATTCGCCGATCTTGTCGTTGATCTCGCGCATCTCCTTGGAGACTTCGCTGGAGAGATCCTTGTCGATCTGGATGATCTGCAATTCGATTTCTGTGATCTTGCCCTTTGCCTGCGCCTTCTGGGCGACGAACTGCGCACGGTCTCCGTCCAGCCGTGCGGCGTCCCGTTCAAGCACCGTCAGCCGGGAGATCTGCACGAGGTTCTTGGCGAACAGATCGCGGACGCCCACAAGCTCTTTCTGGATGAGTTCGATCTCGCGCGACTTGGCGTTTTCCTGTGCTTCCAGGCCGCCGATCTCTTCCCGGAGTTGCAAGATGCGTTCCTTGAGCTGGGCCTTCTGGCCGACACGCCCCGATGAGCGGACCTGAAACAGCTTGATCTCGTTTCCGATCAGCGACTGCACCTCGGGATCGGCGAACGACTCCATCAATTCCGGCGGAAACGTAATCCGCTCCGCGCCGTCCTGCTCGGCCAGCAGCCGCGCCCTGCGCGCCAGAAGCCCGTTGAGACCCTTGGTGACGATCGCGAGGCTCGCCTTGGTGATCGTATCGTCGAGGCGCACCACGACATCGCCGGCCTTGACGCGATCGCCGTCACGCGCCCTCACCTCACCGACAACACCGCCGGTCGGATGCTGCACTTTCTTGACGTTCGAATCGACCACGATGGAGCCCGGCGCGATCAGCGCGCCGGAGATTTGCGCCGTCGAGGCCCAGCCGCCCAGTCCACAGGTCAACAGCGTAACCACGACGAGGCCCACGATCAGATGAAAGCGGATCGAACCGCGCGAACCCGGCTGGTCGAGACTCTTGAAAATCGAGAGACGATCCAGCGGCGAAAGCACCGCGTTCAAGAGGCGGCGGATGACGCTCTCGGTGCCAGCGAGGCTTGGCCCTTTCACGATTGCGCTCCTCCCTTGTCCGACACGATCTTGATCGCGGATGGCACCGCCACGGGACGTTGCAGCACCTGACCGAGAACGCTGTCCTTCGGGCCGAACGCCTGCACCCGTCCGTCCTTCAGGACCAAAACCTGATCGACGCTCTCGATGCCGACCGGGCGATGCGCCACGACCACCACCACGCCGCCGCGCTCGCGAACCGCGAGAACCGCTTTGTTCAGCGCCACGTCGCCTTCGCTGTCGAGATTGGAGTTCGGTTCATCCAGCACCACGAGGAACGGATTCCCGTAGAGCGCGCGGGCCAGCGCGACCCGTTGCGCCTGCCCTGCGGAGAGCACGCTGCCCTGATCGCCGATCTGGGTGTCGTAGCCGTCCTTCATGCCGATGACCATGTCATGGACGCGCGCGTCGCGCGCCGCGGCGATGATGTCGTCGGACGATGCATTGTCCTCGAACCGCGAAATGTTCTGCGCGATGGTGCCGGCGAACAGTTCAACGTCCTGCGGAAGGTAGCCAATATAGCGGCCGAGGATCTCCGGCGACCATTGATCGAGCGCCGCGCCGTCAAGCCGTACCTTGCCGCGCAGCGGCTGCCAGACGCCCACCAGCGCGCGCACCAGCGAGGATTTACCGGCACCGCTGGGGCCGATGACGCCGACGGCCTGACCGGCGTCCAGAGCGAACGTAACGTCGTGGACCACCGCCTTCTGCTCACCTGGCGGACTGACGGTCAGCGCCTCGACGGACAGCTTGCCGGACGGAGCTTCCAGCAGCGTCGGCGCATCCTGCTCCGGCATCATGCCGAGCAGCCGGTTGAGGCGATGCCAGCTTTGCCGCGCGGCGACAAAGCCCTTCCAGTGCGCAATGGCCAGATCGACCGGCGCCAGCGCCCGAGCGCTCAGGATCGAACCTGCGATGATGATGCCGGCCGTCGCCTGCTGGTTGATGACGAGATATGCGCCGACGCCCAGCACGGCGGATTGAAGCATCATGCGCATCACCTTGGCGATGGCGCCGAGGCCGCCCGCGACGTCGCTCGCCCGCTGGTTACTGGCGAGATAATCCCGGTTGGAGCTTTCCCAGTGCTTTCCCACACGACCCGCCATGCCCATGGCGGTGAGCACTTCGGCATTGCGGCGACTGGCCAGCGCAAGGTCCTGCCGCCGCATGGCCAAGCCGGTCGAGCGCTTCATCGGCTCGTGGGTGAGGTATTCCGTCAGGATCGTCAGCGCGATCAGGATAACGGCGCCGACCAAGGCGGTGACACCGATCAGGGGATGGAAGGCAAAACAGATCGCGAGATAGAGCGGCAGCCAGGGCAGGTCGAACAGCGCGCCCGGCCCCATACCGGACAGGAACGAGCGGACGTTATCGAGGTCGCGCAGCGGCTGAAGACCCTCGCTGCGGTTGCCGATCAGCAGCGGCATCCGCACAACGATGTCATAGACCCGGCGGCTCAGCATTTCGTCCAGCGTCGATCCGATCCGGATCAAGATGCGGCTACGGATCAGGTCGAGGATGCCCTGCACGACGTAGAGCCCTCCCGCCAGCACGATCAGGCCGACCAGTGTCGGAACGCTGCGGCTCGGCAGCACGCGGTCGTAGACCTCGAGCATGAAGAACGAGCCCGTCAGATAGAGAACGTTGATGACGCAGCTCATCACGCCGACGCCGACGAACGCGCTGCGGCAGGCGCGCAGCGAAGCACCGAGTTCGGATTTTCCGGACTGCGGAGCGGTACTCATCAGACCACGAAATGGAAATCGGACGCCGCGAGCTGTGCTTTTTCGACGCCGGTGATCGTAATGCTGCCAGAACCTACCAGCGGATTCGCGATCACGGCGTTACCGCTGACGTCGGTCGTATGTGCGAGCAAATCGGCGAAGTCCGCGATGCCGCTTTGCGCAAGCGCAATAAGGTCTTCGCCGTGATGGAAATCCTCGATCGTGTCGTTGCCCAACATTCCCTTGAATACGAAGACGTCGTTACTTGCCTCCCCCCAAAGGTTATTAGAACCGAAATTGGAGGTAATCACATCTCGCCCGGCGGTGCCATGAACGTCCACAACACCGGATAAACCCGAACCATGCTGCGGAAATATGAAATTCACCGTATCAAACGCGCCGTGGCTGTCGGTCAGCACGGCGGTCACCTGCTCAACGTTCGCGTCGTTCAGGCCCGACGTGTAGCTGACGCCCTGCGCAAGCGCATCGTTGAGAGATCCAAGCAGCCCGCTGACCGTAAGCGAAGCGGTTCCGCTATTGCTGACAACAACTCCTGATCCCGATCCGGCCAATGACAACGTGCCGTGTTCGGCGGTGGCCGTCAGCGTGAATGACTCGAAATCGCCACCATCGACATCGGAGGCAATCAGATTATGAATCGTCGATGTGTATGTGGCCGAAGGACCTGGCGGATCGAACGTCTCCACCACATAGTGATTCATGACGTTCAGTACCGGTGCGTCATTGACATCCGTTACCGTCAGTGTCGCGGTCTGACTGCCCTGCGAGAATGGATCGGAATGCAGCCCGCCGGAAATGCTTGTCGTCTGGCCATGAGTTGCGGTGGTGGTCTGGTCCCAGGCAACGTAGGTCAAGGTATTTGAGCCGCCGTGGCCGCCATCCGGAACGAAACGCACCTTGTCGTCGAGCGTCAACAACAACCCGGACGATAACGAATATGCGCCGAACGCAGTCCAACTCGTGCCATTGTTGATCGAGTATTCCCAATGCCCATGCTGGCTCGTGAAGCCGGTGATCGCAATTCCCTTCACCGAGCCATCGTCCGCGTCGGCAATGGCGGTGGCGAACGAACTGACAAGTTGCCCGCCATTCGCCGTGTCATTCTCAGTAATCGTCGTAAGGTTCTGGCCCGCGCCGAGCACAGGCCGGTCGTTCGCGCCGGTGACAGTAATAGTTTCAGTCTGCGCGACAGTCGCGTCATGAGCATCGGTGACATCGTAACTGACGAGAATCGTCTGGGTCTCCCCCGCCGCCAGATGGTCGAAGGCAGGATGTGCACCGTCCACATTGATCTTGATCGTCCCCGCGTCCGGGAAAACAAGGACGCCCGGCGGCGTGGCAGACCCCGCCGCAACTCCGTCGATCGTATAACTGAGATTGGTGACGCTCAGCGTGTCGCCGATATCGGCGTCAGCGGCCCCTTCAAGCAAGTCCTTGACGACCGGCGCGCTGCCTTCAGTCGTATTAAGAGTCAGGGCGGCACCGACCGTCGGCGCGTCGTTAGCGCCGGTAACGTTGACCTGGAATGTCGCGGTGCCGGCCGCGCCGTGAATGTCTTTGGTTTGCACGATGAACGTATCGACGTAGTTCCCGGCACCCAGCGCGTTGATCGCCGCAGCGTTGGCCACATAGCTGTAGGTGCCGTCGACATTGACCGTCAGCGCGCCGTAGACGCCGACAATCGCGCTGTTGACGTAGTTTGTTCCATCGAACGCCGCGTAAGTCAGCCCGGCTGTCTCGCCGTGGTCGACATCGCTACCGACGAGCGTACCGGTCTGGTCGGCAAAGGTGTCGATTGCAGCCGTATCGACGACCGATTTAGTGACCGCCGTCACCATCGGCGCATCGTTGGTTCCAGCGATGGTGATCTCAAACGTTGCAGGCGTGACGCCGCCATTTCCGTCGCTGATGGAGATTATATACGTCAGCGTTAGGATCTGGCCGGCCGCCAGATAATCGAAAGCCGTGGACGGCGCGGAAAATCCAAGATCAACCGATCCACACGAATCTCCCGAGAGTTTCGATACCGCGCCCGGAGTTACCAACGCTTTCAACGCGTCAGTATCCAGCGCGAGGCCGTCGGTCACGCCCGTTGCGACGACTGCGGTGATCGACGCGGTGTGGCCTGCGTCGGCGAGATCGACATCGGCGAACGTGACATGGATAGGCGACGCCAGCAGCGGACAAGTATCGGTTTGCTCGTTCAACGACGTCGCGGCGACCACATCGACCACCGGCGCATCGTTGGTTCCGGTGATGGTGATGTCAAACGTTGCAGGCGTGGTCCCGCCGTCGCCGTCGTTGATGGCGACCGTGTAGGTCAGATTCAGCGTTTGGCCTGCGGCCAGGTAGTCGAATGCCGTGGACGGCGCGGAAAATCCAAGATCAACCGATCCACTCGAATCTCCCGAGAGCTTCGATACCACGCCCGGAGTCACAAGCGCTTTCAGCGCGTCAGTATCCAGCGCGAGTCCAGCGGTCACACCCGTTGCGACGACTGCGGTGATGGTTGCGGTATGGCCCACGTCGGTGAGGTCGACATCGGTGAACGTGACATGGATAGGCGACGCCAGCAGCGGACAGGTATTGGCTTGTTCGTTCAACGACGTAGCGGCGATCGCATCGATCACCGGCGCATCGTTCGTTCCGGTAATGACGACTTGGATGGTCTGGGTGATGGGCGCACCGCCAGTGGTGCCATCGGCGATCGTGATCGTGAAGTTTTCGGTCACCTTCTGGCCCGCGGCGAGATATTCGACATTGGCCGGATCGACACTGTAGGTCCACGTGATTTTGCCACCGGTGCCGTTCGTCGTATCGCTATCCCTTACGGCCGTCAGCAAGCCTAGTGCCACATCACCAGCATTCGCCGGTACGAACGTGCCAATCGCCGACACCGCATGCGTATCGCTCAGATCGATGTCGGTAAAAGTGATGACGCCACTATCGGTCAAAGGCGTAGAATTCAGTGGGGTGCCGGACGTCTCGGTGACCCCGCCAGCCAAATCCAAGGTAAATACCGGCACATCGTTGGTGCCCCTGATTGTGATTGTCACATCCTGTGTAACAAAGGCCCCGTGAACGTCTTTGATCGTGATCGTGTAGACCTGCGTAATCGTCTGCCCCTCGGCAAGCGATTGCAGGACCGGATCGTCGTCGGGCAGCGAGAAGTGCCACTGAACCGTTCCGGTATTGATGGTATCAGTTGTATTCTCTGGATCGAGACCGATCGTAAATGTTCCGAGATGCTGCCCCGTCACAAAACCAGGCAACGTCGAGCACGACGACGTAAACTCATGACAGACAGTATGCGTGTCGGTCAGATCAACGTCCTGGAATGTGATCGTTCCGTTGCTCGCGACGGTGTTGCTAGGCGTGACGCTCGCATCTTCCTTGACCTCACCGGTAACAACCGTCACCGGTCCGACAACAATAGTCGGCGGGCCGTTTGGTATGTCGTTGTCGCCAGTGACGATGATCGAAATCAGAACCAGCGCGGAATCGGGACCGGACCGCGACATTACCTGCAGTACGAAGGTCGCGGTTTCACCTTGGCCCAGGAAGTTGAAGCCGAGGCGATCAAATGAAACATCACCGGTTTCCTGATCGATGTGCAGGAACTGCGAGAGAAAATTCGCATCCAGATTGGGATTGCTGCTAACCGCGCTCTTGATTACGGCGCTGCCGGGGACAAAAGGGGTCGCGGTGTCGTAGAACGGCTGACTACCGATATCGGGATCGTCAATATGGACGACATCCGAAATCTTGAACGTCTTGACGGATGATACAGTGGACTGCTCTGCCGTCACCATATCTGCGGAGAATACCGCCTTGGTATTGTAAAAAATCCGGTTCTGATAGGTGACGACCCCGGTCACCGGATCGGTCACGGCAAAACGCAACTCAATCTGGTTCAGGAACGTCTGCTGATTAAACGTCGACGTCGTGAACACGATGTCAGCCAGGTTGTTATAACTCGATGATCCGAATTTCTGCGATTTCGGATTGGAGTTATCCGGATTGTAGTTCGGAAAATAGAGCTGGAAGACCTGCTGGATCAGTGCCTTTTCCTGCTGCTGGTCCTGAAGCGTCTTGAGTTGCTCGATCGCCGTCGGCGGTTGGCCGATGCCGCCGACCGAAACGAACGTCACCTGCCCGGCCTGCGACACGGTGCCGATCAACTGACCTGAAGCCTTGTCATAGAGGTTGTAGGAGCCGGTGTGCCCGTCAGGTTCGACCAGCACGGAAAATTTGGTCGGACCGTTGTCGGCCGCGATTTCCACCAGCACCGCCGTGCCGCGAATGCCCATGGTGGCAACGGGCGTCTCGACACGCATGTTGCCGTTCTTGGCGGTCTGGCCGGCGACGAAGGTGATCGTGCCCTGGACGAGGCTGATCAGCGACGAATTCGACGATCCGTTGGGATCGTAGATCATCTCGTTCAGCACCATGCGCGCATTCGACGTCATGCCGAATGCGCTGCCGTCGACGAATGTCATGCCGATGGAGGAATCCGATCCGGTCTGGATCACGTCGCCCTTCTGAACGGCATCGCCGATGTGGAGTTCGATCGACACGCCGTTCCGGACCGCCGTGGCGCTGCCTGACATTTTCAGAACATGCCCGATCACCTGAGCGGCGGCGGGCGCAGCCCCGGCCTGCGCGACATGAACATGGCCGGTCAGCGCATCCACAATCTGGCCGGACAGCGTCGCGCCATCAGCCGACGACAACGACGGCCGTGTTTCGCCCTTGAAGTAATTTCCGACCACAAATTTCTGATCGGCGCCCGAGATGATGAGGTCATTGCCGATTCGCACGTAGGTGCCCGAAAACAGCAGATGGGCATCGGGTATGACAATGTAGGCATCCGACGGATGATGCTGAACGAATCCGGGCTTTGCGCCGAACGAAAAACCCTCTCCACCCAGCGAAACTGGGGAGTCGGTCAGGGATCTGGCGTCAAATGGTCCAGCAAAATTCAATGGAGCCCGCCCGCGCAAAAAAAATTTAATCTTAAGAAATCGATAAGGCCGGATTCATAGCATCAAAGGGTGCAAGTCCATAGCGGATTGACCCAAACGATCTGATTCAACTCGCGAATTTTAAGTAAAGTTGCTTCCGGGTGACGGAGTAAGCGCGGCTACGTATTCCAAATCCATGAGTTTAAATCGATATTTGCGACCTCGCACGAAACCCGCAACAGCCATCAGCGGCAAATCGAACCTATAAATGGGACTACAGGCATCGCAAAAATGCGGAAATATCTTTCTTTCATCGAGTCTATAGCTATATTTTACCGGATCTTTTGTCAGATATATTATGATTACTAGGACATTTGCAGATTTATAGATAAGACCGACCGCCATTAGCCCTATTTCCAATTTTACACAATCTGCTCAGCACTAGTTCCTCATATTTGAATCCAAATCACACCTTGCCCTTCCGCTTAAGGCGCTGAAAAGCGTCCGCACTCTACAGCTTGTGTCGAAAAGATCCGGGCACGAGCGCGCAGACCATTGCAAGCCGATGCCCGGACAAGGGGCGTCACATGTCTGTTTTCATCACTGCGCGCGCAGGCGCTTTGGCATTTGTGCTTGCTATCAATGTATTGTGCGAAAGCGCTCATGCGGCAGCCTACGCGCCGCCTGACAGCTTTGCCGGCCCCCTGGAAAATCAATCAGCCCTTACTTCGGAGCCTTTCGGGCTTCCGACATCCATGGTCAGCGAGGGGCCGCTCCGCGCCAAGTGGGTGGAGGTCGAACGCGCCATTGCCGCGGAAGCCAGCATCATCGCCGGTTGCGCAAACGATCCGACTCATTGCGCCTCCCGCCCCGCGCTGCGGTTTCTCGAGATCGTGAAAGCCGCCGCAGCCCGGCAGGGTCTCGCCCGGCTCGGCGAGGTCAATCGCGCGATCAACCTGGCGATCCGTCCGGTTAGCGATCGTGCGCAATACGGCGTCGAGGACCGCTGGGCATCGCCGCTGGCCACCCTCGCGTCAGGAGCTGGCGATTGCGAGGACTATGCGATTGCGAAGCTGGTGGCACTGCGCGCGGCCGGCGTTCCAGCGGAAGATCTTCGTCTCGTCATCATTCGTGAAACCGCGACCGGTGAAGATCATGCCGTCGTCACGGCGCGTGCCGACGGACACTGGCGTGTGCTCGACAATCGTACCTTTGTGATGATCGACGACAGCGACCTCGTCAAATACCGGGCTCTCTTTGCGATCGACGCGGAAGGCGCGAAGCGCTTTGAGCAGCCGGCATTCGCGCAGGCCGCGCGCAATATGCAGGTTCGCCCGGCAGAGATCGATACTCGCGATCCCGCAACTGACGCGAACATGTCAGCCACTGGTCCGCAAGCAGCCGCGGCCGACGAATTTATTCTGACGCTTGCGATGTAGTCCGATCATCCCCTCACGTTTTCGCGATAGTCTGGATGGTCGCAACAAACACCAGCACCGCGCTGATGGCCACCACCCATCCCGGATTGTCGCACAGGATTGCTCCCTGAGCACAAACCTGATCGGCCAAGTACCAGCCCCGGTTCCGCATAGCGCCCGCAAGCAGAAACAGGCCGCCCACACCGATAATTGCGAGAATGAATTGCCGCATGGTTCGACTCCTTTCCGCCGCGGATGGTCGGCGGAAAGACGTAAATCAATGCTTGTTCCGATCGCCGAAACTCCGGTGCTTTGACGCAAAATCCACCTGCCGGTTCCATTGTGACTACATGGCCCAACGTCACAGGAAAAACGCAAATCTCCCGGACTCATTGTGGTTTCAGGCGCCGGGACAGTTCGTGGCGCCGACGCATTTTATGCGTGGAAGGAGAATTGCCGATGGCCACACGTTTACAGCGGCTTGCGGAGTTCGACGGCAACGGAGAGCCGTCTCCCGAAGAAGCGGTTCAGGTGCTGTGCGAAGACAAGAGCGGGACCTATCAACTGCCGTTTTCATGCCGTCGCGTGAATGGCGAATGGCGCAACAGCGAATCCGGAAGTCTGGTCGAGGCGACAGTCGTCGGCTGGCGCCGCGCCAGAATCTAATATTGTTTCGCGTTACTTCTTCGACGCGGCATAGCGCGCCTTGGTTTCCGCGTTCATCGGATAGAGGCCGGGCAACGCCGCGCCGTTGTTGACCTGGTTGACGATCCAGCCCTCCATCGCTTCCTGTTCCGGGCCTTCCGTCAGAATGAGGTCGAGAAACGCTTGCGGGATCAGCACCGCGCCATCCTGATCGGCCACAATCACGTCGTCCGGAAACACCGCGACACCGCCGCAGCCGATCGGTTCGCCCCAGTTCACGAACGTCAACCCGGCAACCGACGGCGGAGCAGCCGCGCCGTCACACCACACCGGCAAACCGGTTCCCAGCACGCCTTCGAGATCACGCACCACACCATCCGTCACCAGCGCGGTGACGCCGCGCTTGGCCATGCGCGCACACAGGATGTCACCGAAGATGCCTGCATCGGTAATCCCCATGGCATCGACCACGGCGATGCAGCCAGCCGGCATCGCCTCGATGGCCGTGCGAGTGGAAATCGGCTTCGACCAGGATTCCGGCGTCGCCAGATCCTCGCGCGCCGGTACAAAGCGCAAGGTAAAGGCTGGACCGACCAGACGCTCCTGCCCCGGACGCAGTGGACGCGATCCGCGCAGCCACACATTGCGAAGACCCTTCTTGAGAAGGATGGTCGTGATGGTGGCGGTTGTGATCTTTTTGAGCGTTGCGACGGCTTCGGGCGAGAGCGACATGAGAGAAACTCCGGTGTGGTGTGCCACGCCTTGTTGCGAAAGCCCGGCATGGCGTCAAGGCGACAATCGCGTGAGCGGTAATGCTCATTTATGCGTTGCGATAACCACCACTTATTTGCCATTCGAGCCCATTTATCGGACAACAGAAACCCGTCTGCGAGATTCAACAACCGATCGATGACCACCGCTTCGCCCAGTGCCTTGCCCCGCATCCTGCCGTCCGGCGACATGGCTCTCGTCGTCGAATTCGGCCGCAGCATCGATCCGGCGATCAACCGGCAGGTCCTGAACCTCGACCGCAATGTTGCCCGCGAAGCCATTGGTGGCGTTCTGGAAACCGTTCCGACCTATCGCTCCCTGCTGGTTCATTACGATCCAGTCCGGATCGGCTACGCGGCGCTGTCCCAGAAACTTCTCGCGCTCGCGAAACTACCTGTTCCGGCTGAGGCCGTCGTTCGGCGGTGGCGCGTGCCGGTGGTCTATGGCGGCGAATACGGCCTCGATCTCGACGATGTCGCGCGCGCGCACAACATCTCTACGTCGGATGTGATCGCGAAACATAGCGGCAGCGAGTATCGCGTAGCGATGATCGGCTTCACGCCCGGCTTCGCCTATCTCGGCGGTCTCGATCCTTCGATCGCCACCCCAAGGCGCGAGAGCCCGCGCACCGCAACGCCGCCCGGCACCATTTCCATTGGCGGCGTGCAGGCCTGCGTGCAATGTCTCGCGGCGCCGAGCGGCTGGCACCTTCTGGGGCGCACGCCCGTGCGTACCTTCCATCCGCATCGCGATCCGGTGTTCCTGATGGAGCCCGGCGATGCGGTCCATTTTCACGCCATCGACGCCAAGGAGTTCGACGCCCTCAACCGCGCCGCCGAGCGCGGCGACATCGTCGCCGAATTGATCGCGTCATGAGCCAGCTTGTCGCCCTCACCGTCGGCCCCGTGACTTCCGTACAGGATGCCGGGCGCTTCGGCGCGCAGCGCTACGGGCTCACCACCAGCGGCGCGATGGATCACGTCGCGCTCGCCATGGCCAATCGTCTTGCAGGAAACAAGCCGTTCGCCGCCGCCATCGAGATCGGCCCGTTCGGCGCATCGTTCACGGCGCGCAACGGCGCGATCCGCATCGCGGTGTCAGGCGCAGCGCGCGTCGCGAACATTGCTGGCACTCCGTTCCCACTCAACGAGACCGCGCTGATCGCAGAGGGCGAAACACTCAATCTTGGGCCCGCACGTAACGGCGTGTTCAGCTATCTCGCCATTGAGGGCGGCATTGCAGGCGAGCCCGTGTTCGGCAGCCTCTCGGTTAATGCGCGCGCCGGTCTTGGCAGCCCCTTCCCCCGTCCGTTGCAGGCGGGTGACGTGCTCGATGTCGGCACCGCGCAGATTGCGCCTCACGAACGCGCACTCGACGCTTTCGATCAGCCGCAGACGCCGATCCGCGTGGTGATGGGACCTCAGGACGACGAGTTCGGCGCATCTTGCGAGGTGTTTCTCAATAGCGACTGGCGCATCTCGGCCACCAGCGACCGCATGGGCTATCGGCTCGAAGGCCCGAAGGTTGTGCATCCCGGCGGCCACAATATCGTCTCGGACGGCGCGGTTCACGGCAGCATTCAGGTGCCCGGCAACGGCCAGCCCATCGCCTTGATGGCCGATCATGGCACGACGGGCGGCTATCCGAAGATCGCAACCGTTATCAGCGCCGATCTCGGTCGCTTAGCCCAGATGCCCGCAGGCTCGACCTTTCGCTTCAAGGCCGTCAGCGTCGCGGACGCGCAGACCGAAGCACGCAAGGTGGCGGAATTCCTGCACGTGTTGCCGGACCGCGTTCATGCCGCCGGCGGCTCCAGCCTCAATCTCGCCGAACTGCAACAGGCCAATGTCGCGGGCGCCGCCATCAATGCCATCGATCCTTAATTTCGCACAGGCACAGCCATGACAGTCGATCTGAACAGCGATCTCGGCGAAGGCTTCGGCGCATGGAACATGGGCAATGACGAGGCGATGCTCGGCCTCGCCAGCAGCGTCAACGTCGCCTGCGGATTCCATGCCGGCGATTCCGACATCATGCTCAAGACCGCGACATTGGCAAAAGAGCGCGGCGTCAGCATCGGCGCTCATCCGGGCTACCGCGACCTGCACGGTTTCGGGCGGAGGCCAGTCCCCGGCCTGACAAAGTCCGAGATCGAGACCATGGTGGCCTACCAGATCGGCGCGCTGCAGGCGGTGGCCGCACTCGCCGGCCACAAGGTCACCCACGTCAAGGCGCATGGCGCGCTCTCCAACGTCGGCTGCGTGGATGACATGACCGCACGCGCCATTGCGGCGGCGATCAAGGCGGTCGATCCGAAACTGTATTTCGTGGTGCTGCCGAACACCGCGCTGGAACGTGCCGGCGAAGCCGCCGGATTGAACCTGATCTCCGAGGTGTTCGCCGACCGCGCCTATGAGGACGATGCGCAATTGATGTCACGCAGCAAGCCAGGCTCCGTGCTGCACGACGCACCACAGATCGCGCAGCGCGTGGTGCGCATGGTGCAGGACGGCGCGATCACGGCGGCGTCGGGCAAGATCATCAAGGTGAAGATCGATACCGTGTGCATCCACGGCGACACGCCGGGCGCGGTGGACATTGCGCGTCAGGTACGCGCGGAGCTGGAGTACAGCGGTATCAAGGTGGCGCCGTTCAGCTCGCGACGCTAGCGGTCAGCGGCTGCGGTGCATCCGTCTGCGCGATGAGCCGCTTCAGTTCCGGAATACACGAGCCACAATTGGTGCCGGCCTTGAGCTTTGCGCCGATCTCGGCCGCCGTGCGCGCGCCGTTACCGATCGCACCGCAGATCGTCGTTCGTCCGACACCGAAGCAGGCGCAGACCACCGGACCGTCGCTGGTCACGCCGTCGGCGGACTTGCCCGAGAGCAACAGCCGCCGCTGCTCGTCGCTGATCGTCTCCGCCGCGAACACAGCTTTCATGGCATCCCAGTCCGGCGCGTCCGCCGCCGGCCCGATGAACAAACACGCATCCATAACGTCATCGGAAAATTGCGCCGCGCGATAAACGCTGCGCGCAGCATCCTCGTATTCGGCGATGTGACGCGCCTCATCCTGCGGCGCGAGAAAGGTTTTCCACGTTGCCAACTCGGCGTTGCTGGCCAGAAGGTAGCCATAACCGCCGGTGACGGCGACGCGCGCCCACCACACACCCTTGGGAAAAGCCATTTGCTTGCGCGACAGCACGAAGCCGCGCTGGGTGAAGGCAAACGCCTCGATCGCGACCGGCGTAGCCTTGTTCTCGGGTTGACCGGAGAACGGATCGGTGAACGGCGCGACCAGTGCGCCGATACGGCCCGACGCGGAATTCTCCGCGCTCCAGTGGATCGGCGCGAACAGCATGCCGCGCTGCTGACGCTCACTGACCACGACCTTGAGAATGCATTGCCCGAGATCGGTCGCGAGCCGCGCGAAGCCGCCGTCGACGAGGTCTGCCTGCGCAGCATCCGCCGGATGAATCTCGACATAAGGCTCCGGCAGATGCTGGCCGAGCCGCGGGCTCATGCCGGTCCGCGTCATGGTGTGCCACTGGTCGCGGATACGCCCGGTGTTCAGGCGCAGCGGCCGCGCGGACGAGGTTTCGCCACGCAACATCGGCATGTCGGGCGCGATGAAGCGGGCCTTATGATCGTTGGTGAAGAAGCCGCCGTCAGCGAAGAAGCGCGGCGTCGGCTCCGTGGCGCCTTCCCGCATCGGCCACAGGAACGGCTTCATGCCATCGAATTCGGTTTCGGAAACAGACCTGACCGCCCCGATGTCGAAGTCGCGGCTGCCGTTGTTCTCGAACGCCGAGAGGTCGGCATGCTCGCGGAAAATATCGGCGGCCGACGTGTAGGCGAAAGCCGCACCGTAGCCGAGGCGCTTGGCAACCTCGCTCATCGCCCACCAGTCCGGCTTAGCCTGTCCTGGTGCCGGTAGAAACGCGCGCTGCCGCGAGATTCGGCGTTCGGAGTTGGTCACCGTGCCGGACTTCTCGCCCCAAGCGTGCGCGGGCAACAGCACATGCGCGCCGGAATTCACGCTGTCGTTGGACTGCACATTCTCCGAGATCACCAGCAGGTCGAGCTTGCGCATGGCTGCGCGCACTGCGTCTGCATTCGGCAGCGATACCGCCGGGTTGGTGCCCATCACCCACAGCGCCTTGATCTCGCCGCGGCCGATGGCCTGAAACATTTGGACGGCTTTCAGCCCTTCATGGGTCGCTATGTGCGGCGCTTTCCAGAACCGGCGTACGCGATCGATATCCGGCGGCGTAAAGCCCATATGCGCCGCGAGCTGGTTGGCGAGACCGCCGACCTCGCGGCCGCCCATCGCGTTCGGCTGGCCGGTCAGCGAGAACGGCGACGCGCCGACCTCGCCAACACGCCCGGTCGCGAGATGGCAATTAATGATGGCGTTGACCTTGTCGGTACCCTGCGCCGACTGGTTGACGCCCTGCGAATACAGCGTGACCGCACGCGGCGTGGTCGCGAACATCTGAAAGAATGTGGCTACATCGGATTCGGACAACCCTGTCGCCAGCGCGGTCGCGGTGATGCTGCCGGCGATGCGGCGCGCCTTGACGAGCGCATCCTCGAAACCGCTCGTGTGCGCGGCGATATAAGCCTGATCCACCGCGCCATGGTCTGCGAGATACGTCAGCAATCCGCTGAACAATGCGGTGTCGGTGCCGGGCTTGAGCCCGAGAAACAGATCGGCATCGCCGGCAGTCTCAGTCTGGCGCGGGTCGATCACCACAATGCGCGCACCACGGTTCTGCTTGTTGGCGATCATCCGCTGGTACAGCACCGGATGGCACCACGCGGCGTTGGAGCCGACCAGCACCAGCAGATCAGCCTGATCAAGATCCTCATAACAGCCCGGCACGGTGTCCGCGCCGAACGCGCGGCGATGACCGGCAACCGACGAAGCCATGCAGAGCCGTGAGTTGGTATCGACATTCGCCGTGCCGATGAACCCCTTCATCAGCTTGTTGGCGACGTAATAGTCCTCGGTCAGCAATTGCCCCGACAGATAGAACGCGACCGAGCCCGGTCCGTGCTTGGCGATGACGTGTTGCAGGCGGTTGGCTACATGATCGAGGGCGTCGCTCCAGTCCACCTGCTCGAACTTGTCGTTCGAACAGCGGATCATCGGATGCAGCAGGCGTTCGCCAAGGCCCAACGTTTCGCCGAGTGCCGATCCCTTCGAGCAGAGCCGGCCGAAATTGGCAGGGTGTTCAGGATCGCCGGAGATCGCCGCACCGCCGCGACCATCGGGCGTCGCAATGACGCCGCAGCCGACGCCGCAATAAGGACAGGTGGTCTTGGTGGATTTGAGGTCGAGATCGACGGCGGTCATGCGGTCACCCGCATGACAAACAGATCAGGAATTAGAACGGATGATAGGACAGCGTGCCGAACACGATGGCCGCGATCAGCGCGAACGCTCCGTAGACGGCGAGTGTATGGATGCGGGTGTCCTGCTCCTGCGACGCCACCCGGGCGCCGGTCCGGATCGGGCTTTCCGCCCCTGACACAATATCGCTCATCGCCAATCTCCAGTCGATCATGACATGCGATATAGTGGCGCTTTGTCAGAGGGTTACAAGGAGCCTTGGCAAAAGACGATAAAGTTGCCTCCGCCCGCCTTCCGAGAGAGAAAATTCCTCCCGAGATGCTCGGCAGAGAACGAACCATCTCCGTCAAAATACGCGTTCCGCTCCCCTTCGTCATCAATAGACGTCCTGCTGGTAGCGGCCCTTCTTCTTCAGATCGGCCACATAGGCGATTGCCTCGTCGGTGGTACGCGCGCCGAACTGCGCGGCGATGTCCACCAGCGCGCGCTCGACATCCTTCGCCATCCGCTTGGCGTCGCCGCAGACATAGACATGCGCGCCGTCGGCCAGCCACGTCCACAACTCGCGTCCGACCTCGCGCATGCGATCCTGCACGTAGAACTTTTCCGCGCCGTCGCGCGACCATGCCAGCGACAGCCGCGTCAGCACACCGGACGCCTTCATGGCGTTCAACTCGTCGGCGTAGAAGAAGTCGTAATCGCTGCGCTGATGGCCGAAGAATAGCCAGTTGCGGCCCGGCGCTTTCGTCGCCTGCCTGTCGTGCAGGAAGGCGCGGAATGGCGCGATGCCGGTGCCGGGACCGATCATAATGATGGGCGTGTTCGGATCCTGCGGCAGGCCGAAGCCATGGGCCTTCTGCACATAAACGTCAAGCTGGTCGCCGGGATTGATGCGTTCGGCCAGAAACGTTGACGCCAAGCCGAGACGCTTGCGCTTGCCGATCACATAACGCACCGCATCGACGGTCAGCGACAATCGCCCCGGCGTGGCGTTGTTCGATGACGAGATCGAATAGAGCCGCGGCTGCAACGGCTCCAGCGCTTCAATGAAGGCCTCGGGATGCGGACGCACGCCAGAGAATTTTTGCAGCGCTGCCAGCACGTCGAGATTGGCGGCATCGCCGTCCGGATCGTCACCATGAGCCAGCGCCCGCGCCTTTTCGCGTTGAGCACCCCCGGTGACGAAGGAGATGAGTTCGAACAGCGTATCGGGTGCGGGCGATAGCGATACATCGTTGAGCAACACGTCGCGCAACGGCTTGCCGTTGATCTCCGTCATGTGCGATGCGCCCAGCATGGCGATGATCTGATCCACAAGGCCGAGATCGTTGCGCGCGAACACGCCGAAGGAATCGCCGACAACGTAATCGAGACCGGCCTGTTCCAGATCGAACTCGATATGCCAGGTCTCTTTGTCAGAGCCGGACTTGTTGAGCAGACGGCGCGAAAGGAACGATGCCTTCGCCGGATTATCACGCGAGCGGCCTGCTTCTCCGGCGGATGCAGCTGCGACGCCTGGCGCGGGTATTGCTGGCACCACCGCGGCGGGTGTCTTGTCCAGTTCTTCGTACAGAGACTTAAGCATCCGCGCGGTTTCCTTACCGCCCGGAACGCAGAGGTTGAGCCGTGCCTCACTCTTGTTGGCAATCACCTCGGAATAATCGTGACAGTTGTAGCCGCACTGGCCGCAATCCTGCTGCGCCATCGCCGCCATCATGCGCCGCCGCAGCGGCCGGCCCTCGGCTAGTTTCATGCGCTCGGCGATCGGCATGGTCTGGTCGTGCCACGGCGCTTCGCCGTCGTCGCCATCGCCGGTGGCTTCCTTCATCACCGCCGCGCCCTGCTCCGGCGACAGCGGTGTTACGGCGTTATCGAGCGAGACGAGTCCGGCGAAAAAGCCATTCAGCCACGAGCGCTGCTCCGGCGAAAACGGAGCGGTCTCGGGAATGATCTCGAAGTTCGGCGCTGGGGACATCTGGTTCATGCCGCGACTCCCTGGCCGATCAGCTGGCGCAGTGCATCGACATCGTAACGGCTGGCGAAGCCGAGGAATGTCTCGTCGCTGGATGCACGATTGGCAACATAGGCTTTCAACACGCGTTCGATGGCCTGCGGCGCGTTCTCGGCCCTCACATTCTGGATCAACTCGCGGGCAATCGCGGCTTCGGGACCGAAACCGCCGCCGACATAGACGTGATAGCCCGCGACCGTATCGCCGTCATCGTTGATCGGCACCCGCGCGCCGATCAGGCCGATGTCGCCGATATAATGCTGCGCGCAGGAATGGTGACAGCCCGTGAGATGAATGTTGACCGGCGTTTCCAGCGGCACGCGATCTTCGCACCACGCAGCGATCTCGTCGGCGTTCTCCTTGGTGTGGGCAGCAGCGAAGCGGCAGCCAGTGGCTCCGGTGCAGGCGATCAGGCCCGCGCGAAGCGTCGACGTCGCCGCGGCAAGCCCGAGCGCCTCAATGGCGGCCACGACGGTGGCGACATTGGCGTCTGCGACGCCGGAAATCAGCAGGTTCTGCCAGACCGTGAGGCGAATATCACCGTCGCCAAAATCGGCGGCGAGTTTCGCCAGGCCGCGGATCTGCTCCGGCAACAGGCGACCGAGTTTCAGCGCAACGCCGATCCAGTTCAGGCCCGCCTGTTTCTGCGGATGGACGCCGATATGGGCGAGCCGGTCATAGGCCGGACGCGGCGCGATGGCCTCTGCCGGCACGCGTGCCAGCTTGCGCCCCAACCGCTCCTCGACGACTGAAAGAAACTTGTCGAAGCCCCAGGAGTCGAGCACATACTTCAGCCGCGACTTGTTGCGGTTGGTGCGGTCGCCGTTCTCGATGAAGACGCGGACGATGACGTCGGCGAGGCCAATGGCGTCATTCGGCTTGAGGATCACACCGGTATCACGGGCGAAATCCTTGTGGCCGGTGATGCCGCCGAGCGCGAGGCGGAAATAGATGCCGGGCTCGACGCCAAAGCCTTCGCGCACATCAACTGCCTGAAAGGCAATGTCATTGGTTTCTTCCAACGTCGCGATGCGCCCCGCTCCATCGAACGCGACGTTGAATTTGCGCGGCAGCCCGTACAGAGCCCGCTCGTTCAGGATGTGATAGTGCCACGCCCTGGCGAAAGGCCGCGTATCCAGCAGTTCCTGCGGATCGATGCCCGCCGTCGATGTGCCGGTGACGTTGCGGATGTTATCCGCGCCGGAGCCGCGCGAGCACAGGCCGAGATCCTGCAACCCCTCGATGATATTGATCGCGTTCTTCGGCTCGATCTCTCGGAGCTGAAGATTGGCGCGCGTTGTCACATGGGCATAGGGGCCGGCGAAGTTCTCGGCGAGATCGGCAATGCTGGCGAACTGCCAGTGCTTGAGGATGCCGTTGGGAATCCGCATCCGGCACATGTAGGACGACTGCGTCGGCGCGACGTAGAAGATACCGTAGTAGCGCCAGCGGAAATTGTCCGCCGGTTTCGGCGCCTCGTTGTGTTCTGCCTGCCTGACAAGACGCGAATAGGCATCGAACGGATGTTCCTCGCGCTTCCATTTCTCCTGATCGACCAGCTTGCCGCCGGCCGCGACAACACGGTCCTGCGCCTTGAAATGGACGGCGTCGGGTCCGACCGGCTCGGATTTTGCTGGGGCATTGGTCCGGGCCACGCGCGATGCGCTTAGGCCGGAGACAAAGCCTTCGAGGTAACGCTTCTGGTCAGGAGAGAAATCACCGGACATCTTATGCGGCCTTCGGTTGTGCGATGGCGCGGCCGAACATGATGTCGCCGCGAATCGCTTCGATGGACGCCGTTGTCCTGATCAATTCGAGATACCAAAGTGCATCCTGGGTGTCGCCCACCAGCACCGCT
Organism: Bradyrhizobium sp. G127; assembly: GCF_021502575.1. Lineage (NCBI taxonomy): Bacteria > Pseudomonadati > Pseudomonadota > Alphaproteobacteria > Hyphomicrobiales > Nitrobacteraceae > Bradyrhizobium > Bradyrhizobium sp. G127. The sequence continues at coordinate 188,304 of NZ_JAKFGN010000002.1, forward strand.
CCCCTGAGGCGGCCGTCCGCCACCACAAGCTTCTTGTACGTGCCCCGCCGTTCATCGTTGAACACGAGGGTTTCGCTGTCGTCGGCGGCAAGGAAATCGCCGGCCGAAAACACGCTGACTCCTGAGACCTTCAAGTTGGTGGCGACGACGCTGCCGGAATAATCCCTGGCGCCGTCGGCCAGATGATCGGCGAGCACGCGAGCCTGCTCATAGGCCGGCTCGACCAGGCCGTAGCAGGTACCGCGATGCTCGGCGCATTCGCCGAGCGCATAGATGTTCTCGCTGCCGGTGCGGAGCTGGTCGTCGACCACGATCCCGCGATTGACCGGCACGCCGGCCTGTTTCGCCAGCGCGACGTTCGGGCGGATACCGGCCGCGAACACGACGGCGTCGGTCGCGACGGTGTGTCCGTCGGCCAGTTCGATGCCTTCAACCCTTTCGGTACCGAGAATCTGCCTAGTGTTCGCGCCGAGCAGCACCTCGACACCCTTCATCTCCACAAGGCGCTTGAGCAGCGCAGCGGCTGGCCCGTCGAGCTGCCGCTCCATCAGCCGGTCCATCAGGTGCAGTAGCGTGACCTTCGATCCGGCTTTTGCCAGACCGTAAGCCGCTTCCAGCCCGAGCAGTCCGCCTCCGACCACCACGACGCGAGCCTTGGTGTCTGCGAGCGCGAGCAGCCGATCGACATCGCGGCTATCACGAAAGGTGTGAACGCCTTCAAGATCGGAGCCGGGGACTGGCAACCGCAGCGGCGTCGAGCCGGTCGCAAACACCAGCTTAGAGAACGGCACCTCCGCGCCATTGGCGAGATGCACCCGACGTGTGGCGAGGTCCACCGCGCTCGCCGCACAGCCGTAGGTGACGGTCACGCCGCGATCGCGCCACCACGCGGCGGACTTCAACTCGATCTCCTGCGAGGTCGCCTCGCCTGCCAGCACCGACGACAAAAGCACGCGGTTATAGGCCAGCCGCGGCTCGTCACCGATCACGGCGATGGCATAGCGGCCCAACGCGCGCTTCGCCATTTCCTCGACAAGGCGCGCTGCCGCCATGCCGTTGCCGATGATGACTAGAGGTTCGCTCACGGCTATGCCCCCTATTCCGCGGCCGCCTGCTGGCCGTAAGCCTCGCTGACCATGAAGCCCGACAAGGTGCCGTAGGCATCGGTCCAGGCGCCGGCAACCTCAGGCGTCCATGCCTCGCCAAGCCCCTTTTCAAGCGTCCACAGCAGTGCGGCGCCAACCACGGGATAGTGCGCCGCCTCGACACCATAGCTGACGTGCTTCTTGGCGAGCACGCTCGCCGCCGGCAGAACCGACGGCAGGTCGGAAAGGCCGTTGACCACCACGCCCAGCGTGCCCATCAGCGCGCGGCGCTGCTTGGCCATGTCGCCCTTGAACAGCGGCTTGACCTGCGGTGCGATCTCGAAAAGACGGCCGTAGAAAATTTCCGCCGCCTGATCGGCGATCGGAACGACCTTGGCAAAACTGTCCTGAACAAGTGAAACTTGAGCGGGAGTCATGGTGTCTACTCCTTTCGTTTCAATCCTGATTCACGCCGCCTCGACGAAACGCTGCCGTTCGTAGAGGAATTCGAGCACACGCTGCCGGCACTTGAGGTAGATCGGGTTGGAAGCCAGTTCGAGCCGCTTGCGCGGATGCGGCAGCGGCACTTCGAGCACCTCGCCGATCCGAGCACTCGGGCCGTTGGTCATCATCACGATGCGGTCCGACAGCAGCACGGCCTCGTCGACGTCGTGGGTGATCATCATCACCGTGTTGTTGAGCTTCTGATGCAGCGCCATCACCGAGTCCTGAAGATGGGCGCGGGTCAGCGCGTCCAGCGCGCCGAACGGCTCGTCGAGCAGCAGCACCTTCGGCTCCATCGCCAGCGCACGCGCAATGCCGACGCGCTGCTTCATGCCACCGGAAATTTCCGATGGCCGCTTGTCCTTGGCGTGGGTCATTTGCACGAGGTTGAGATTGTGCAGTACCCATTCGTCGCGCTCGGCGCGGCTCTTGCTCGATCCGAACACCTTGTCGACGCCGAGACGAACGTTGTCATAGACCGTCAGCCACGGCAGCAGGCTGTGGTTCTGGAACACAACCGCGCGGTCCGGTCCGGGCGAATTCACCTCGCGGCCTTCGAGCAGCACACCGCCCTGGGTCGCGTTGGTGAGCCCGGCGACGATGTTGAGCAGCGTGGACTTGCCGCATCCGGAGTGGCCGATGATCGAAACGTAGTCGCCCTGCTCCACGGTCAGATTGATGTCCTTCAGGACTTCGCTCTGGGTCGAACCGCGGGTGAACACCTTGTCGATGTGATCGAGTTGAAGATAAGCCATTGTCATTCTCCACTAGTGTCCCGTATCCGACGTTCGCCTCACTTTGCAGCGCCTTCCGAGCGAACGTCGGATACGAAAGGACACTAGCAAACTATGGTTCTAGTGATCCTTTGGTTCTGACATTCGTAAAGGCGTCCGCGAAGGATACGATACGAATGTCAGAACCGGATCACTAGCTTGCCTGCACGCCGCGTGTCGCGATATTGCCGACGAAGGCGACAATGCGATCGAGCACAAATCCGACGATGCCGATGTAGGCGAGCGCCACGAAGATGTCGGACAGCCGCGATGAATTCCACGCGTCCCAGATGAAGAAGCCGATGCCGACGCCGCCGGTGAGCATTTCAGCCGCAACGATGGCGAGCCACGACAGGCCGATGCCTATGCGCAGGCCAGTGAAAATGTACGGCGCCGCCGACGGGATCATGATCTTCCAGAAGAACTCGAGCTGGTTGAGCCGCACCACGGCGGCGACGTTGCGATAATCCTGCGGGATGTTGCGGATGCCAACCGCGGTGTTGATGATGATCGGCCAGATCGAGGTGATGAAGATCACGAAGATCGCCGACGGATTGCTGTCGCGGAACGCGGCCAGCGAGATTGGCAGCCAGGCCAGCGGCGGCACGGTGCGCAGCACCTGGAAGATCGGATCGAGACCGCGCATCGCCCAAATCGACTGACCGATCACAGCGCCGACCAGCACACCGACGATGCTCGCCAAACCGAAGCCGACGGCGACGCGCTGCAAGGATGTCAGCACACGCCAGCCCAGACCGATGTCCTGCGGGCCGGTGACGAAGAACGGATCGACGATCAGGTCCTTGGCGTCGGACCAGATGCGCGACGGCGACGGCAGCGTCGCGCCGGGCTTCATGCATAGAATTTGCCAGATGCCGAAGATCAGTGTGAGCATGATGATCGGCGGGATGACGCGAGCGGCTAGCGCGCGCAAATTCGGAAGCAGCATGTCCGTCATAAAGCTCCGGGATGACCTTGGCAGCGAAAGAACTGCCGCGGTCGAAGCCTGCGACGGTGTCGTTGTCGGAAGGGGACTGGTCGTTTTGACGAGCGGCATGTTCATGAGAGGCCTCGGTTGCGTTAAGTGCGAGGCCGCCCCTGCTTGGAGCGGCCCGCAGGTTCTCAGGCTTCGATACGCTTGATCGTGAGACTCTTGAGATACGCGGACGGATTTTCCGGATCGAAAACCTTGCCGTCGAAAAAGGTTTCCTTGCCGCGCGACGAGGTCGCCGGAACGTCAGCCGCCGCAACGCCGAGTGCCTTCGCCGCCGACCGCCAGATGTCCTCGCGGTTGACCTTGTCGACCAAGGCCTTGACGTCCGTGGTCGGCTCGAACTTGCCCCAGCGAATGTCTTCGGTGACGAACCAGGCGTCATGGCTCTTGAACGGATAGGACGCGTGGTCCTGCCAGAACTTCATGAACTGCTTGGTGCCCTTCTCGACGCGGCCGTTGCCGTAGTTGATGTCGCCGTTGGCGCGGCCGATGATGTCGGCGACCGGCACATTGAACCACTGACGACGGCCGACGATCTCGGACATTTCGGCGCGGTTGGCGGGCTTGTCGCACCACTGCTGGGCTTCCATAACCGCCATGAGAATGGCCTGCGTCGCCTTCGGATATTTGTCGGCGTATTCGGCGCGAATACCGAGCGCCTTTTCCGGATGCTTCGACCAGATTTCGCCGGTCGAACATGCTGAAAAGCCGATGCCCTGATTGACCAGCTGTTCGCCCCACGGTTCACCGACGCAGAAGGCGTCCATGTTGCCGACCTTCATATTTGCCACCATCTGCGGCGGCGGAACGACGATAGTCGAGACGTCCTTGTCGGGATCGATGCCGCCGGCCGCGAGCCAGTAGCGAATCCATAGGTCGTGGGTCCCGCCGGGGAAGGTCATCGCGACCTTCACTTCCTTGCCTTCGGCCTTCTTCTTGGCGAAAGCTTCCTTCAGCGCGGACGCGTCCGCGGTGACCTTGAGATCCTTGTATTCGTTGGAAACCGAGATCGCCTGCGCGTCGAGATTGAGGCGCGCCAGGATGTACATCGGCGTCGGTACGTTGTTCTGCGTCACCTTGCCGGCGGAAATCAGATAGGGCATCGGCGTCAGGATGTGCGCGCCATCGATGCCGTTCTTCTCGCCACCGAGCAAGAGGTTGTCGCGCGTCGCGCCCCACGAGGCCTGCTTGTTGACCTCGACATCAGGCACACCGTGCTTGGCGAAGATCCCCTTCTCCTTCGCGATCACCAGCGGCGAGGCGTCCATCAGCGCGATGTAACCGAAGATCGCCTTGGTCACTTCCGGTCCAGCCGTCTGCGCAAAGGCGCCGGCCGGGAAGTTCAGTTTTGCAGCTGCCAGAAGCGCCGCCGTGCCCGCACCGGCCTTGAGCAACGCGCGGCGGCTCATCTTGCGGCCCATCATTCCATCCTTGCCCTGTTTGGTAGCCATCGTGTCTGTCGTCCTTTCGACCGTGTCGCTGTCTGAACTGTCCATTCGCCGCGTAACGCCCGGTCCCCCGGGCCCAAAAAGCAAAAGCCGCGCCCGAGACACGCGGATGCGTAGTCGTCGGGACAGCGGCTTTGCTGCTTGGGCCATCGATGGACCCTCTGGCCGTCGTCGCGGCCTGCGAATAGCTATTCAAGGATCGTGCCAGCCGGGTGCGGCGCACCAAATCCAGTATTTACAATCGTTTGAAAGAACGCCTTCGCTTGGCCAGCGCGCGCCTCGGCCTCTACAGGCGGCAAATGCCTACTGTGTGTGCGTCGCGCAAAATTTAGGCACGCAAATTTGAACCTAAATTCGCTATTTGGGCGGGGGCCGCTTGATGGTCACCGAGGCCAGATGCGCAGCGATGTTCGCGGGATCAAACGGAGCGCCGTCGAACGCCCCTACGCCGTCCCTGACGATATGGGCCGGCCGTGCGGACGCTCCCAACGCGGCGTCATAAAGATCGGGCCTGAACACCTTTCTGGCCGTCTCCAGCGCCTCCTGCGAATAGGCCGCCTGCCCCCAGCGGACCATCTGGGCATAGAGCCAGGCCGCCTGCACCGGATCGGGCCGCGCAGCACCCTCGCGCCCGACCAGCAGATAGCGGCCGCTTTCGCGGAACGTACCGTCCGGCGAGATTTTCAGGCGGCCGTCGAGCGTGCGCTGGATCACTTCGGGATCGACCCCGATGCGTTCCGGCGCGCCGAGGATGCGCGACACCTCCCCGCGATTGGCGGGGTTCTCGATGAAGTCGGCGGCGCGGCCATGCGCCCGCGTCAGCTTCGCGAGCACTTCCGGATGTTCCAGCGACCACTTCTCCCGCACCGCCAGAACCTTTTCCGCCGCGCGCTCCAGAATGTCGGAAACGAAATGCAGGATGTGACCGACGCCGAGGTCGACCGCGACCGAATTCCACGGGGCGCCGACACAGAACGCATCGACGTGACCGTTGACGAGGCTTTCGACCATGTACGGCGGCGGCAGCACCACCAGCCGCACATCCTCATCAGGATCGACGCCGCCAGCGGCCATCCAGAACCGCAACTGGTAATTGTGCGTCGAGAACGGGAACGTCATGCCGAAGGTGAGCGGATCAGCGCCGCTCTTGCGCCTCGCCGCGACGACGCGCGCCAGCGCCTTCGCCGTCACCATGGGATTTGCGGGATCGCCATCAGCTTCGGCCATGATCGCAGCGTGCAGCGCTGGCGACACCGTGATCGCATTGCCGTTGAGGCCGAGATTGAACGAGGCGACGATCGGCACCTTGACCTGCGAGAGACCGAGCGTCGATGCAATCGCCACAGGCGCCAGCAGATGCGCCGCGTCGAACAGACCGATATTGAGCTTGTCGCGCACGTTCGACCATGACACCTCACGCGCCAGCGTGACGTCGAGGCCTTCGGCGGCGGTGAAACCCTTGTCCACGGCGACGATCAGCGCCGCCGCATCGACCAGCGGAATGAATCCAATCCTTAGCGGTGTGTCCGTCATTTCAGCAACTCCGCCGCGGTAATGATCGATTGCGCTATTTCGCCGATCTTCTTTTTCTCGCGCATGGCCGTCGAGCGGATCAGCACGTAGGCCTCCTCTTCCGTCAGGCCCTTCGCTTTCATCAGCAGTCCCTTGGCGCGGTCGAGAATCTTGCGGTCCTCCAGCGCCGACTTGGTGCGATCGAGTTCGTCCTGCAGCTTTGCGAAGGCGTTGAACCGGGAAATGCAGAGATCGAGCACCGGCTTGATGCGCTCTTTCTTGAGGCCGTCGACGATATAGGCCGACACGCCGGCTTCCACCGCGTCCTGAATGGAGCTGGCGTCGCTCTGGTCAACGAACATCGCAATGGGACGGCGGACCACCCGGCTGACCTGGAACATCTGTTCCAGAACGTCGCGGCTGGGGTTCTCAAGGTCGATCAGAATGACGTCGGGATCAATGCGATAGATCCGCGCCAGCAGGTTGTGCATTTCACTGATGTGTTCGACGCTGGCAAAGCCAGCATCACGCAATCCCTCTTTCAGGATGGCGGCTCTGATCGGGCTTTCGTCAACGATGACGATCTTGAACGACGAATCCGCGACCATTCAATCCCTGCATTCCGGCAGAGCGACCTTAGCATGCGCACGCGCCAGGCTTAAAGCCTTGTATTTGTACAGGATCGGGGATAGCTGATGCGCTCTCCCGACAGGTGGTGGTATGGAACAGGGCGTCGCCCCAAAAGTCAGCTTTGTGTCGCTTGGATGCCCCAAGGCGCTGGTGGATTCCGAGCGGATCATCACGCGCCTGCGCGCCGAAGGCTATGAGCTTGCGCGCAAGCACGACGGCGCGGATCTGGTGATCGTCAACACCTGCGGGTTCCTCGACAGCGCCAAACAGGAATCGCTGGGGGCCATCGGCGAGGCCATGGCCGAGAACGGCAAGGTCATCGTTACCGGCTGCATGGGCGCGGAACCCGAACAGATCGAGAAAGCCTATCCAAACGTGCTGTCGATCACTGGGCCCCAGCAATACGAGAGCGTGCTGGATGCGGTGCATCGCGCGCTGCCGCCATTGCACAACCCGCATCTCGATCTGGTGCCGCCGCAGGGTATCAAGCTGACGCCGCGCCATTATGCCTATCTGAAGATTTCCGAAGGCTGCAACAACCGCTGCACCTTCTGCATCATTCCGAAACTGCGCGGAGATCTGGTGTCGCGCCCGGCTAACGACGTGTTGCGCGAGGCCGAGAAGCTGGTCGCCGCCGGCGTGAAGGAACTGCTGGTGGTGTCGCAGGACACGTCGGCTTACGGCATCGATCTGAAGTATGCTGCCGGTCCGTGGAAGGACCGCGAGGTCCGCGCAAAATTTTTCGACCTGTCACGCGAACTCGGCGAACTCGGCGCATGGGTCCGGCTGCAGTACGTCTACCCCTACCCGCATGTCGACGAGGTCATCAGCCTGATGACCGAAGGCAAGATACTTCCTTATCTCGACATTCCGTTCCAGCATGCCGCCCCGGATGTGCTGAAGCAGATGCGCCGCCCCGCCGCGCAGGACAAGACACTCAATCGCATCAAGAAGTGGCGCGAGGAATGTCCAGACCTCACGCTGCGTTCGACCTTCATCGTCGGCTTCCCCGGCGAAACGGATTCCGATTTCCAGTATCTGCTCGATTGGCTGGACGAAGCGCAGATCGATCGTCTCGGCTGCTTCAAGTACGAACCGGTGGCGGGCGCGACCTCCAACACCATCGAGAACCCGGTGCCGGACGAGATCAAGACCGCGCGCTGGAATGCACTGATGGCGCGGCAGCAGAAGATTTCCGCGCAGCGGCTGAAACGAAAAGTCGGCACGCGACAGCAGATCATCATCGACGAAGTCGGCCCGACCGTCTCGAAGGGCCGCTCGAAGGCCGACGCGCCGCAGATCGATGGCAATGTTTACGTCTCGAGCCGCCGCCCGCTCAAGGTCGGCGACATCGTCACCGCAAAGATCGACCGCGCAGATCAGTACGACCTGCACGGGACCGTGGCGGGGTTCTAGGAAATTTACGGCTTCAAAATCGACGATCCCGTGGTGACACGGCTTTCGAGATCGCGATGCGCCTTCTGCGCATCCTTCAGCGCATAGGCGTGATTGATCGGCACATGCAGCGTGCCGCTGAGCACGGCGGCAAATATTGCGTCGGCGCCTTCGATCAATTCGCTGCGGGTGCCGACATAGTCGTTGAGTTTCGGACGGGTCGCGAACAGCGAGCCGTGATTGTTCAACTCTGCAATGGAGAACGGCGGCACCGGTCCCGACGCATTGCCGAACGACACAAACAACCCGCGCGGCCTGAGTGATTTCAGCGATCCGGCGAAGGTGTCCTTGCCGACGCCGTCATAAACCACGTCGCACAATTCGCCCCGGCTGATCTGCTTCACGCGCTCAGCGAAGTCTTCCTTTTTGTAAAGAATGACGTGATCGCAGCCATTTGCCAACGCCAGCTTGGCCTTCTCTTCCGTGCCGACGGTGCCAATGACGTTCGCACCCAAGGCCTTCGCCCACTGGCAGGCCAGTAATCCGATGCCGCCAGCCGCGGCATGGATCAGAACGCGATGGCCTGGTTCGACCTTGAAGGTCTTGTGCAGCAGATACCAGACCGTCAACCCCTTGAGCATCAACACCGCGGCCTGCTCGTCGGTTATTTGATCCGGCAGCTTCACCAGCTTGTCGGCGGGAATGTTACGCTCGGTCGCGTAGCCGCCGAGGTTGAAATAGTACGCCACGCGGTCGCCAGGGTGAAAATTGGTGACGCCGGGACCAACCGAAACCACCTCGCCCGACGCTTCGTTGCCGACGATGAACGGCAGGCTAGGCGCCTTATAGAGGCCGTTGCGGAAATAGACATCGATGAAATTCAGACCGATGGCGCGCTGGCGGATACGAACCTCGCCGTTACCCGGTGCAGGCACATCCACGTCCTCATAGATCATTACTTCCGGACCGCCCACCTGGTGGACGCGCACAGCCTTGGTCATGGTTTCTCCCGAGCTTTTTCTTGAAAGACCTAGTGGAGTGGATCTGACATTCGCTAGCAGCTAGCCGCGATCCCGCCAAGCCAATGTCAAATCTGAAACTCCACTAGAAACCCAAATTTGCTAGTGGTCCATCAATTCTCACATTCGCAGGAATATCGCTGAAATGGGATGCGAATGTGAGAATTGGACTACTAGGCGGGAGCGAAGTCTATCGGACTGCAATTGTCAACGCGGACGAAAGCCGCAAGGTTTAGCCTTCCTGAATGCTCTCGTTTTTTACGTGCTTCCTGCGGTTGCGTTTGGCCATGATGTTGAAAGCCTCGACCGCCGCTGAGAAGCAGATCGCGACATAGATGAACGAGCGCGGAATGTGGAAGTGGGCGCCGTCCGCAACCAGCGCGACACCGATCAGCACCAGGAACGCCAGCGCGAGCATCTTCGTGGTTGGATGCTCGGCCACGAATGATGCCACCGGCCCGGATGACACATACATAACGCCGACCGCGATCACGACCGCCGCGATCATGATTTCCAGATCCTGCGCCATCCCGATCGCGGTGATGATCGAGTCCAGCGAGAAGACAAGATCGATGACGATGATCTGCACGATAACCCAAAAAAATGCACCGGCTTTCGGCTTGGCGTCGCCCTCGTCGTCCCGCGCCTCGACCTCGGCGTGGATTTCGTGAGTCGCCTTGGCGATCAAGAACAGGCCGCCGCCGAGCAGGATGATGTCCCGCCACGACAGTTCAAATTTGCCGACGGTGAAGACCGGCTGCGTCAGTCCGATCAGCCAGACCAGCACGCTCAGCAGAGCGATTCGGAATATCAGCGCCAGCGCGAGGCCGATCTTGCGCGCCTTCTCCGCCTGCGCGGGCGGAATCCGCGACACGATCACCGACAGGAAGATCACGTTGTCGATGCCGAGAACGATCTCCAGCGCCGTGAGAGTCAGCAAGGCGGCCCAGGCTTCCGGGCTGGTCAGTAATTCCATCATGCGCGAGTCCCGCCCATCAATCGGATCAGCACGTCACTGAGAAGAATATAGACGCCGATGGCGCACAGCCCCGCAGTGACCCAAACCGGCACTTCGAAATTGGCAGCAATCGCGATCATTGCCAAGATCGCCCACACGGTCAGCAGCGCGACATTCAGTTTGCGGAACCGCGTGGTCCGCAGCGGATGCATGACGTGGAACGGTACAAAGGTAAGCACCACGAGAATGGCGAGGGCGATGCTGCCGACCGCCGCCGGCGGCTTCAGCAGGAACAGGTAGAACGCCGCACCGTTCCACAGCGCCGGGAAACCGCGAAAGTGATTGTCGTGGGTCTTCATGCGCCGGTCGGAAAAATACAGCGCGCCGGAAATGACGATCGCGCCTCCGAGCAGCGGCGTCGCCAGCGGGATCAGCAGGCCGCTCGCGGTGATCGCATAGGCAGGCACGAAGACATAGGTGAGAAAATCCACCACCAGATCGAGCGTGTCGCCTGACCAGTTCGGCAGCACGTCGCCGACATTGAGTCGGCGCGCCAGCGGCCCGTCGAGACCGTCGATCAGCAGCGCCAGCCCCAGCCAGCCGAACATCGCGGCCCAGTGTTCCCTCACCGCCTCCAGCATAGCGATCAGCGCAATTGCGCCGCCCAGCGCCGTGAAGATATGAACCCCGAAGGCGCGCACACGCATTCTGGCAGAAAACGAAGATTGGTCCTGTTGGCTCGGCTCAGTCATTGGGGTTGTGACTATCAGGATTCTCATGCGATTGCATATACGACCAAACTCGCTCACGCTGATTTGCCTCAAATGCGGTTCAGGGTGACGCCCAGATCGATTGTGACAGCGTTAAATTCCGGCGATAGATAGCTTATGACCGAACGTCCTTCCCCCTTCTATCAGGCTGCCGTTGTTGGCGGCGGACCCGCCGGCCTCGCCACCGCCATCGCGCTGGCGCAGGAAGGCGTCAGCACCGCCTTGGTCGCGCGCCGCTCGCCCTATGCCGACAACCGCACCACGGCGCTGCTCGGCGGATCGGTGGACTTTTTGCAATCGCTGGATATCTGGCACCGTTGCAGCGCTCACGCCGCGGCGCTGCGCGTGATGCGGCTGGTGGACGACACGCGCCGCCTGATCCGTTCCCCTGAGGTGAAGTTCTCATCCGACGAAATCGGTCTGGAAGCGTTTGGATACAACATCGAGAACAGCCTGCTGCTGGTCGCGATGGAAGCACGCGCGGCGGAACTGCCGAACCTCACGCGCATCGATGACGAGGCGCAATCGGTGGTCACCGGACGGTCATCAGTCACCATCACGACAAAGCAGGGTCAGTCGCTTACCGCCGCGCTGGTCGCGGGCGCTGACGGACGGCATTCGCTGTGCCGGGAAGCAGCAGGTATCGGCGTCAAGCGGCGCAAGTTGAACCAGTCCGCGCTCACGCTGAACATCGGGCACGCGCGGCCGCATCATGACTGCTCCACTGAATTTCACACTGAATCCGGTCCGTGCGTGTTCGTGCCGCTGCCCGGCCAGCGCTCCAGCATCGTCTGGGTGGTGAGACCCGATGAAGCCGAACGGCTTAAGGCGCTTGACGACGAGCAGCTTGCGCTCGCGCTGGAAAAGCAGTCGCACTCCATTTTCGGCAAGCTGACGATTGCGCCCGGCCGTCATGTCTTCCCGCTCGCCATCGAAACTCCTGACCGTCTTGCCGCCGGCCGCATCGTGCTGGTGGGTGAATCGGCTCATGTCATCCCGCCGATCGGAGCGCAGGGCCTCAACATGGGCCTGCGCGACGCAGCGGACCTGACGAATATCGTGCGCGACGCGCTTTCGATGGGCAGCGATCCCGGCGCGGACGACGTGTTGCAGCGCTATGCCCGCGCACGGCGCGCCGACGTGTTCAGCCGCACCTTCGCGGTGGATATGGCGAACCGTACGTTGCTGAGCGATTTCCTGCCCGCGCAATCACTGCGCGCCGCCGGAATGCATCTGCTGGATCGGGTGGGACCGATCCGCCGCCTCGCAATGCGCGAGGGATTGTCGCCATCGTGGCGCGGACGCTAGGGGTTAATTGTCGAAACCCACGAACACCGCAGCCTCTTCGACTGACTTTCGTTCGGACACCACCGCATTTGCCGGGAAGCTTTCATCCGGCCACCCCAATGCGATGCTTTTCATGATGACTTGATCGTCGGCTATCCCGGCATGTTCACGCACCACCGGTGACTGCATGATGCCCTGGCTGTTGATCACGGCCCCCAGCCCACGAGACCAGGCGGCATTGACCAAGGCGGTTGCCACGGCTCCGCAATCGAAGGGCGTATCGTCGCTGCCGTCGAGCACGCGATCGTAAGTCACGATGATGCAGACAGGCGCGTCGAATTGACGGAAGCCCCGCAGAACCCAGTCCTGGCGCATATCCTTGTCATCGCGGGCGATCCCCATGGCGGAGAACAGTTGCTTGGCGACGCCAACCTGCCTCTCACGGTGCGGACCTGCGAATGCCTGGCCCGTGCGAAATTCGCGGGACTGCGGCACGCCTGCCAGCATCCGCTCGGTATTTCCGGCGCGGATGCGATTGAGCGGTTCGCCGGTGACGACGTAGAAATTCCAGGGCTGGGTGTTCATCGATGACGGAGCGCGCATCGCCAGAGCGATAATTTCCTTAATCAGCGCCATAGGTACCGGATCCGGCTTGTATCCGCGAATGCTTCGGCGGCCGAGGATAACGTCATCAAATTGCATGGGTCGGAAATTCCCTGGTGATGCTTGAAGGAGCTTCAATACTTGCGGTTCATCGACCGTCAAGCAAGATGGAAGATATGAACACATACGCCGTATGTCTGATTGGATCCAACTCGGAAATCGCTCGTGCCACGTTGCGTGCCTGTTTGTCGACCTGAGAATCAACGGTCCCTGTAGTGGCCGCGCCCGATGTTCCGGGCTGGAACCATCTTCATTTTTCGCCGTTCATTGGACCGGAGAACGTGAGGACTTGCGATGACGATCCTGAAATGGGCCTTGATCTTCTTTCTGATTTCAATTGTCGCGGGCGTGCTCGGATTCACGGGTATTTCCGCCGCATCTGCCGACATCGCCCGCGTCTTGTTTTACATCTTCGGCGTGATCTTCCTGATCCTGCTAATCTTGGGGTTCACGATCTTTCGAGCGTGACGCGTATCAGGGAAACACGATCGCACCGGTCTTGATCATCCACATCACACTGGTCAGGGTCACGACCGACACGAAGGTGCCGACCAGCACCAGTGTCGAGGCCGGCTCGATCCAAGTGTTATATTGACGCGCGATCACGAACACGTTCAGAGCGGGCGGCAGTGACGCCAGTAGCAGCGCTGTTGCCGCCCATTCCGGCGGGAACGGTCCGAGCAGGATCAGCAATCCGAACACGATCAGCGGATGCGCGATCAACTTGACCGCGATCACGCCGGGCACTTCCCATGGCACCCGCTCGAAGGGGCGCAGCGCAACCGTGACGCCGAGCGCGAACAGCGCAACCGGCGCGGCCGCGCTTTGCAGAAACTGGAACATGTTGTCGAGTCCGACCGGCACCGGCACATGGAACGCCGCCACCGCCACCCCAAAATACGACGCCACGATCAGCGGATGCAGCAGGATTTGTCTCGCGACCAGCCTCAGCGTGGGCAGCAACGGCCGTCGCTCGCCGTCGGTCAGCACCATCAGTAGCGGCACGGTCGTGAACAGGAAGATCGTATCGAAGCAGAAAATCAGCGCGACCGGCGCGTTCGCTTTCGCGCCCAGCGTCGCCAGCGCAAGCCCCGGCCCCATATAGCCGATGTTGCCATAACCGCCGCCCAGCCCCGCCATCGCGGACTCGCGCATCGAGAGCTTCGCGAACAGCTTTGTGCCGAACATGGACAGAAAGAACGCGCTCGCGGTCGCGAGCGTGGTGGCGATCACGAACGGCGGATTGTTCAATTCCTCGAGCGGCGTCCTCGCGAGGGTCCGAAAGAACAGCGCCGGCAGCGAGACGTAGAGCAGGAAAAAGTTCATCCACTCCAGCCCCGCTTCGGGCAGGCGCTTATACTTGCCGCAGGCGTAGCCGATGAAGATCAGCCCGAAATAGGGCAATGCAAGATTCAGAATATCGATCATCGGGATACGCTTGGCATGCGGGGCCGAGCCGGAAAACCGGCCCCCGCGCAGGGGTGCCACCCGGCACGATTCATGCCTTATCCCCTAGCATCGGCCACAATCATGGTCTATTCGACGGATGATGATAAAAGCGCGCACCGCCAAGTTTCAGATCGGCCAGATCGTCCGCCACCGGATTTTCTCTTTCCGTGGCGTGATTTACGATATCGATCCGGAATTCAACAACACCGAGGAATGGTGGCTGTCGATTCCCGAGGAAATGCGGCCCCACAAGGACCAGCCGTTCTATCACCTGCTGGCCGAAAACTCGGACTCCGAATACGTCGCCTACGTTTCGGAGCAGAACCTGCTGCCCGACGACTCGGGCGAGCCCATTCGCCACTCGCAGGTCGCCGAAATCTTCATCAAGGACAAATCCGGCAGCTACCGGCCGCGCAATCCGTCGTTGAACTGACGCTCGGACTTCGGTCGGTTCAGGAGCGCTTGCGCCCGTCCCGCTCTTTCACCATGGCTTCCAGCTCTTCGGTCTGCTGCGCGATACGATCCGCGTTGCGCTCCTCGTTCTGACCGCCGGACACAGCCGCAGCCTGTTCGATCAACTGGCGAATGTTGTCGCGCACGATTGCGATGCGGTCTTCGAGTTCGGGAAGCGAGAGCGCGCTATAGTCGGACATGCCGTGATGTCTCCTGGAAGAAACGGGCTTAGGGACGGATCGGCATCGACCCGCCTGCGAATAAGACTGCGAGCGGATTTTGCTCCGCCCTGCCTCAAATGAAAAGGGCGCGCGGTGCTGCGCGCCCTCATCGGTGTGCAGAGTTTGCGGCGTTACTTCGCCGCAGGATTGGCGGCAGGCGCCGCGTTTTCCAGCTTCTGGCGGGCTTCCGCCGCGCGCTTCTGAAGCTCTTCCTGCAATTTCTTCTGCGTTTCCTCGAACACCTTCGGATCGGTCGGCGGACCGTCGTAGGCCTTCGCGAACTCGGCGAGCGGCAGCGCCAGCGTCAGCGGCGCGCCATTGGCGTTGATCGCCTGAACCACGAGGTTCTGGCCCTTCTTCATGTTGGCGAGCAGTTCGGGCGTCACTTCGTAATCCGACATACAGCCGTTGGCGAAGCAGATCACGTAAGGGCTCTGCGCCGGTGCGTTCTGGTCGACGATGATGCGAGTGCCGTGAACGAGCTGCATGCCGAGCGGCAGCGTGACGCGCAGCAGCTTCTTCGGTTCGCCTTCCGGCTCGATGATGACGGCGGCGACGACGGGCTGGCCGGATTCGATGCGGCCGTCCTTGCCGGTAAAGCAGACCTGCTTGGCGTTAGCGTCCTGGCCCTTCATGCAGAACTTGGTCCAGGGCTGATAGATCAACTGAACCTGCTGGTCCGCCGGAGCCTGCTGCGGCGCGCCGGCGGGAGCCTGAGCGGCAGGAGCTGGTGCTTTGGGAGCAGCCTTCGGAGCAGCCTTGGGCGCAGCCTTCGGAGCCGGTGCGCCGGGAGCTGGCGCGGGGGTCTGGGCGAAAGCGCCGGAAATGGTCGTGGCAGCCAAAAAGGCACCGGCGGTCATGGCGGCAAACACCCGGCTGCGCGGCGAGGCCTGCGCGGCCAAGATACGGAAATTCATTGCGGAAAACCCTTTCTGAACCTGAACGCCCAGCCCCTCGCGGAAGCGCGAACGCCTGTTTGTTCGGCGGCTGTCTCGGAGCGAATTGAGGCGGTTACGTGACAGATCGCGCATCCAGCCCCTAATTGCCCGCCTTCAATACAACGGCGCGCGAAAAGATCAATGCCGACAGCGATATTTGCCCCGATCGCCGCATATTATCGCGTTCCATCGTGGTAAATTTTGACGTGACCGCAGCCGAATCAAACAGGGTGCCATCCGCGTTGCGCCGCAGCGACCGAGGCCGGGCGTGGCGGCTGTATTGCGCGGTTTTGGCCTCCGTCGGCCTCGCTGCGATGCAGGCTAAGGCCCAGTCGGCGTATCCCGCACCGGTTCCGGCCCACGGCATCGCCATGCATGGCGTCCCGGCCCTGTCCGCCGGCTTTACCCACATGCCCTACGCCAATCCCGACGCGCCGAAAGGCGGCCGGATCATCTTCGGCTTATTGGGTAGTTTCGACAGTCTCAATCCGTTCATCGTGAAAGGGATCGCGGTCCAGCAGATCCGCGGCTATGTCATCGAGAGCCTGATGGCGCGCGGCAACGACGAACCGTTCACGCTCTACGGTCTGCTGGCGCAGAGCGTCGAGACCGATAGCGCGCGCAGCTATGCGACGTTCAAGCTCAACCCACTTGCCCGGTTCTCCGATGGCAAGCCGGTGCTGGCGGAGGACGTGCTGTTCTCTTGGCAGTTGATGCGCGACAAGGGCCGTCCCAATCACCGGTTGTATTACGCCAAGGTCGAAAAAGCCCACGCGCTGGACGACCGCACCGTGCGGTTCGACTTCGGCGGCGCAAACGACCGCGAATTGCCGCTGATCCTCGGGCTGATGCCGGTGTTTCCAAAACACGCCATCGATGTCGCAACCTTCGAGGAGACATCGCTTACCGGCCTCATCGGATCTGGCCCCTACCGGGTCACCGCCGTGCGTGCCGGCCAGAGCGTCACCCTGACGCGCAATCCGGATTACTGGGGGCGCGACCTCCCCTTGAACCGCGGCCTGTGGAATTTCGACGAGGTGCGGCTGGATTACTACCGCGAGGCCAACGGCGCGTTCGAAGCGTTCAAGCGCGGCCTATATGACTTCCGCGTCGAAAACGAACCGCTACGCTGGCACGAAGGTTACAACTTCGCAGCGGTGAAAAGCGGCGAGGTCATACGCGACACGGTCAAACCCGGCACGCCGCAACCGTCGGAATATCTCGTCTTCAACAGCCGCAGGCCGATGTTCGCGGACATCCGCGTCCGTCAGGCGCTGACCCTGCTGTTCGATTTCGAATGGATCAACCGCAACTATTTCTTTGGCCTGTACGGCCGTTCGGCGGGATACTTCGCTGGCTCGGAACTGTCCGCCTACATGCGCCCGGCGGACGCGCGGGAAAAATCGCTGCTCGCGCCCTTCGCTGCCGACATCAAGCCGGACATCATGGACGGCAGCTATCGCCTCCCCGTCACCGACGCATCGGGCCGCGACCGCGCCAACCTGCGCGTGGCATTGGCGCTGCTGGCGCAGGCCGGATACGACCTCGACGGCACCGTACTGCGCCAGCGCGGCAGCCGCGCGCCGCTGACATTCGAGATACTGGTGACGACGCGCGATCAGGAGCGCATCGCGCTGGCCTATCAGCGCGATCTCAAGCGCGCCGGCATTGGCGTCTCCGTGCGCGCGGTGGATGCTGTGCAGTTCGACCAGCGACGCCTCGCCTTCGACTTCGACATGATCCAGATCCGCTGGGACCAGTCGCTGTCGCCCGGCAACGAGCAAGCGTTCTACTGGGGCAGCGCCGCTGCCGATAATCAAGGCACACGCAATTACATGGGAGCGAAATCCCACGCTGTGGACGCCATGATCGCGGCGCTGCTTGAAGCCCGGGAAGAAACCGACTTCGTGCCTGCTGTTCGGGCACTCGACCGTGCCCTGATGTCGGGCTTCTACGCTATCCCGCTTTATAACGCGCAGCAGCAATGGATCGCGCGATGGAATCGGATAGAACGGCCCAAGGCTGCCGCGCTCACCGGCTATCTGCCGGAGACTTGGTGGCAAAAGCCGGGTGCGAAAACCCCGTAAGCGAGACGATGTGAGCGAGCCTTTGCAGACCGCGCCGACCCCATCAGCAGGCTCCTCAGGCACGGCGCTGACGCTGGACGACCTGTTTCGCCGCACGGTGTCGCGCCAGCCCGACGACATTGCGCTGGTCGATCCGCCGAACAAGCAGCGCATCACCGGTGAAACGCCGCTGCAACTGACCTTCGCGCAGGCCGATCAGGCCGTCTCTGCGATTGCCGCCCAGTTTGTCGACTCCGGACTGCCGGCCGGGTCGATTATCGCGATGCAGATGCCCAACACCGTCGAGTTCGCGGTGACGGCGCTGGCCGCCATCCGCGCCGGCCTCGTGGTGGCGCTGCTGCCGCAACTGTGGCGGCAATCGGAATTGACCACTGCGCTGAACAGGATCGGCGCCCGCGCCATCGTCGGCATCGGCCGCATCGAGATCATCGATCACGCCGACCTCACACTGAACGCCGCGGCGGAGGCATTTTCCATCCGCCACGTGTTCGGCTTCGGCAACGATATGCCGGAAGGCATGGCGCCCCTTGCCATCACGACCAGCGGCATGAACGGCTGGCTGCCGCCGGCTCCGCCCGATGCGCGGCGGCCGGCGATCATCACATTCGACGTCACGC
Organism: Bradyrhizobium sp. G127; assembly: GCF_021502575.1. Taxonomy (NCBI): domain Bacteria; kingdom Pseudomonadati; phylum Pseudomonadota; class Alphaproteobacteria; order Hyphomicrobiales; family Nitrobacteraceae; genus Bradyrhizobium; species Bradyrhizobium sp. G127. Next base: position 207,107 of record NZ_JAKFGN010000002.1, read on the forward strand.
CGGATGGCTTTCGCGCGATCCCGCGCAACCATCTGCAACTGATCTCGGGCGGACTTGCGGTCTTCCTCGAAGCCGGACTGCCGCAGGGGGCAAAGCTGCTTTCGGCAATGGCTCCGGCGTCGTTCGCGGCCTTCGCGTCGACGGTGATGACGTGGCTTTTGAGCGGCGGGTCGCTCGCGCTGCATCACCCGGCGGACTTGCCGGTTCTCGAACAGCAGATCGTCGACGGCCCGTGTGACACGCTAATCGCACCCGCCCTGCTGGCGCTGCGGCTGGCGGAGAACGGCACGCTGGCGCGGCCGCAAGCCGCGGTGAAACATGTCGTCGGCCTGTGGCGCACCCCAGACCGCGTGGCGGGGAGCGACAACTGGCAGGACGGCGGCACAACGCTGACCGATGTCTATCTGTTCGGCGAGATCGGCCTGTTCGCCGCCCGCAGACTCGAAGACGGCGCACCCGCTCCCATCGCGCCGGGAGCATTCGGCGCGCCGCGCGGCGCGGCACGTTCGAAATCCATCGGCGAGATCATCGTGACGCCAAAGGCAACCCTGGCCCTACGTGGCGCAATGGTGCCGGTCACCGCCTATCGCCTGCCGTCGGGAGAGTCGCTGATGGAAACGCCTGCTCCCGATTATGTCGATACGGGATATGCCGCGCATCTCGATCGTGCCAAGGGCACCATCGGCATCACTGCGCCGCCGGTCGGCATCGTCGGCGTTGGCGGTTATCGTTTTCTCTCACAGGATCTCGACGAGTGGGCCAGGAGGCTTGCGGCCGGTGCGATGCTGACGGCATTGCCGGATCAGCTGAACGGGTTCCGTCTCGCCGGACGCGCCTCGGACAACCGCCGCGCCCGCGAAGCGCTCGGCGAACTGGGGCTTAACCCCCTGATGGTGGAAGCGTTTCGCGACCGATCCAGCTCGACTTAATTTCCGCGATCACATTGACCTGCCATTAAGACCCGAGGCCTAGGATTCCGGCTGGCGCCGGATGCGTTCGGCTGCGCCACAAGTCCACGAGTCGTCAGATCATGTCGCAACAAGGCCCGATCATCACTGTTTCAAATCGGGAAGGTCCTGCGCTTGCAGAGGCTGTTGCGCAGGTGAAGATGTTTCCCCTGATCGATGTCAGCTGGCCGGATGCCGTGGACGCGGTTGGACGGCTGAATCCCGCCGCTCTGCTGGTCAGCGACCTGAAAGAACACATAGCTGCGCTGACCGAGCTCGCAAGCCGGACCGCCCGCGCCGAACCTTACCTGCCCCTGATCGCGCTCGATCCGGGGGCGACGCTGCCGCGAAATGCGATCCCGTTCACGCAGACCGGGCGCAGTCCCGAACGTCTGGTCCACCGCCTCAACGCCGCGCTACGCGTCCGCGCCCTGCACGCCACGCTGATCCGGCGCCTGTCCAACAACCGCACCGCGACGCGAATGCCAACCAACGATCCACTCGACGACGCCACCGTGTTGCTGCTCGGCCGCGGCTCATCCTATCCGGCGCTGTCGGTTGCGCTCGGCCAGCAGATGGGCGTGATCGGCGCGCTGAGCATCGAAGCCGCCGCCAAACATCTCAACGCGCGCGAACTCGACGGCATCATTGTCGGCGACGGTTTCACCCTTCGCGTGCTCGATGCCTTCCTGACCGTACTTTCGGAAGACTCGCGCTTCCGCAACCTTCCGGTGGTGGTTGCAAGTCCCCCGGGACTAATCGCCGATTACGACCTGCCGAACCTTGAAATCGTCAGCGGTGAACCGCGCATGGTCGCCGCGCACGCCGTTCCGCTGATCCGCCAGCAGGCGCTGGAGGCCCGCATTGGCCGTGCGCTCAAATCAATCGACGTCGGCGGCCTGCTCGATCCCCGCACCGGACTGCTGACCAACGAAGCCTTCAACCGCGACTTCGAGACCGCCGTCACCGAGACCCAGGCGCGCGGCGCGGGATTGTCGGTCGCCCGCATATCCTTTGCTCGCGGCCAGACCTCCGAACGCATGCGCCTCGACGCCGCGCGCATTCTTAGCCGGCTGATGCGGCGGATGGACTTCGCCACCCTCGACGACACGGGCGCGATCATCGTGGTGTTTGCGGAAACCGACCTGCGCAACGCGCACATGATCGCGCGGCGGCTCGGCAGTGTGCTGAAGCACACCATGTACAGCGAGAAGCGCGACCAGCGACTCGATCCGCAGGTCGCTATCGCGACCATGATGCCGGGCGATACCGCCTCGACAATCTTTGCCCGCCTCTACACGGACCCCCATCGCGCGGCGTCGTGACAGGTTCATTTACAGTTTGATTTCGACCGGAACAATCGAGCCGGTCTCGCATTGACGAGCCTCTTGTTCCATTGGAGGCTACCATGAAGAAATTTGCACTCATCGGCGCAGCGCTCGCCGTCCTCACCACCCCCGCTTTCGCCCAATCCACAAGCGGAACCGCTCCCGCCGAGGCGAAGTTCTCGACCGTTGCGAAGGACGAGATGTTCAGCTCGAAGCTCAAGGGCCTGAACGTCTATAATCAGAAGGACGAAAAGGTCGGCGAAATCACCGATCTCGCTATCGGCAAGGGCGAACAGATCCAGGCCATGATCCTGTCCGTCGGCGGATTCCTCGGCATGGGCGAGCGCTATGTCGCCGTGTCGCCGTCGTCCGTCCGCGTCAGCTACAACAAGGACAAGGACACTTGGAGCGCGAAGATGAACACCACCAAGGAGGCGCTCAAGGCTGCGCCTGAGTTCAAGTATCCGAAGTAAGAAGCAAATCTCCGTTCATTCCCGCTGTGCGGGAATGAACGGTGGAGAATGACTACGCCGCCTTCTTACCCTCGGCGAGATTGGCGAGATCGCGCAGGATCGTTGTCGTGCCTTCGACACGCTCGTCCGCCGTCTCCCATTCCTGGAAGAACACCACCTTCATGTCGGGCCTCACCTTCGCGGCTTTGCCGTGGCGGCTGATGAAGAACATCAGCTTGTCTGGGTGTGCGAAGGAATTGTCGCGGAACGAAATGACCGCGCCTTTCGGTCCGGCATCCACCTTCTCGATGTTGGCGCGGCGGCAGTAGGCCTTGATCGCCGCGATCTGGAACAGGTAGCGCACCTCGTCCGGCAATGGGCCGAACCGGTCGCGCAGTTCCGCGCCGAAATTCACGATCTCGTCGTCGGTCTCAAGATCCGCAAGACGGCGATACAACGACAGCCGGATCGACAGGTCGGCCACATAGTCTTCCGGAATCAGCACCGGCATGCCCAGCGTGATCTGCGGCGACCAGCGATCCGCGACCGGCTCGGAAATCCCGGCCTTGAGCGACAGGATCGCCTCTTCCAGCATGGACTGATACAGTTCGAACCCGACTTCCTTGATGTGGCCGGACTGTTCCTCGCCCAAGAGGTTGCCCGCGCCGCGGATGTCGAGATCGTGCGACGCCAACTGGAAGCCCGCGCCGAGGTTTTCCAGCGACTGCAGCACCTTCAGGCGGCGCTCGGCCTGCGCGGTGATCTTGTGCGTGGACGGCAGCGTGAACAGCGCGTAAGCGCGCAGCTTCGAGCGCCCCACCCGGCCGCGCAACTGATAGAGCTGCGCGAGACCGAACATGTCGGCGCGATGCACAATCAGCGTGTTGGCGGACGGAATATCGAGGCCGGATTCCACGATCGTGGTCGAGAGCAGGATATCGTACTTGCCATCGTAGAACGCGGACATGATGTCCTCGATTACTGTCGGCGGCATCTGGCCGTGCGCGACTGCGACCTTCATTTCCGGCACATGCTTGTCGAGGAAGTCCTTGGCCTCGGCGAGATACTCGATGCGCGGGCAGACATAGAACGCCTGACCGCCGCGATACCGCTCGCGCAGCAGCGCCTCGCGGATCATCAGCGGGTCGTGCGGCGCAATAAACGTGCGCACCGCAAGGCGATCCACCGGCGGCGAGGCGATGATCGACAGTTCGCGCACGCCCGTGAGCGCCAGTTGCAGCGTGCGCGGGATCGGCGTCGCCGATAGCGTCAGAACATGCACTTCCGCGCGTAACTGCTTCAGCCGCTCCTTGTGCGACACGCCGAAGTGCTGCTCCTCGTCCACGATCAAGAGACCGAGGTCCTTGAACTTGATGCTCTTGCCAAGCAGCGCGTGGGTGCCGACGATAATGTCGATCTTGCCTTCGGCCAGATCCTTCTTCACCTGCGTCATCTGCTTCGGTGCGACGAGGCGCGAGGCCTGCGCCACATTGACCGGGAAGCCCTTGAAGCGTTCGGTGAACGTCTTGGTGTGCTGCCGCGCTAGCAGTGTGGTTGGCACAACGACGGCGACCTGCTTGCCGTCCAGCGCGACGGCAAACGCCGCGCGCAGCGCTACCTCCGTCTTGCCGAAACCGACGTCGCCGCAGACCAGACGGTCCATCGGACGTCCGGCGTCGAGGTCGTGCAGCGCCGCGTTGATCGCGCCGAGTTGGTCCTCGGTCTCCTCATAGGGGAACCGCGCGCAGAATTCGTCATACGTCCCTTGGTGAACCGGGAATTTCGGCGCGACATGGACATGCCGCTCGGCGGCGATCTTGATCAGGTCCCCGGCAATTTCGCGAATCCGGTTCTTGAGCTTGGCCTTGCGCGCCTGCCATCCGCCGCCGCCCAGCCTGTCGAGTTCGACGTTGGAATGGTCGGAGCCGTAGCGTGACAGCAGTTCGATGTTCTCGACCGGCAGAAACAGCTTGGTGTCGTTGGCATAGTGCAGTTCGAGACAGTCGTGTGGCGCGCCGCCAACCTGAAGCGTCTGCAAGCCGACGAAACGGCCAATACCATGTTCGACATGCACCACCAGATCGCCGGTGGCAAGCGACGTTACCTCCGAGATGAAGTTCTCGAGCTTGCGCGTCGCTTTGCGCGGCCGCACCAGACGGTCGCCGAGAATGTCCTGCTCGGTAATGAGTGCAGTGGTCTCGGTCTCGAAACCGGATTCTAGGCCGATCACCGCCAGCATGGTCTCGTTGCGTGGCGTCGCCTGCACAGCGCGCCACGAATTGACGCTGGTGATGTTGAGCAGCTTATGGTCCTTCAGCATCGAGGCCATGCGGTCGCGCGAGCCTTCCGACCACAGCGCCACAACCACCTTCTTGCGCGCGGCCTGCAGGCCGTTGACATGCGCCACCACGCTTTCGAACACGTTGACCTTGGTGTCGGCGCGCTCTGGCGCGAAGTCGCGGCCCTGCCGCGCATCGATGTCGATCACGCCCTCGCCGTCCGGCAGCGCGAACGGCGTCAGCCGCGCCAACGAACTGTGGCTCAACAGCGATGTCCACTCCGCGTCGGTAAGATACAGCTTGTCCGGTGGCAGCGGCTTGTAGATCGCGCCGCCGCCCGGCGTATCCATCACCTCGCGCCGCGCCTCGTAATAATCGTTGATCTGGGTGAAGCGCTCGCGCGCGGCGTCGTCGGCCTGATGCTCCAACACAACGGGGGCACCGCCGAGATAATCGAACAGCGTGTCCATCCGCTCCTGGAACAGCGGCAGCCAGTGCTCCATGCCGGGATGGCGGCGGCCTTCGCTCACCGCCTCGTACAGCATGTCGTCGCGTTCCGGCGCGCCGAACTGCGCGACATAGCCCATGCGGAAACGCTTGATGGTTTCGGTGACAAGCTGGAATTCCGACACCGGCACCAAATCGAGTCCGCGCATGTCGAGCAGCGTGCGCTGGGACTCCGCGTCAAAGGTGCGGATCGATTCCAGCGTATCGCCAAAGAAATCAAATCGCACCGGCTGGTCGAGCCCGGCCGGAAACAGATCGAGGATACCGCCGCGCACGGCATATTCGCCGGGCTCGCGCACCGTCGAGGTGCGGTTGTAGCCGTTGTGCTCGAGCCAAGCCGCGATGTTGTCCATCGCCACGCGATGTCCCGGCGCGACAGACAACGCTTGCGCCGCGACATTATCCCGCGCGGGCACGCGCTGCACGATGGCGTTGACCGTAGTCAGCACGATCAGTGGCCTCTCGCTGCCTTGCAGTCGTGACAGCCGTGCCAGGGTCGTGAGACGCTGCGCCAGAATGCCCCCGTGCGGCGAGACGCGATCATAGGGCTGGCAATCCCATGCCGGAAACTGCATCACGGCGAGATCTGGCGCGAAGAATTCCAGTGCCCGCGCCAGTTGCGCCATGCGCGGCCCGTCTCGGCACACCATCGCCAGACTCACAGCTGGCGCGTCCTTCTTCGCCGCCACGGCGCGAGCCAGATCCGAGACGACCAGACCTTCCGCACCTTCCGCGACATTGGCCAGCGTCAAGGCGTGGCCGGGCCGCAGCGCCTGCGCCGGAGATTTAACCGGAGCCTTCATCGGTGCTGGCCTGCGGCAACATGCTTTGCGATGTCGACAAAGATGCCGTTGGCATGCTCCGGATCGAGCGGCTTGCCACCGCTGAAAGCGGCATAGAGATCCGGGTCCGGCAGTTCAAGGAGCCCCTCGAGATCGGCCACGGCCGCATCGGACAGTTCCCCGATATGCACATCGGCGAATCCACCGAGGATAAGGTCCATCTCGCGTGTGCCGCGGTGCCAGCAGCGGTAAAGCAAGCGCTTGCGCCGGTCGTCCAGGCCGTCGCTCGATCGTGTCGTTCCCGTCATGTCCCGTATTCTTTCCAACGCCGAAAGCCCGGACATGCCGGGCGAGGTTGATATAGCCATCGGGACTGGCTGTGTCAGCATTTCTCTCGTCTTGCATTCGGGATATGCAAAAGCAGCCCTCCAACGAGTCGCCGCATGCGCCCTGCACTGCTCAATCCGCTGTTCGCGCCCGTGACGAGCCTCACAGGCGTGGGGCCGAAACAAGACAAGATGTTTCGCTATCTGCTCGCGCGCGCGGAGACGCCGCGACTGGTGGACCTGCTGTTGCATCTGCCCACGAACGTGATCGACCGCCGCGCGCGGCCGAAAATCCGCGATGCCGTTCCGGGAACCGTGGTCACCCTCGAAGTGACCATCGACCGTCATCGTCCCGCACCGCCAGGCCGTTCCAAGGCGCCGCATCTGGTTTATGCCAACGACGAAACCGGCGACGTTGTCCTCACCTATTTCCGCGCCAAGCCCGACTACATCGAGAAGCTGCTGCCGAAGGGCGAGAAGCGTTTCGTCTCCGGCACCGCGCAGATGTTCGACGGCACCTTGCAGATCGTGCATCCCGACCGCGTGGTGGACGAAGAAGGTCTCGCCAAGCTGCCGCAGATCGACACCGTCTATCCGCTGACCGAAGGCCTCGCCATCGGCTCGATCCGCCGCGCCATGACGCAAGCACTCGCGAAATTACCCGACTTGCCGGAATGGATCAGCCCCGAAGTGCTGCGGCGCTGTTCGTTCCCGCCGATTGCCGAAGCGTTACATCGGGTTCACGAGCCAAAAGAACTCACCGACATCCTGCCGCAAAATCCATTCTGGTCGCGGCTCGCTTTCGACGAACTGCTGGCGGGACAATTGGCGCTGGCGCTGGTGCGCGCGCAGTTACGCCGGCCCGCCGGCGTGCGCAACGCCGGCGACGGGCATCTGCGGCACAAGATCATCGATGCGCTGCCCTACGCGCTGACCACCTCACAGCAGGACGCCGCCAAAGCCATCGCAGACGATCTCAACCAGCCGGTGCGGATGCTGCGGCTGCTGCAGGGCGACGTCGGCTCCGGCAAGACCGTGGTAGCGCTGCTTGCCGCCGCGGCCGTGGCGGAAACCGGCAAGCAGACCGCACTGATGGCGCCAACGGAAATTCTCGCGCGCCAGCATATCAAGACCATCGCGCCGCTGGCCGAACGCGCCGGGATGCGCATTGCCATTCTCACCGGCCGCGAGAAAGGCAAGGAGCGCCGCGACATCATTGAACGGCTCGCGGATGGCGAGATCGATCTTCTGGTCGGCACCCACGCGCTGATTCAGGACGATGTAATCTTCAAGGCGCTGGCGCTCGCCGTTGTCGATGAGCAGCACCGCTTCGGCGTGCGTGAGCGGCTGGCACTGACTGAAAAAGGCGAGGCCGTCGATGTGCTGGTGTTGAGCGCCACGCCGATCCCGCGCACGCTGGTTCTCACATACTTCGGCGACATGGATATTTCCGAACTGCGCGAAAAACCCGCGGGCCGCCAGCCGATCGACACCCGCGCGGTGGCGGATAGCCGCACCGGCGAGATCATCGACGCGGTGGGCCGCGCCATCAAGGACGGCAAGCTGGTCTACTGGATCTGTCCGCTGGTGGAGGAATCCGAGGCCGAAGGTATTGAGCACCTGACCAACGCGACCAGACGCTTCGAGATTTTGCAAAAGCGTTTCGGCGACCGCGTCGGCTTGGTCCATGGCCAGATGAAAGGCACCGAGAAGGATCGCGTCATGGCGCAGTTCGCCGCCGGCGAGATTCAGGTCCTGGTGGCGACCACCGTGGTTGAGGTCGGCGTCGATGTTCCGCAGGCGACCATCATGGTGATCGAGAACGCGGAACGCTTTGGCCTCGCACAGTTACATCAGTTGCGCGGCCGCATCGGCCGGGGTTCCGAAGCTTCGACCTGCCTGCTGCTCTACCACGAGCCGTTGACGGAAATGTCGGCAGCGCGGCTAAGGGTGATCCGCGAAACCACCGACGGTTTCCGCATCGCCGAGGAAGATTTGCGTTTGCGCGGCGAAGGCGAAGTGCTCGGCACCCGTCAGAGCGGCCTGCCCGGCTACCGCATCGCCCGGCCCGAGGTTCACGCCCAACTGATCGCGCAGGCGCGCGACGAAGCCGTGCGGATCATGCAGGACAATCCAAAGCTCAAGGGCGAGCGCGGCGAAGCGCTGCGCTGTTTGCTCTATCTCTATGAGCGGGATGAAGCCCTGCCGCTGATCGGAGCCGGATAGCGTCCGGCCTATCCCGGAAGCCTTGCCAACAGAACACGCCCTATGGTCCAGAGCGCGCTCGGAAGCGTGGGCGCACCGATCGCTGTGATGGCCAATATGCTCAGCACGAGATTAGCGATCCACCATCCCCACTGGGGCGTCCGAAATCCCAAGCCTGAACAAGCGACGTTTACGAAGAATGCCGCGTAAGCCACAATAACCGACAGCGATGTACCGCCATAGCCTGCGATCCGCAATTCCGTCACGGCCGTCACCAGAACGCTGATCAGAACAACCGTCCAGACCAGCGATCGCGTCGTTAAACTGGACATTCGTGCCGCCCCGCCCGCTATTCGACCTTCGCGGCAGTGGGCGATTGGGACGCCGTCGCGACGCGCGCGGCATTGGCCATCTCGGCCAGCGCATTGACTTTCTTCTGCGCATCGCCGCCGGGCTGCACCACGCCCGCGGACATGATCAGCGTCGCGGCATCCTCGGCGCTCATGTCGACATCGATGATCTTGCTCTTCGGCACGTAGAAAAAGAAACCCGTGGTCGGGTTCGGCGCACACGGCAGAAACACCGAGATGAACTCTTCCTTGCCGGGCAGGCTCGACGCGATCTCAACGCTTGGCGGCTGCGAGATCAGCACGATCGACCACATCCCCGGCGACGGGAATTCCACTAGACCGACGCGGCGGAAGCTCGAGCCCTTGCCCGAGAACAGCGTCTCGAATACCTGCTTGAGGCCGCGATAGATCGCACGCACCACCGGCATCCGGCCGAGCAGCGCCTCTCCCAGATCGACCAGGGTACGCCCGATCAGGTTGGCGGTGAGAAATCCGAGCAGCGTCAGGCCGACGACGGCGACGATCAACCCGGACCCCGGCAAACCGAACGGTAGATAGGTCTCCGGCCGGTACACCAGCGGAACGAACGGCCGGACAATACCGTCCACCCAGGTCACGAACCACCATGTCAGGTAGAACGTGATCGCGATGGGTCCTGCGACGATCAGACCCGTCAGGAAGTACGCGCGCAGCCGCGCCATCACGCCGCGCGGCGTTTCAGGCGGCGGACTGACCGGCAAGTCTTCGGGTATCATGGGCGGCGGATTTTCGTTCATCGTCGAACCGAACCATCCTCATTCAATATGTTGGAACAGCATCGCAAATCATTGCGACACCACTGTATCAGACTTTTCCGGACGCGAACGGCCCGCGCTGCGACCGATTGTCAGTTCCGGCAGCGGCCTACTCGACCGTCACCGACTTCGCGAGGTTCCGGGGCTGGTCGACATCGGTGCCCATCACGACAGCCGTATGATAGGCCAGCAACTGCACGGGGATGGCATAGACCAACGGCGTCACGGCAGCAGGCATGTCCGGCAGGATAATCGTCACCAGCGACTCGACGGTGGCTTCCTTCGCCCCCTGCGCGTCGGTCATCAGAATGATCCGGCCGCCGCGCGCCGCGACCTCCTGCATGTTCGAAACCGTCTTCTCGAACACGCGGTCATGAGGAGCGATCACCACGACCGGCATCTTCTCGTCAATCAGCGCGATCGGACCGTGCTTGAGTTCGCCGGCCGCATAACCTTCCGCATGAATATAGGAAATTTCCTTGAGCTTCAGCGCGCCTTCCAGCGCCAGCGGATAGTTGGTGCCGCGGCCGAGATAAAGCACGTCCTGGCTCTTGGCGATATCACGCGCCAGCTTTTCGATCTGCGGTTCGAGCGCGAGCGCTTCCGTCATCAGGCGCGGCACTTCAATCAGGCCGTGCACCAGCTTCGCCTCGTCGCTTTCCGACAGTTCGCCGCGCGCCCTGCCCGCCGCGATGGCCAGCGCTGCGAGCGCCGCTAACTGACAGGTGAACGCCTTGGTCGAAGCAACGCCGATTTCCGGCCCGGCCAATGTCGGCAGCACCGTCTCGCTTTCACGCGCGATGGTGGATGTCGGTACGTTCACGATGGAAACAGTATGGAGTCCCTGCGACTTGGCATAGCGCAGCGCAGCCAGCGTGTCCGCGGTCTCGCCGGACTGCGAAATGAAGATAGCGAGATCGCCCTTGCGCAGCGGCGCTTCGCGGTAACGAAACTCCGAGGCGACATCGAGCTCGACTGGCAACCGCGCAAAGCGCTCGAACCAGTATTTCGAGACAAAGCCCGCATAGCTCGCAGTGCCGCATGCCGTGATCGACACCCGCTGGATAGCGGAGAAGTCGAACGGCAGCTTCACCGGCAGCGCCACGCGCTCGGTGGCCATGTCGATGTAATGCGCCAGCGTATGACCGACGACTTCGGGCTGCTCGTGAATTTCCTTCGCCATGAAGTGGCGATAGTTGGCCTTGTCGACCAGCGCGCTTGCGGTGTTGTGCTTGATGATCTCGCGTTCGACCACCGCGTTTTTGTCGTCGTAGACGGTGGCGTCACTGCGCGACAGCACCACCCAGTCGCCGTCGTCGAGATAGCTGATGGTGTCGGTAAAGGGTCCGAGCGCGATGGCGTCGGAGCCGAGATACATCTCGCCCTCGCCATAGCCGACCGCGAGCGGCGAGCCCTTGCGCGCGCCGATCATCAGGTTCTCTTCGCCCTTGAAGATGAAGGCCAGCGCGAACGCGCCGTGCAGCAGCGGCAGCGTCGCCTTCACCGCGTTCGCGGGCGTCATGCCCTTGGCGAGATACGAACTGACGAGATGCGCGACGACCTCGGTATCGGTCTCGCTGGAAAACTTCGCGCCTTCGGATTCCAGTTTCGCGCGCAGCTCGCGGAAATTCTCGATGATGCCGTTGTGAACGACAGCGACCCTGTCGGTCGCATGGGGATGTGCATTGTTCTCGGTCGGCTTGCCATGGGTCGCCCAGCGCGTGTGGCCGATCCCGGTGTGTCCCGCCAGCGGCGATGTCTTCAGCACGGCTTCGAGATTCTTCAGCTTGCCCTTGGCGCGGCGGCGATCGAGCTGCATACCTTCAAGCGTGGCGACGCCCGCGGAGTCGTAGCCGCGATATTCGAGACGCTTGAGGGAGTCGACCAGTTGCTCCGCAACCGGTCCGCGTCCGAGAATTCCTACAATTCCGCACATGCGGTTCGATGTCTCCAGCCCGCCCGAATGCGGCCTTGTGTAGCGAGGAATAACACAATCCCGCCTCAACAATTGTTGCGGATTGAGACAGGGTAAACCGTTAACGAAATCAGCGTGGTAAGCGGGAGTGCCTTACTTCGGACTTTTAGGCTTCCGATTGAGCATTTTCATGTCACGAAAGCGTTTTGCCCAGCCTGGCCGGAGGGCCTGTTCGGCCCGTTCGACGGCCAGCGCATCGTCCGGCACATCCTTGCTGATGACCGAACCCGAGCCGATATACGCTCCCGTGCCGATCCTGACCGGTGCCACCAGCGACGAATTCGAGCCGACGAACGCGCCGGCGCCGATCTCGGTGCGGTGCTTGTCGAAGCCGTCGTAGTTGCAGGTGATAGTGCCCGCACCGATATTGGCGTTCTCGCCGATATGGGTGTCGCCGATATAGGTCAGGTGATTGACCTTCACGCCGGCATCCAGATCGGCGGCTTTGGTTTCGACGAAGTTGCCGATCCGGACGCCCTCGCCCAGCACGGTGCCCGGCCGCAGCCGCGCATAAGGACCGATGGATGCGTTCCTGCCGATGCGCGCGCCGACGATGTTCGAAAACGAATGAATCACCGTGCCGTCGTCGATCGATACACCAGGCCCGATCACTACGAAGGGCTCGACGGTGACGTCCTTGCCGAACGTCGTATCGGCTGCGAGAAAAACCGTTTCCGGCGCGATCAGCGTGACGCCGGCGTCGAGCGCCGCCTGCCGCAGTTTGCGCTGCATCACCTGCTCGGCTTCGGCCAGCTGGGCCTTGGTGTTGATTCCGCGCACTTCGTCCTCATCGGTTTCGATCACCGCCGCACGCAGGCCAAGCTCGCGCACGATGGTCACCGCATCGGTCAGATAGTATTCGCATTTGCTATTGCCATTGCCGATCCGGTCGAGAATCTTCAGCGCGGTCTTGCCCGCAAAAGCCATCACGCCCGCATTGCAGAGGGTCACGGCGCGCTCGACCTCGTTGGCATCGGCCTGCTCGCGGATCGCAATGAGTTCGCTACCTTCCACAAGCAACCGTCCATAGCCGGTCGGGTCGGCCGCGCGGAATCCCAGAACCGCCAGCGCCGCGCCGTCTCTCAATGCCGTGCGCAATCGCTCGAAGGTGCGTTTGTCAATCAGCGGTGTATCGCCGAACGCGATCAGGATGTCGTCCGCACCCGATGCGATGGCTTCGCGCGCAGCCAGCACCGCATGCGCGGTGCCGAGCCGCTCGTGCTGCACGTACGTCTTCGCCTCGGGGCGTGCGCGCTTGATCTCATCGACCACCACCTGATGATCCGGACCGACCACCACCGCAATCGCATCGTTCTTGTCATCCGGCGCAGCAGCCAGCACATGGGCGATCAATGGCCGACCCGCCACGGGATGCAGCACCTTGGGCAGGCTGGAGCGCATCCGCGTTCCTTCGCCGGCCGCGAGCACAATAGTGAGTGTTGATCTGCTGCTCATGCCTTCTCCTGTGGAGCGGTCTTACCCGAGAGAAGCAGGCGACAAAAGTGTTTTGGATGCCTCCGGATGCGCGCATACGGCCCCGGTTCTGTTAATCTTTCTCCAATGATTCGCGGGGCTACGGGAGGGGCCGACGCACCATGGCCAAGGATCGCAACCAATTCCGTGACGATCTGCCGGACGACGATGGAGCCGGCTGGATCAATCGTTTCCTTGCGGAGGAGGATGAATTCGACGGGCGCTCGATGTGGCGTCTGGCGTCCTGGGGCGCGGGTTCGGTGGCGGCCCTGGTGGTCGCGATCCTCGCAACACGTTCGCCGGCAGCGATCAACCGGGATCAAACGGCGGCGGCAGAACTCGCGCGGCAATCCCAGCAGGTGCAGTGGATCGCAAAGGAAAGCCAGAACAAGGCGCGTGAACTTGCGGCGGCGGTCGAAGTCCTCAACGCCGACCGCGACCGGCTGTATACACGCGTGACCGTCCTTGAGCAGGGCTTGGACTCGGTAACCGGCGCACTATCCCGGCAGCCTGAGCCCGCGACAACCGCGCAGCCGACGCCACCTTCGGCTTTGGCCGCCACACCAGTATCACCTGTACCATCGGCCGAGGCCGATCCGATCGGTCCTTCGCGGCCATCCGAAACCCGTGCCGCAGAGACAAAAGCCGAGCCCCCCGCGCCGCTTCCCAAGATTGCGCCCGTCGCTACTGTCGCCGCGGCAACTCCGCCCGCGCCCGCCAAACCCGCCGAGCAGAGAGCAGAGACGCCTGCCACCGATGAATCGGCTGCGCCAACGGTAACCGCTGCTATACCGCCAGATCCGGCAACCAGTGACCTGCCTTCGGCCGGCATCGTGCGCCGCACCGAATTCGGCGTCGATCTCGGCACAGCCAAATCCATCGAGGGCCTTCGCGCGGTGTGGCGTGGCGCAATCAAGACCAACGCGCAGCATCTCGCGTCACTGCAACCCATCATTGTCGTGAAGGAGCGGACCGACGGTCTGAGAATGCAGCTCCGGCTGGTTGCGGGGCCGCTGGCGGATGCCGCCGAAGCTGCAAAAATCTGCGCTGGTCTCCTGACCGAAAGCAACCGCGCCTGCGAGACGTCGGTCTATGAGGGCCAGCGCTTGAGCCTGAGCAGCGAAAAGCCCGTAACCGAAAAGGAAAAGGCCACAGCCGAAGAACGTCCGGTACAGCGTCCGAAACGGCGCAGCCGGTCGCGGGGAGAAGCTGCGGAAGAAAAACCAAAAACCTCCTCATTCAGTTCATTTTTCGGCGGCCGATAGCCGCGGTTCGCGCGGATTCGCCTGTGAGGTTTGGGTTGTATCGCCGTTCGATCCGAACCATATTCGACGCATGAAAAAAGAGCCGTTCAGACTGACGCCCTATCAGGTCCAATGGATTCTGATCGTGGGATTTCTCACCATCGGATACGCCCTCTACCTGCGCTACATGGCGATCGAATTTGCGCAGGTCAGGCTCGAATGCGAGGCGGGATTGCAGACGATGCTGTGCAAGACACGGCTGCTCATGACCTACCTGTTCAAGCACTACGTGTTCGGAATAGCCGCGCTGATCATCGCGCTGCTGCATGTGATCCGCCCATCGATCGTCACCCTCACCGCAGGGCTGGTGGCAGCGTGCTTCGGGATCGTGCTCTACAATATCGGCCTGTCGGGCGTTGCGATCGCGCTGCTTATCCTGGGGTTCGCACGACCCGCGCCCGCGACAGCGTAAGCGCCAGCAGCAGATACAACCCACAGGTCCAGAGCGACTGCCAGTTGGCCGGTCCCTCGTTGAAGCCGACATAGATCGCCGACAGCGCAAGCGTAACAGCAAAGACTGATTCGGTGATCGGACGCGCGCCGGTCGTTGGCCTGTTGAGCGCCGTCAGCAGCAGGAATGGCACGATCGCCATGGTCAGCGCCGCGAACTGGAAATCACGGTAACGGGGATCGAACACGAACCCGAGCGCCGTCTGGGTTGCCAGCGCCGTCGTGACAAGCAGTACAATTCCGAGAATGGTCTGCATGCGGGAGCCGGTGCGATAACCGCTCGGCCCGAGAAGCTCGAGGAATGTCGGAAGCCCGCGGCCGTACATCACCGTATTGGCGACGACCAGCGGCGACAGGATTGCGGCTCCGAACAGCAGGATGCCAACGGTCCAGCCGCCGATGCCAAGGCTTTCCACCACCATCTTGTCGTACGCCACACCGAGCAGCGCGCCGCCAGCGGTGGCGCAGATCGCCACCGTCAGCCATGAACTCAATCGGGGCGACCAGGGCCTGCGGCGCAGGGTCAACAGCGCCACGCCGAAGACAAGCGCGGAGAAGATCATGCCGGCGGCGGCGTAGATCTTCGCGCGCGGGAAATTGGTGATCGGTTCGCCCGCAGGATATTTCAGCGCACGGTCGCCGTTCGCGTCGAACAATCCCCAGTGACCGCCGACGGTCCCTTCCCACATCCGCTTCCAAGGCTGATCGTAGGCCTCGATCAGATTGACGCGAAATTTCTGCTCCCGCGCCATCTGGAGAATTTCAGACACCACGCGGGCCTGATTGGCACGGGAGGGCAATGCCCCCTCCCGCATGCGGCCAGCGCTCGGCCAACCGGTCTCGCCGATCAGGATTTCCTTGTTCGGAAATGCCACCGCCATCCGCTTGCGGATTGAATCCACATGATTGGCGGCGTAGCGCGCCCGAATCGGAAAGTCCTCCCAGTACGGTAGGATATGGATGGTGACGAAATCCACTGCGTCGTAAACATCGCGGTTCTTGAGCCAGAATTCCCAAACGTCCGCGTAGGTGACCTGCATTGGGCCGACCTTGGACTTCACGTAGCGGATGTTCGCTACCAGATCGGCCGCCGTCATTTCACCGCGTAGCAGAACCTCATTGCCGACGATGAAGGCGGTAACGGTGCCCGGATATTTCTTGGCTAGCGCAATACCGGTTTCCATCTGGGTCTTGTTGTCGGTGCGATTGGTGCCAATCCAGACACCGAGCATCACCTTGAGGCCAGCCTTTTCCGCGAGCTCAGGCACCCGGTCCAGCCCGTTGCCGACAGAATAGGTACGAATGCAGCCGGTGACCTTGGCGAGCTGCGCAAAGTCCTCTGCCATCTGTTCGGCAGCAATCACCAGTCCCGGCTCGAGCGGGTTCTGGGCTCCCCGGAACGGGGCATAGGAGACACATTCGAGCTTGGCGGCAGGGTCAATCGGCGCGCGCGCCAAGATGATCGGCGTGGCCAGCCACCACCACACCGCGGCAATCGCACTCAGGGAAATGACGAGAAGGGCCAGCGGCGTGCGTAGGGAAATGGGATCCGTCCTCCAGGGAGGCACGTCGATAACCGGTCGCTGACGGTCTGCCAAGACCCCTGCGGGCAGCAGACCCCGGTCTTCTCGTCGCACACGTTCCAAAAAAACGCGCCAGACTTCTGCCTTGCTGGACAAAAACATAAATGTCCTTCATGGGAATCAGGCAGTTGCGGTAAGGCTATCTTCCGCCGCAATAGGAAGGCATCCATGTGGCGCCGCGCTGAGGTGTGCGGCCCACAATCAATTGGGGATTTCATGCGTCGGGTTCGTACCGGGTTTCGAGTTGCAGTTTTTCAGCGCGTCGCCATCCCTGCCCTGGCGCTGTTTATCGGGATCGGCGCCGCGATCGCCCAGAGCGGCGACAGCCGCGCTCAGGACAATGCTCCCAAGCAGCAGGCCACCCCGGGGGATGCTGCCGCCAAGGACAGCCAGCGCAAGGCGGACGAATTCGTCGAAGCCGCGCAGGCGATCAATGGCCCTGCCGGAAATCCCGAATGCGTCTGGCTTGGCCGGCGCGTCGTCGGGCTGATGTGGCGCGACGATCTCGATACGGCCTTCCGCCATCTCGATCTCTATGAGCGTTTCGGATGCCCAGGCGGCCATATCCAGGCGACGTTCCGCTGCGTCGTGCGGTTTGGCGCCACCATCGACCCCAAGGTCGCCGAAACCCTCAACGGCCGCGTCCATGCCTGCTGGATCAATCCCGCCGCCCAGCCGCAGGCCGCCGCTTCCGCGCCCCCGCCAGCCGCTCCGGCGACTGCAACGCCGCCTGTCCCGGCAGCAGCACCCGCGCCGGCTGCACCAGCGAAATAAGCCGGTCGCGGTTTCACCAGACCGGAACGAATCGGCTTAATTTCCATTGGTTTCCGGCTGCGCCCTCAAAAGGCCATGTCGCCATATGAGTTGTTAAGCTGCGCAGCATAGATAAGCTGCCAAAGCTTCTGACGCTGCCGAACCGAGGGGACAGGTTCGCGATCTGCCACGTTTGGCCCCGTATGGTTTTTCTTGATGCGCGCCATCGTCGCTGTTCTCCTCTGCGTTACCGCTGCCCACGCCGCCCTCTGGGGCGTTCTGCGGGACGAGCAGAAAGCCCCAGACTTCAATGGAATGCTGCCCAGCGTGTCCTATGCTCCGTTCGAGGGGACCGGGCATCCTGACGTCGACAACATCCCGAACGCCGAGAAAATTCGCGCCGATCTGAAAAAGCTGGTTCCGCTCACCAAAGCCATCCGTCTGTACTCCTCCACGGGCGGCGTGGAACTGGTCCCCGCCATCGCCAACGAATTCGGCCTCAAGGTCACCGTCGGCGCATGGATCGACAAGAACGTGGAACGGAACGAGCGCGAGATTGCTGCAGCTCTCGATCTGGCCAAGCACAACAGCAATGTCATCGGGATCGTCGTCGGCAACGAAACCATCTACCGCGGCGAGCAAAAGGTCGAAGACCTCATCGAATTGATCCAACGCGTCAAGAAGCAGACGAATGTTCCTGTAACTACGGGTGAAATTTGGAACATATGGCGCGACAATCCGCAGCTCGCCTCGTCCGTCGATTTCATCGCCGCGCATATCCTGCCGTACTGGGAAAACTTCACCGACAAGCAGGCCGTCGATCAGGCCATGTACATCTACCAGCTTCTTCGGACCGGCTTCCCGGGCAAGCGGGTGGTGATTGCCGAATTTGGCTGGCCGAGTGCCGGCTACAACCTGAAGAACGCCTTTCCAGGCGCATTCGAACAGGCCTCCGTCTTGCGGAATTTCGTGACCCGCGCCGAAGCTGTGGGCATGGACTACAATATCGTCGAAGCGATCGATCAGCCGTGGAAATTTTTCGAAGGTGGCGTAGGCCCTTACTGGGGGATTCTTAATGCGTCTCGCGAGCCGAAATTCGCATGGACCGGCCCCATTGTCGATCAGGATTACTGGAAGATTGCAGGCATCGCCCTGCTGATTGGCGTTTTGCTGTCGCTTCCTATCTTGCGCCTTGCTCATCCGACGGTTCTGCAATCAATCGTTCTGGCGACCGCCGCATGCGGCGTAGGCACTTGGTTCGCCACCGTGTTCGCGTACTGGAACACGCACTATTTCGTCTTCGGATCGGCCTTTGCGCTCACGCTGGGTCTGATTCTTCTTGTGCCGCTTGTTCTGATTGCGATGGCCCGGATCGAGGAAATCGCCACCATCGCATTCGGACGCAAGCCCGCGCGTTTGATCGGCAACGCACCAACAGCCAACGAAGGCTTCTTTCCGAAAGTTTCAATTCACATTCCGGCGTACTTCGAACCGCCGGAGATGCTGAAACTGACCCTCGATGCGGTGTCGCGGCTGGACTATCCGAATTTCGAATGCGTCGTGATCATCAACAATACGCCGGATCCGACCTTCTGGCAGCCGATCCAGGACCATTGCCGCGCGCTGGGCGAACGTTTCATTTTCATCAACGCCGAAAAGGTCGAAGGCTTCAAGGCCGGGGCGCTGAAGATCGCCATGGCGCGAACCGCGGCCGACGCCGAGATCATCGGCATCATCGACGCCGACTATACGGTGACACCGGACTGGCTCAAGGATCTTGTTCCCGTCTTCGCCGATCCGTATGTAGGCCTTGTGCAGGCGCCACAGGATCACCGCGACGGTGATCGCTCGCTGATGCATTACGCCATGAACGGCGAATACGCCGGCTTCTTCGATATCGGCATGGTGCAGCGGAACGAAGCCAACGCGATCATTGTCCATGGCACCATGTGCCTGATCCGGCGCGCAGCGATGGACATGGCGGGCGGCTGGGCCGGCGACACCATCTGCGAGGACACCGATCTCGGCCTCGCGATAGTCGAACACGGCTGGCTGACGCACTACACCAACAAGCGTTATGGCTTCGGTCTGCTGCCGGACACCTACGAAGCGTTCAAGAAACAGCGTCACCGCTGGGCGTATGGCGGCTTCCAGATCGTGAAGAAACATTGGCGCCGATTCCTACCAAACGCCAGCCGGCTTTCACCGGATCAAAAGCGTGAATTCGCACTCGGCTGGCTAAACTGGCTCGGCGCCGAGAGCCTTGGCGTGGTCGTTGCGATCCTCAACCTGATCTGGGTGCCGATCGTCTCGTTCGCCGACATCGCTATTCCCGACAAGATTCTGACACTGCCGATCATCGCCGCTTTCGTGGTCTCGATGTCGCATTTCCTGATCCTCTACCGCCTCCGCGTGCCGGTGAAAGTCGGCCAGATGCTGGGGGCGATGTTTGCAGCGATGTCGGTGCAGTGGACCGTCTCGCGCGCCGTGGCCAACGGCCTGATCACCGACCACCTGCCGTTCGCGCGCACCTCCAAGGGCGGCCTCTCGCGCATGTCGGTGGAGTTTCAGGCGTTCTGGGAAGCGGTGATCGGCATTCTCCTGATCATCGGCGCTATCGTGCTCGTGGCCTTCAATCAAAAGGAAGTCCGCGAGATCGACATCTTTGCGGGCGTGCTGGTGCTTCAGAGCCTGCCATTTTTGTCGGCCGTTGCCATCGCGATTCTCGAGAACTCGCGGATCAACGACTTCAGCTTCTGGCGCAACTCCACGATCCGCGCAGCGGAACTGATCGGGCTTCGCCGCGAGGCAACTCCGGCCGTTACGGCGCAGCAGCCGGCCACCTCAGATGCGCGGCCGGAAGCGAACTGATCCCGGCCCGAGCTTGCCGGTTGCTCGTGCCGTTTCTCTCGGACGCCAACACACGGGTTACTTGAACGCAATCGCCCGATCATGGCCTCAAGCCTGACGCGTTCCTCCAGCTTGCAGAACTTGGCCGCAAACGCGCCTGCCCGGTTGCCGGGAAACGTCTGCATATCGCCCGACGGGTGGTTGCGGCGATCCTGGCACGGACATCCTTCTGCTGAGCCACATTCAGTTGCAGCGCTCGTACCATCCTGAAGCAGTTTCTCGGCGTTTACCGAGAAATTCCAGTCGCAGAAATCGCCCATCACCAGCGCCATCGGTGTCTTCATCGGCCTGAAGGGGCGCAGATTCCACAAGAGACGCCCAATTCAAGCGCAATCGAATCGATACAGCGCAATGTTCGTCTTTCGTTCATGAATTGAGGGCGCTCCCGGCATTGTGCACAGCCTGCCAGCTAGAATCTGAGCACGGGACAGAGCAACTCGTTCGATTCTCGGATGTTTCCGAAGCGAGCCCTAGGACGCTGCACTTGACCCGCACCGACCCTCCACCTACACACCCCCACACGTGAGCGCGTAGCTCAGGCGGTAGAGCACGTGACTTTTAATCATGGGGTCGAGGGTTCGAGTCCCTCCGCGCTCACCAACAAAATCAAACAAGCAGATTGAGACTCAAGGGCGCCGATTTGCGCCTGCAAGGTCTCGTGACAATGGATGAACCGTGGGCTGCTTGCTGCACGCGGCAGGCCGTTTATTGTGGGAGGTCAATCAGGATCAAAACCGCGGGTTCCGTTTGTCCCCCAGCAATCTCAGAATCAGTGAAAAGCCGCTTCAGCATCTCGCGCCGACCGGCAAATCAGAGAGGTTTGAGGGTCTGGCCTTCTCGACATCCGGGAGCACGCTGGGCGTCGCGACAGCGGATACAAATGCGGTGCTGCTGTTCCGCCGACAGAGCAATGGACTCTTTGAAGACACGCCATATCGCAGGCTTGAAGGGCTCGACTATCCGCACGATCTTTCCTTTTCCATGTGCGGGCCGATTGAACTGATGGCCATCGCCCAGCGAACCGGGGCCATTCCGCTCTATCGCGTGGACGAAACGCGCGACGACTTCGCGCCGGAACGAATTTTCGAGATCAGCGGTCAGACATCGAAGCTCTCGTTTTCCGACGGCGTCGCATTCGTTCCGCCCTACAACGATTGTCTCGCCGCGTGCAATCTGATCACGAACAGCATTTCGTTCTATCCGAGGGTTTCTTCATCGCCGGTACGCTTCGCCGTGACGCCGGATTTCGAGCTGACGCATCCGAGCCTCGTTCACCCCGATGGACTGGCTTTCTCACCGTGCGGTACGTGGCTCGCGGTCGCCAACCACGGCAACAACACCGTCAGTGTTTTCAGCCGACGCAACACGTTGCGCACAATGGGCAGGCTGCGATTTGGCCCCAAACCCATATCGATTATCGCTGACGATCAGTTGCGTTGTCCGCATTCAGTCGCATTTACCCCACGGACCAACCACCTCGTCGTGACCAATGCCGGAGGAAACTTCTTTAGCGCTTACAGTCCGCGCAGAGGCCGCTTTCGTATGAAGTGGAATCGGCCGACTGCCTTGCAAGTGTCCGTCGGCGAGGATTCGATTTTTCAGAAAGTGAATGCGGAAAACAAAATGGAAGGCGGTCCCAAGGGCCTTGCCATTCACGACAACAATCTTGCCGTGTGCAATCCCGAATTCGGCATCAAGATTTATTCGTTTCATGAGAGCTAGGGCGCGGCGCGGGAGGTGCATGGCACGGCCTCAGCGGTCTCTTCCATTGACATTGGAACAAAAAGAGAACATTCTAGCTACGTCATGAAGAGGACTGAACGTGATGGCCGACATTTCCTACTACGTTGCCCTCCCCTTCAGCACGGACGATGAAGGCAGTGTCGTAGCCGGAGCAGCGGAAGAGTTTCAGAGTGCCTCCAGCGCGATACGGCGGGCCGAAACACTTTCAAGGAGCGAGGGCGTTATAGGAGCGCTCGCCTTTACCCGCTCCGGTGACCCCATGACGGGCGATTTCAGAGACGCCACGCTGCTAAAGGCCTTTGGCAGCGTTCCTTCGGACCTCGCGGCGCTCTGACATTCCATCTTTGTATGCGACGCATTTGCGCGTTAGGACAGGCGGTCTTCCTGTTCCTTCAGTTCGTCCTCGCTGAGATCGATCCGGGGCGTCGCGAAATCACTGCTTTCCGGATCAACCTTGAACGGCGCATCCTTGGTCGGATCCTTGGGTGGCTTTGGTTTGCCGCCACTCTTGGTCTTGGCCTTGTCTTTTTTCTTCGGGCCCGTCATCGGGTTGTTTCCTTACCGGCAGAGCCGGGATAGCCGGCATCTTCTCTTGAATATGGCTGACCCCCGACGCATCTGCTACGTCTGGTTCGTTCGATTTCAGGACGATACACCATGACGGACTCGCCGCCACTCCAGGAAGCCCCCAGCGAATTTGACGTGCCCGTTCCTTACATGCGGCGGACCCGCGACTATTATCTCGCAATCGGCTACGACACACCTTATCGCTGGGCGCACAATATCGCCGCTCCGTTCCAGTCGCTGAAAAAGCCGTTGGCGGCATCCCGCGTCGCAATCATAACAACCGCGGCACGGTTCGATCCCACGAAGGGCGATCAGGGTCCGGGCGCAGCCTATAACGGCAGCGCGAAATTCTATCAGGTCTACGACGGCGATACGTCCCAGCAGCACGACCTGCGCATTTCCCACATCGCCTACGATCGCGCGCATACGTCCGCGACTGACATGAACACTTGGTTTCCGCTGGCGCAGCTTCATCGCCTCGCCGCGCAAGGCCGTATCGGTTCCGTGGCGCCGCGCTTCTTCGGCGCGCCCACCAATCGCAGCTATCGCGTCACCGTAGAGACGGATGCGCCGGATATTCTGGCGCGATGCAACGCCGACCACGTCGATGTCGCGGTCCTCGTGCCGAACTGTCCAGTGTGCCATCAGACGACGGCGCTCGTTTCGCGCCATCTCGAAACCAACGGCATCCCGACTGTGGTGATGGGTTGCGCCAAGGACATCGTCGAACACGCCGCCGTTCCACGCTTCATGTTCAGCGATTTTCCATTGGGCAATTCCGCCGGCAAACCTCACGACGTCGCATCACAGGCTTTCACGCTGGAACTGGCGCTGAAAGTTCTGGAAAGTGCGCCGAGCCCGCAGACAACCGTGCAATCGCCGCTGCGCTGGAGCGCCGACGCCTCCTGGAAACTCGACTACAACAACGTCGAGCGCATGTCTCCGGAGGATCTTGCCCGGCGGCGGCGCGACTTCGACACGCAGAAGGAAGCCGCCCGCGCCAATCGCGTCGCCTGACCTACTCCGCCATCCCCGCCGCCTTGCGCAGCGCGGCATTGATGCGCTCCTGCCAACCGGGACCATCCTCCTGAAAATGCTCAAGGACCTCCTGGTCGATCCGGATCGACACCAGTTCCTTTATACCCGGAATCGCAGCTTTCTTTGGAACGGCCTCCGGCTCCTTTTTGGTCGCCGCCTTGAACGCCGCCTCGGCCTCGGTCTTGGCGTCGCTCAGCGTGCGGGGCCGTCTCGGAGGTGAAGCCATCGTCAAATTCCCTCAAACAGCGCCGTGGACAGATAGCGTTCCGCGAACGATGGGACGATCGCCAGAATCGTCTTCCCGGCGTTCTCCGGCCGTTTGCCGAGTTCCAGCGCCGCCGCGATGGCTGCGCCGGATGAGATACCGGCCGGAATGCCCTCCATGCGCGCCAGCGCCCGGGATGTCGCGATGGCGGTGGAGCTGTCGATCTTGACGATCTCGTCGATCACGGATCGGTCGAGAATGTCAGGCACGAAACCTGCGCCGATGCCCTGAATCTTGTGCGGTGAATGCTGGCCGCCCGACAGCACTGGGCTTTCCACCGGCTCGACGGCGACAACGCGGAGCGACGGCTTGCGCGGCTTCAGAATCTGCCCCACGCCGGTGATAGTGCCGCCGGTGCCGACCCCCGCAACAAAAATATCGATGTTACCGTGGGTGTCGTTCCAGATTTCCTCCGCCGTGGTGCGGCGGTGAACCTCCGGATTGGCGAGGTTCTTGAACTGCTGCGGCATCACGGAATTGGGCGTGCTGCGGATCAGTTCTTCAGCCGTGGCAATCGCGCCCTTCATGCCCTGAGCCGCCGGCGTGAGAACGATCTCCGCGCCGAGGAACGCGAGCATCTTGCGGCGCTCGATCGACATCGATTCCGGCATCACAAGCTTCAGCCGGTAGCCGCGCGACGCGGCAACAAACGCTAACGCAATGCCGGTGTTGCCGGAGGTCGGTTCAATAAGAACGGTATCCTGATTGATGACCCCGGCCTTTTCCATCGCGATGATCATCGCCGCGCCGATCCGATCCTTCACGCTTGCGGCAGGGTTGAAATACTCAAGTTTGGCGAGAATCGTCGCCTTCACCCCGTTCTGCTCCGGCAAGCGGCGCAGCTTCACGATCGGCGTATCACCGAATGCATCAACGATGCTGTCGTAAACCCGGCCGCGTCCGGGCCGATGTGTCTGCGCGGCGGGGGTGGTCTTGGTATCCATGATTGCTCTCCGAATTCAGTCAAATGCGCGGCATCGAGAATAATATTGCAAAACGAGCAGCTTCAGCATTAAGAGGCGCAGCGATAGAGCGCGCAAGAGGCAATCGCATCACGAGATGCATTGCATCGCAAAACAGGATTTCGCAAAAGGAACGTATTTGTGTTGCGACATTTTCAAACTTTCCGGTCTATAGTGCGGGCGCGCCCAAGTTTGTAAGGGAGGTCACGATGCCAGCACTTGCTGAAATTCTGTCGACCAGACCATCACGGTTACCCCCGCGCATTGCCGACCGGCCTTTCTGCGCCGTCTGCGCAA
Organism: Bradyrhizobium sp. G127; assembly: GCF_021502575.1. Classification (NCBI taxonomy): domain Bacteria; kingdom Pseudomonadati; phylum Pseudomonadota; class Alphaproteobacteria; order Hyphomicrobiales; family Nitrobacteraceae; genus Bradyrhizobium; species Bradyrhizobium sp. G127. Next base: position 232,397 of record NZ_JAKFGN010000002.1, read on the forward strand.
ACTCCATGGTTGCCGCCGAGGCGTCAGCTTTTCTCTCCGACGATGTGATCAGTTATCTCTGGACCTGCGACAATTGCGGGTATGGATTCGTCACGAAACATTCGACGCGGATCATCGCCTGTAACTGAGTTCGGAATTGTTCTAGCGCGGCGCAATGTCGCCACGCGACCATCTCTCACGAGTCACTGCGCGAAAATCGTCGAAAGTCCCAGCCGCGATGGCGGCACGGGCGTCGTGCATCAAACTCTGATAGTACGCAATATTGATTTCCGAGAGCAGCATCGCGCCAAGGGCCTCGTCGGACTTAACCAAGTGATGCAGATAAGCACGTGAATAGCCGCTGGTGGAGCGCCAGCCGCTCTCTTCGTCCAGCGGACGCGGGTCGTCGGCGTGCCGCGCATTGCGCAGGTTGATCACGCCAAACCGTGTGAAGACGTGGCCGTGCCGGCCATTTCGGGTCGGCATCACGCAATCAAACATATCGATGCCACGCGCGATCGCCTCCAGCATGTCATCGGGCGTCCCGACGCCCATTAGATAGCGTGGACGATCCTTTGGCAGGATCGGCGCCACCTCCTCGATCATCGCCAGCATGACGGCCTGCGGCTCACCGACAGCCAGTCCGCCGATCGCGTAACCATGAAAGCCGATGTCGATCAGCGCACGGGCGCTCTCCCGGCGCAACTCAGGGATATCTCCGCCCTGCGCGATACCGAACAGCATGTAGCCGTCAGGCGTTGTCTCGAATGCCCGCTTGCTGCGCTCCGCCCAGCGGATCGACAACTGCATCGCCCGCTCGATCTCAGCATGGTTGGCCGGCAGCCGTACACACTCGTCGAGCTGCATGGCAATGTCGGAGCCGAGCAGCCGCTGCACCTCGATGGCGCGTTCGGGTGACAATTCCACCTTGGTGCCGTCGATGTGCGAACTGAAAGTCACGGCACGCTCAGTCACCTTGCGAATTTTTGCGAGCGACATGACTTGAAAGCCGCCGGAGTCGGTCAGCATCGGACCGTTCCATGTGGTGAACTTTTGCAGCCCGCCAAGCGCTGCGATGCGCTCGGCACCCGGCCGCAGCATCAGGTGGTAGGTGTTGCCAAGCACGATGTCGGCGCCCGCCTCGCGAATGTCGCGCCAGTGAATGCCCTTCATTGCGCCCGCCGTGCCGACCGGCATGAAGGCAGGCGTGCGCACCGCGCCGTGCGGCGTGGTCAATTCGCCGGTCCGCGCTTCGCCGTCACGGCCCTGAAGTTTGAAATGGTTGGAAACGGTCATCGGGCGACGTTATGGGTCAGGTCGGCTTGCGAAACAACAGCGACGCATCGCCGTAGGAGTAGAAACGATAGCCCGTTGCGATGGCGTAGGCGTAGGCATGCTGCATGGTCTCCAGCCCGCTGAAGGCCGACACAAGCATGAACAGCGTCGAGCGCGGCAGATGGAAATTGGTCATCAGCACATCAACAGCTTTGAACCTGTAGCCAGGGATGATGAAAATCGCGGTCTCTGCGCTGAACGGCTGGATCTTCCCATCATCCGCTGCGGCACTCTCGAGCAGGCGCAATGACGTTGTTCCCACAGCTACGACCCTACCGCCCTTGGCGCGCGCGTCATTCAAGGCATCCGCTGTCGCGGCGGAGACCGTACCCCATTCCGCATGCATCTTGTGGCCGGACGTGTCGTCGGCCTTCACCGGCAGAAACGTCCCTGCCCCGACATGCAGGGTCACACGATGCAGACCAACGCCATGCTCGCGCAATGCGGCTTCGAGCGCCGGCGTGAAATGCAGCCCTGCCGTGGGAGCCGCGACCGCGCCTTCGCTGACCGCGAACATAGTCTGATAGTCCGTCGTGTCGCGCTCGTCCGGGGTGCGGCGCGAAGCGATGTAAGGCGGCAGCGGCGGCGCGCCGACATCCGCAATGGCCTGATCAAGCACCGGACCGTGGAAGGAAAACGCCAGCGTCACCTCGCCATTGTCGCCCTTGCGTTCGACTCGCGCGTCCAGATTGCCGAGCAGACAAACGCGGCCTTCATTGCCGAAACGGATATTATCGCCTTCGGACAGTTTCTTTGCCGGCTTTACCAACGCCTGCCAGCGCGAACCGTCGAGACGCTTGATGAGCGTGGCCTCGATCTTTGGCTCGGTCTCGCGGCCAATGCGACGGCCAGACAACTGAGCCGGGATGACTTTGGTGTCATTGACCACAAGCTGATCGCCGGCCTTGAGGTAGTTCGGCAGATCGCGAACCACGGCGTCCGCCAGCGGTTGATCCGGCATCACCACAAGCATACGCGCTGCATCACGCGGGCTGACCGGCCGCAGCGCGATGTTGCTTTCTGGAAGCTCGAAATCGAAAAGATCGGTGCGCATGATGCTCAAATGTCGATGGCCGGACACAGGCGAGCGAAAGCGACGCCGTTCTTCGAACGGCTACGCCGGGCCATCAACCAAATTGAGATTATAACGCCGGTCAGGCGGCGTCAGCCGCGATGTGCGCCTTGACGATCTTGTCCGGGTTCTTCACCGGCTCCCCGCGCTTGATCTTGTCGACATTCTCCATGCCCGACGTCACCTGGCCCCAAACGGTATACTGGCCGTTGAGGAAGGCAGCGTCATCGAAGCAGATGAAGAACTGCGAATTGGCGGAATCAGGATTGGCCGCGCGCGCCATGGACGCAGTGCCGCGCACATGAGGCTCCTTGTTGAACTCGGCCTTGAGGTTCGGGTAGCTGGAGCCGCCCGTGCCAGTGCCATTGGGGCAGCCGGTCTGTGCCATGAAACCTTCGATGACGCGGTGAAACACGATGCCGTCGTAGAAACCTTCGCGGACCAGTTTCTTGATGTGCTCGACGTGACCCGGCGCGAGATCGGGACGCATCTCGATGGTCACAGGACCTTGGGTGGTTTCGAGGATCAGAGTATTTTCGGTATCAGCCATGTTGTTCTCTCTGTCGGTTTGGGAGTTCGTTTGCGCCCGTCAAATCGTATCCTGAAGGGGCGTCCGGCGACTGCATCACCGAGGCCATCGGTCAACGACATCGGCGTGCATGATTCCAAGGTCTTCATGAGCGCGAGCCGGTATTGCAGCCGGTCATCATCGGGGGCATCCGGGGATTCATGGACAATTTTCGGATGACCGAATATCTCGCCATGACGCGTGAAACTCACCAGCACCGTAAGTTCCATTCCCGGGCTCGAACGCGGCAGTGCCGGCGGTTTCCAGCACTGCTTCAGTTTCGCAATCATCTCCTGAACGGTGTTGGCAGGATTTTCCTCCGCGCGCGCGCAGGAAGATTCCACCAAGAGCAATATGGCGAGGGGCGCGCCGAAAACAACCATGCCTCGCAGCCGCGGCATCGCTCCCTCGCTGTCGAATGATTTCCGTTACTTGATGTCAGATGCGACTTGGACCTTGACCATCTTGTCGGGGTCCTGAACCGGTTCGCCCCGCTTGATCTTGTCCACAACATCCATGCCGGATACGACCTCACCGACGACAGTGTATTTACCGTTCAGGAAGCTGCCGTCGGCGAACATGATAAAGAACTGAGAGTTGGCCGAATTCGGTTCGCTCGAACGCGCCATACCCACAATCCCGCGCTTGAATGGCACGTTGGAGAATTCCGCAGGCAGGTTCGGATATTTCGAGCCGCCGGTGCCATTGAAACGCTGACCGTCGCCGGTCTGCGCCATGAAGCCCTCGATCACGCGGTGGAACGGCACGTTGTTGTAGTAGCCGTCGCGCGCCAGCAGCTTGATGCGCTCGGCATGCTGCGGAGCGAGGTCCGGCCGCAATTTGACGATCACACGCCCCTTGGTGGTGTCGATAACAATGGCGTTGGCCTTGTCGAGACCGGCTGGAAGCGCCTGAGACCAGGCGGGCGTAGCAAAAGCGAAAGCCGCGAGAACGGCGAGGATGCGGATCATGACTACTCCGGATCAGAGGAAAGTTATTTGCCGGCGAACTTTGTCTTCAGGCGCGCGGCCACCGCCTTGGGCACGAAATGCGAAACGTCGCCCCCCATTCCCGCGATCTGACGCACCAGTGTGGCGGTGATCGGGCGGACGGTGGCTGAGGCTGGGAGGAAAACCGTGTAAACTTCCGGCATCAACGTCTGGTTCATGCCGGCAATCTGCATTTCGTAGTCGAGATCAGTCCCGTCACGCAGCCCGCGAATCAGGATCGTCGCGCCTGCCCGCTGTGCGGCCGTCACCGTCAGATCGCTAAAAGTGACGCAATCGATTTCGCAGCCGGCATGGGCGGCGATAGGCGCGAAAACCTCGCGAACCATCTCCAGCCGTTCTTCCACGGGAAACAGCGGTGCCTTGCCGGGATGAATACCGATCGCCACGATCAGCCGGTCGACCAGACTGCAAGCCTGTCGCACTACATCCAGATGGCCGTTGGTAACAGGGTCAAACGACCCCGGGTAAAGTGCGACACGAGACATGGCACCCCTCCTACCCCGGCCCGGCGAGCGCCGCAAGCGCATCCGGTTCCACAGGCCGGTCCAGTTTCGGAAGACCATATTTTTAACGTCCCGTGAACCTTTCACGGGTTTCAGGCGTCTTCCCTGCAAGCGGGCCGCAGAGGCCATCTACACAGGGGACGGACATGATCAAAGCTATTGCAGCCGTGACGATTGCCGCCTTTGCCGCAGCCGCCATCACTCTTCTGCCGAGCTTCGCGCCTCCGGTGGAGGCGAGCGTACCCCACACACTCACCAAGGCAGACCGGCTGCCGATTCGAGCCCTTAGCGATGCTTGTGCGGGTCAGAACTGGCCGAATATCGACGTATCCTGTCTGCGCCGCAGCAATTCAAAAACGACGATTCAGCCGGTGCGTGTCGTCAGTACCGACCGCAGTTAATCCAGCGGAAGCGGAGTCCGGGTCAGTCAGCGCGGCGATCACGGCTTTAGCCGCCGTTGCCGTTTTCGGTCTCATCGGTGATGTGTTCGACGGAGACCACATGCTCGTCCTCTGCCGTATCGAAGACGATTACACCCTGCGTCGATCGTCCGGCGATGCGAATGTCTTCCACCGGGCAGCGGATGAGCTGTCCCTTATCGGTGACCAGCATAATCTGGTCGCTGTCCTCGACGGGGAATGACGCCACCAGCTTGCCGTTGCGGTTGTTGACAGACATCGCAACGATACCCTTACCGCCACGGCCGGTGGTGCGATATTCGAACGATGAACTGCGCTTGCCGTAGCCATTCTCGCTGATCGTGAGAACGAACTGCTCGGCGGCCGACATCTCGACATAACGATTTTGGCTGAGTTGCACTGATGCCGAGGTTTCTTCCGCATCCGTCTCCGCTGTCTCTTCAGCCGCTGTCTCGCCCGCAACCGCACGGCGCATTTTCAGATATGCCACCCGCTCGTCAGACGAAGCCTCAAGATGCCGCAGGATTGTCAGCGAAATCAGCTTGTCGCCTTCGCCGAGCGCGATACCACGCACCCCCATGGATGTGCGGCCGGAAAACACGCGCACATCGGTGACCGGGAAACGGATGCATTGACCGCCTGCAGCGGTCAGCAGCACATCGTCGTTCTCCGTGGCGATCTGCACGTCAACGATGGATTCACCGTCCTCCAACTTCATGGCGATAATGCCGGAGCGGCGCACATCGACGAAATCGGACAGCTTGTTGCGCCGGACGTTGCCGCCGGTCGTGGCGAACAGCACGTCGAGGTTGCCCCACGACGATTCATCCTCCGGCAGCGGCATGATGGTGGTAATGCGCTCACCCTGCTCCAGCGGCAGGATGTTGATCAGCGCCTTGCCGCGCGAGTTCGGCGCAGCCATTGGCAGACGCCAGACCTTCTCCTTATAGACCTGTCCGCGAGACGAGAAGAACAGCACCGGGGTATGGGTCGAAGCAATGAACAGCCGGCTGACGAAATCCTCGTCGCGAGTCTGCATTCCGGAACGGCCCTTACCGCCGCGCTTCTGCGCCCGGTAAGCCGACAGCGGGACACGCTTGACGTAGCCCGCGTGCGAAACGGTAACGACCATATCCTCGCGCTGGATGAGGTCTTCGTCCTCGACCTCGCCTTCCTGATCGATGATCTGGGTCCGGCGCGGCGTGGCGAACTCATCCTTTACCGCGACCAGCTCGTCCTTGATAATCGACTGAATCCGCGCGCGCGAGCGCAGGATGTCGAGATAATCCGCGATCTCCACCGCGAGCTTGTCGAGCTCATCCGAAATTTCCTCGCGGCCGAGCGCCGTCAGGCGCTGCAGCCGCAAGTCGAGAATGGCCTTGGCCTGTTCCATCGATAGCCGGGCCGTACCGTCTTCGGCGACGCGATGGCGCGGGTCGTCGATCAGGAGAATCATCGTCGCCACGTCTTTGGCGGGCCAGTCCCGCGCCATCAGGGTCTCGCGAGCGGTGTTCGGATCCGGCGACGTGCGGATGACGCGGATGACTTCGTCGATATTGGCGACGGCGATCGCGAGACCGACCAGGATGTGGGCGCGGTCGCGCGCCTTGTTGAGCAGGAACTTCGTGCGCCGCGAGACCACGGTTTCGCGAAACGCGATGAAAAGCGTCAGCAGGTCCTTGAGGTTCATCACCTGCGGACGGCCGCCATCCAGCGCCACGACATTGGCGCCGAAATTGGTCTGGAGCGGCGTGAACTTGTAGAGCTGGTTCAGCACCACTTCGGGCACGACATCGCGCTTCAGCTCGACAACCACGCGGTAGCCGTCGCGGTCGGATTCGTCGCGCAGATCGGAAATGCCTTCGATCTTCTTTTCGCGCACCAGCTCGGCGATGCGCTCCACCATGCTCGCCTTATTCACCTGATACGGGATTTCCGAGACGATGATCGCTTCGCGGTCCTTGCGGATCGTTTCGATGCTCACCTTGCCGCGCATCACGATGGAGCCACGGCCGAGATGATAGGCGGCCCGGATGCCCTGGCGGCCAAGGATAATGCCGCCAGTCGGGAAATCGGGGCCGGGAATGATGCCCATGAGATCGTCGATGCCAAGCGCGGGATCGTTAATCAGCGCGATGCAGGCGTCGATAACTTCGCCGAGATTGTGCGGCGGAATATTTGTCGCCATGCCGACCGCGATACCGCCCGCGCCATTGACGAGCAGATTCGGGAATTTTGCCGGCAGAACCTTCGGCTCACGCTCCGAACTGTCGTAGTTCGGCTGGAAATCGACGGTGTCCTTGTCGATGTCGTCGAGCAGCGAATGCGCAACCTTTTGCAGGCGGGCTTCGGTGTAACGCATGGCGGCGGCCATATCGCCATCCACCGAACCGAAGTTGCCCTGCCCGTCGATCAACGGCACGCGCATGGAGAAGTCCTGCGCCATGCGGACCATCGCATCGTAGACCGATTGGTCGCCATGCGGATGATACTTACCGATCACGTCACCGACGGTGCGCGCAGACTTGCGGTACGGCTTGTTCCACTCGAAACCGTTCTCGTACATCGCATAAAGAATGCGGCGGTGAACCGGCTTCAAACCGTCGCGCGCATCCGGCAGCGCCCGCGCCACGATCACGCTCATGGCGTAATCGAGGTAGGAGCGCTTCATCTCATCCGTGATCGAAACGGGACGGATATCGACCGTCTCGGGCGGGCCGGACGGCGGATCTTCTTGGTTAGCCAACGTGCGAATCCTGGGTGCGAAATACAGTTATTATATAGGCCATTTCGCTGGCCAACGCCAACCACCTCACCGCTCGAAAACGAGATAAAAACCTCTTTTTTATCAGATATTTAGATGGCCGCTCTAAATCGATTCAAGGGCGCATTCTCTGCACCGGAATGTTTGTGGTGCGGAGACGCACCAACATGATCATGGTCACGCAAAAGCCGGTGAAAATCTCACCGGCTTTTGCACCCGCATTATGAAAACAAACGATCAGAATGGAATGTCGTCGTTCATGTCGTCACGGCCGCCGCCGCCGGCTGCCACACGGCGCGGCGCCGCCGAGCGCGAAGGTCCAGAAGATCCGAAATCGCCGCCGCCTTCTTCAGCACCAAACGAGCCGCCACCGCTGCTCTTGCCGTCGAGCATTGTCAAAGTGGAATTGAAATTCTGAAGAACGACCTCGGTCGAATAGCGGTCCTTGCCATCCTTGTCCTGCCACTTGCGCGTCTGCAACTGACCTTCAAGATAAACCTTGGAGCCCTTTTTCAGGTATTGCTCGGCAATCTTGCAAAGGCCTTCGCTGAAGATCACCACGCGATGCCACTCCGTCTTTTCTTTCCGCTCGCCGGTGTTCTTGTCGCGCCAGGTATCAGATGTCGCAACACTGAGGTTGGCGATCGGGCGGCCATCCTGCGTGCGCTTGATCTCAGGGTCTGCGCCAAGATTTCCAACCAGAATGACTTTATTGACGCTTCCCGCCATGGCTGTTCTCCACTTTCGCGCTCCGAATCCGGCGCGCTCCGAATCTGTAAGGATTTATGTTCGCGAGAGCACGATCCCAACCGGGAGTGCGCCCGCTTCCAAGATGACCCTATACTCTCCCGTCCGAGCGAATGACGCCGGGCCGCCGGTTATCCACACGCAACCCATCTAAATCCGAGACATAATACGTACTCTTTTTGTTCTCGTGCAAGCGGAACCTGAGAGGGAACCCTTTGATGCATAAAACATTGTTGAATCGGGTTCCCGAAAATGTGTCCAAACCGTGATGAAATCATGGAACCAAAAGGTCAAATATCTCAAACAATTCCTTGCATTAGAGGATTTCACTTCGCTTTCGACTGTTGCATTTCGGAGACGGCTTTTTCCGCAGGACCGCGTATATTCCGACCACGAAATCGAGAATCCCATTGCGTTCGCGCGTTGGACAAACTGCTTCGAAAAATCGAAGCAGGCCTAAAACTGGAGAAGAGAAGATGAAGAAATTTTTGCTCGGCACCGTGGCACTCGTTGCCCTCGGTACTGCTTCGGCGGTCGCTGCTGACCTGCCGGCACGTACCTACACCAAGGCGCCGGTTTATGCCGCGCCTGTCTACAACTGGACCGGCATCTACGTCGGTGCGCACATCGGCGCCGCTTTCGGTGGTGATGATGGGTTCGCGACCACCGATCCGCTGCTTTCCGGCAGCAACCGGGACGCAGCGTTCCTCGGCGGCGGTCAGATCGGCGCTGACTACCAGTTCGCTCCGAACTGGCTGGTTGGTATCGAAGGCCAGATCAGCGGCCTGTCGAACAACGATCGTAGCTTCACCGATGGCTTCGATGTTCTTCGTGACAAGTCTGACTGGCTCGCTTCGGTCACCGGCCGCCTCGGCTACACTTGGGGTCCGGGCCTGATCTACGCCAAGGGCGGTGTCGCGTTCCGTGATGATGCTGGCCTCGCTGCAACCGCTGGCTTCCTGCCGGCGGTTACTGATCGCCAGTCGACCGGCTACACTGTCGGCGGTGGTCTGGAATACATGTTCGCCCCCGCTTGGTCGGCGAAGGTTGAGTACCAGTACTATAACTTCGACACCACCAACGTTGCTTACACCGGTGGCGGTCTTCCGCAGTCTCTCAGCTACAAGGATGATCTTCACACTGTGAAGGTTGGCGTGAACTATCACTTCAACTGGGGTGGCCCGGTCGTCGCGAAGTATTGATCTTCGCAGACCTGAGCTTCTCAGGATTACGGAAAGGCCGGCTCTTTGAGCCGGCCTTTTTGCTTGCAGGTCGACTTTTTGACGATCAAATGCCGTCCACACAGCAAATCGTTGATGACGCTGGAACGGGACTGGAAATCCATCCTCGTTCTTCCTATGTTCCCGATACATGAATCTGACCGACAACAAGCAACCGGCGAGCGATCATCGCGTTTTCCGGAGGCAGCGCGGCTTATGCGCATAACGTGCCCGGAACTCCCCAATGGATGAAGTCATCAAGGCGACCCGCAAATCGACCGCTGGATCGAGCATGCGGGCCATTACGATTCGTGGAGCGCGCGAGCACAATCTCAAGAACGTCGACCTGGAAATCCCGCGCGACAAGCTGGTGGTGTTCACCGGCCTTTCCGGTTCCGGAAAATCGTCGCTCGCCTTCGATACGATCTACGCCGAGGGGCAGCGCCGGTACGTCGAATCGCTATCGGCCTACGCTCGTCAGTTTTTGGAAATGATGCAGAAGCCCGACGTCGACCAGATCGACGGCCTGTCGCCTGCCATCTCCATCGAACAGAAAACCACATCCAAGAATCCGCGATCAACGGTCGGAACCGTCACCGAGATCTACGATTACATGCGCCTGTTGTGGGCACGGGTCGGCATCCCCTATTCGCCAGCGACAGGACTTCCCATCGAAAGCCAGACCGTCTCGCAGATGGTGGACCGCGTGCTCGCCCTGCCCGAAGGCACGCGGCTGTATTTGCTGGCGCCTGTCGTCCAGGGTCGCAAGGGCGAGTATCGCAAGGAGTTCGCGGAGTTTCTCAAGAAGGGCTTCCAGCGGGTCAAGGTTGACGGCAAGTTCTACGAACTGGCTGAAGCACCGACGCTGGACAAGAAATTTCCCCACAACATTGACGTGGTGGTCGATCGTATCGTCGTGCGCCCTGATATGGCGCAGCGGCTCGCGGAATCTTTCGAGACCGCGTTGAAACTCGCGGAGGGTCTGGCGGTCGTCGAGTTCGCAGACACGCCTACGGGCAGCGAACCCGCGCCAGAGAAGAAGGCAGACAAGAAGACCGCCAAAATCCACGACAAAAGCGGTCCAGAACGCATCCTGTTCTCGGAAAAATTCGCCTGTCCGGTGTCCGGATTCACAATTCCGGAGATCGAACCGCGGCTGTTCTCGTTTAACAATCCGTATGGCGCGTGCCCCGCATGCGGCGGCCTTGGCGTCGAGCAGCACATCGATGCGGAATTGGTGATTCCGGACAAGGAACTGACGCTGCGCAAGGGCGCGATCGCGCCGTGGGCGAAGTCGTCATCACCTTACTACGTGCAGACTTTGCAAGCGCTCGGCAAATTCTACAAATTCACGCTCGACACCAAGTGGAAGGACCTGCCAAAGAAGACGAAGGACGCCATCCTGTTCGGCTCCGGCGACGATGAGATCAAGTTCTCCTATGAAGACGGCGTGCGGTCTTACGACACCAAGAAGCCCTTCGAAGGAGTGGTCACCAACATTGAGCGCCGGTTTCACGAGACCGAAAGCGAATGGGCGCGCGAGGAACTCGGCAAGTATTTCACCGACGTGCCTTGCGAAGCATGTCACGGCTATCGCCTGAAACCCGAAGCTCTCTGCGTCAAGATCGGCGGCAAGCACATCGGCGAAATCTCGGAACTTTCGGTGCTGCGCGCCGGCGAATGGTTCGAGTCTGTTCCTAAGCAACTAAACAAGCAGCAGAACGAAATCGCTGTCCGAATCCTTAAAGAGATTCGTGAACGGCTGTCGTTCCTGCTCGATGTCGGCTTGAACTATCTCACGTTGTCTCGTTCGTCAGGCACCCTGTCGGGCGGCGAAAGCCAACGCATCCGCCTCGCATCCCAGATCGGCTCCGGTCTGACCGGCGTTCTCTATGTGCTAGACGAGCCATCCATCGGACTGCATCAACGTGACAACGCACGGCTGCTCGATACGCTGCGCCGGCTGCGCGATCTGGGCAACACCGTGATCGTGGTCGAACACGACGAAGACGCCATCGAAACCGCAGACTACGTCGTGGACGTCGGTCCCGGTGCGGGCGTACATGGCGGCAATATCGTTGCTCAGGGCACGCCGGAGCAGATCAAGGCCAATCCCAAATCACTGACGGGACAATATCTCACCGGCGAGATGTATGTGCCGATTCCCGAGCGGCGGCCGCCTAATCATCGCCGCACCATCAAGGTGATCAACGCGCGCGGCAACAATCTCAAGAACGTATCGGCTGAAATCCCGCTCGGGCTATTCACCTGTGTCACCGGGGTGTCCGGCGGCGGCAAGTCCACGCTGTTGATCGACACACTGTACAAGTCCATCGCGCGCAAGCTTAATAATGCGTCGGAAGGTCCTGCTCCACATGATCGCATCGAGGGGCTGGAGCATATCGACAAGATCATCGACATCGACCAGTCGCCGATCGGCCGCACGCCGCGCTCGAATCCCGCGACCTATACCGGCGCGTTCACACCGATCCGCGAATGGTTCGCCGGCTTGCCGGAATCCAAGGCGCGCGGTTACGAGCCGGGCCGCTTCTCGTTCAACGTCAAGGGCGGACGCTGTGAAGCCTGCCAGGGTGACGGCGTTATCAAGATCGAGATGCACTTCCTGCCGGACGTCTACGTCACTTGCGATACTTGCAAGGGGAAGCGCTACAATCGCGAAACCCTGGAAGTGCTGTTCAAGGGCAAGTCGATTGCCGACGTCCTGGATATGACCGTCGAGGAAGCCGCCGACTTCTTCAAGGCGGTGCCGCGCATCCGGGATACCTTCAAAACGCTGCATCGCGTCGGGCTTGATTACATTCACGTCGGCCAGCAAGCGACTACGCTCTCCGGCGGCGAGGCGCAGCGGGTCAAGCTGGCGAAGGAGCTGAGCAAGCGGGCCACCGGCCGCACCCTCTATATTCTCGACGAGCCGACCACGGGCCTGCATTTCCACGACGTCGCCAAGCTGCTCGAGGTGCTTCACGAACTGGTCGCTCAGGGCAACACGGTGGTCGTCATCGAGCACAATCTCGAAGTCATCAAGACTGCCGACTGGGTCATCGATCTGGGGCCGGAAGGCGGCGACGGCGGCGGCGAAATCGTTGCATGGGGGCCGCCGGAAGACATCGTCAAGGCGCCGCGCAGCTACACCGGAAAATTCCTGGCACCGGTTCTGAAAAAAGGCCGCGCGGGAAAAATTCGCGATACCGATGAGGCGGCGGAGTAACGCCGCTTCCATAGAGCATTGGCAAGCGTTTTTCTCCAGGCCATGAGGACCATCACCTCACTCCCGTGCCCTTGCAGCGCTGGCACGTGACAACCTTGTCGCCCTTCTTCAGCAAGCCCTTGCCTTCGCAATTCTTGCACTTCTGCTTCTTTTTGATGTTGGGGCCTTTTTCATTTGCCATGAAGTTCTCCAGTTTAAGGCATGCGTCACGCGCGGGGACCAGCATAGCACCGCAAGGCTCGTAAGGTGCCGTTATTCGCTCAATGCGAGGGAGAGTGATGATGCCGCGCGGACAGATGTGACCTGACGGCTCCACCGTGAGCCGTCAGGCCGGATTGCGTCACGCCAACCGGTGGCGCGCCATGCAAACGTCACTGCCCGTGGCGGGCGAGATCTTGATCCGTCAGACCCCAGTCCTGCCAGAGTTTCAACGCCGCCAGCAGAATGACCAATCCGCCAAGGCCGGTGTGCAGGACTCTGAGCGCGCCCTCTCCTGAATAGCCGAGGACGTACGGCGAAACGGCGAGCCACAGACCCAGCGCCATCTCGGCCGCCTCTTCCCAGCGCTGGAGCGCAATATATTCCATCTGGGCAAGGCCAAAGACGAGGATGCCGACCAGAACCGCATTCAGAATTGCGAATCCCGGCTCATAGAGCTGGCCGAATCCGTGATTCGATTCGCCCGTGATCCACGGCGACAGCACGATCAGCAGGCCCAACAGCATGCCGAGCCAGTCTTCCCATGTGTGATGTGTTTCGAAAAACCGGATGTCAGACATCGTAAAACCTCCTGTAAAGAGGCATACGCCGGCGGCCCTCAGGCCTCACCTTCCGATTGAAAACGACCTTTGGCCGCATCGGGGTATGTCTGCAAGCGACATATGAATCCAGCAGGCCTTTACAAGGTGCGCCAAGATGATTTGTTGTATCCCACCATCAAGAAAGCAACCAATGACCGACACAGTCCAAAACAATCCCTCCAGGAAACGATACGAACTGGCCGTCGAAGGCCATATCGCTGCGACCTATTATGCGCTTTCGGATGGCGTGATCACCTTCATCCACACCGAAGTGCCGAAGGAACTAGAGGGCAAGGGTATCGGATCGAGGCTCATCAAAGGGGCGCTGGATCAGGCGCGCGCGGCCGGGCTCAAGGTCATCCCTCAGTGCCCGTTTGTGAAGGCCTACATCGGCAAACACCCGGAATATGCCGATCTTCTGAAATAGGCTTTCACAATTTTTAACGACAAAGAGGCTGAAGCCCATGAGCCAGAATGCCGTCCACAACAACACCGCGCTGAGCCGATATGAACTCGACGTCGATGGCGCAATTGCGTTTGCCAATTACCGACTCACGCCCCGCACCGTCATCATTACCCACACTGAGACGCCGCCCGCCCTGCGCGGCCGCGGCATCGCGTCAAAACTCGTGCAGGGCGCGCTGGAGCAAATCCGCGCCGACGGATTGAAGGTCGTGGCCGGCTGCGGCTTCGTCGTCGATTATCTGGACAAGCATCCCGAATTTGCTGATCTCGCGGCTTAGCCTTTCCATCATGATCCAAATAAAAAGCCCGCCACATCGGCGGGCTTTTCGCGGATCTGAATGGCGCTCAGACAATCTTGATCGACATATCTGGCAAGCCTTCCAGCTTGCAGAGCAGGACGTCCCCCTTCACGACCGGGCCGACATTCTCCGGCGTTCCGGAATAGATGATGTCGCCTGCCTTCAATTCAAAAGCCTCCGACAGCTTCGAAATCTGCTCGGCCACGCTCCAGATCATCTTAGTGAGATCGGAATTCTGTCTCACCGTGCCGTTCACGGCGAGCGAAATCGCGCCATTGGTGAGGTGCCCTGTCTTGGTCACCGGATGGATCGGGCCAAGCACCGCCGATTGATCGAAGCTCTTGCCGATTTCCCACGGCTTCTTCTCGGCCCCCATCGCGTTCTGCAAGTCGCGCCGCGTCATGTCGAGGCCAAGCGCATAGCCGTAGACATGGTCGAGCGCCTTGTCGGCAGGGATATTTTTGCCGCCTGACTTTAGCGCCGCCACCAGTTCGACTTCGTGATGATAATTCCTAGTCAACGTCGGATACGGATGCTCGGCCACCAAGCCGATCGCGACGACTTGAATGGCATCGGTGGGCTTCTGAAAGAAGAATGGCGGTTCCCGCGTTGGATCGGAGCCTCGCTCGATCGCATGAGCAGCGTAGTTTCGACCGATGCAGTAAATGCGGCGAACGGGAAAGACTTCCTTCAAACCAACAACGGGGATTGTCACTTGGGCGACGGAAAAAATCGGCGTCCGGCCGATTTTCGCTTCGGCGTTCCCGGTAACGGTGACGGCGGCAGCACCACCGGCAAGAACATTTCTGCGATTGAATTCAGTCATGTTTGTTTCCCTCTTCTGCTGAACTGCGCGGGCATTGTTATTGAATTCGAGCCGGGCCGCGGACGATTATACCGGCCCCGGCATTTTGTTCCGACCCGGCGCGACTTGAACAGTGACTCTGCCAGCGCATGGCTTGTGCAGCGCAACGAAAAAGGCCCGCCGTGGCGGGCCTCAAAACGTTGAGTGAAAGCACCCAGAGAATTCAGTGCTTGAGATCGTCAGGCAATTTGCCGCCGTTAGCCGCCAGCTTGGTCATCACCTGCTTGTGCAGCCAGATATTCATCTTTGCAGAGTCGCTGGTATCGCCATCGTACTTCAATTCCTTGGCGAGTTCCTTGCGTGCGCCCAAGCTCGAATCGATATCGAGGGCCTTCATCAAATCCACGATCGAGGTACGCCATTCAAGCTTTTCGCCCTTGGCGGCCACCGCCTTATCGAGAATCGGCGCGACATCAACCATCGGCACACTCGCACCCGATCCTCCCGCCGTAGAGCCTGCGCCACCGGCAGGTTCAGCAGCGTCAGCCTTGGTGCCGAAAATCGCGCTCATGATCTTTCCGAAAATGCTCATCTGTAAACTCCCGATAACCCATCAATGGATGGTGGATGAAGCTGACGCTTTTCCCTGCCCCGGCATACGTCCCACCGGTCACAAAAGAGTGTAGACGTCGCATCATCGCTTGCCAATGCAGCAGTTGAATGTGCCGACGGTGAATTGAATCAATTGCGCCAAAATGACGCCACAATGACTGTGGCCTTCGCATCGACAACAAGAGTGTACGCGATAGGTTCCGAGTATCACGTTTCAGAACTTTGCGGCGCCTGCTCACGCAAGTGCGAAGACTGGTCGCCACTTTTCTCAAGCGCGTTTAACTGATCGTGATAGTCTGAATGCTCGCACGGTGCCCCTTATAAATTCCACAGCGTCTCAGAGCGCTGTGAGACAAGGAGACAGTCACCATGAGCAACCCCGTTTCCGCTGACATCAAGTCATTCCCGCTTGCGTCGGACTCAACGAAATACACCGTTCGTAAAATTACTTTGCAAGACCTCAACGATGTACTTCGCATGGGTTGGGAGGACTTCAAAGCCGTTCCCACTCACGCCATTCTGCTGGCGCTGATCTATCCCGTGCTCGGAATCCTGCTGGCCCGGACCGTCCTCGGCTATTCGATCCTGCCGCTGCTGTTTCCGCTTGCGGCAGGCTTCGCGTTGCTGGGGCCGTTTGCAGCGTTGGGATTCTATGATCTCAGCCGGCGCCGCGAACACGGCGAATCCCCCACGGCTTCACATGCCCTGAGTGTGCTGCAGTCACCGTCCATGGGCGCCATGACCTTCTTCGGCGGCCTTCTTCTTGTCCTGTTTCTGGTGTGGCTCGCGGCCGCGAATTCGATCTACAATTCAACCTTCGGATACGCACCGGCGTCGAGTTTTCCTGACTTTTTCCAACGCGTGTTGACGACGCCCGAGGGATGGCAACTCATTATTGTTGGCTGTGGAGTTGGCTTCCTGTTTGCGCTGCTCGCGCTTTGCATCAGCGTAGTTTCATTCCCGCTGATGCTCGATCGTCATGCCAGCGCGACGGATGCTATGCTCACATCAGTGCGCGCGGTCGCTCAGAATCCGATCCCGATGGCGGCCTGGGGCCTGATCGTTACGACAATGCTGATGGCCGGAACGATCCCGTTCTTCCTCGGTCTAACCATCGTCATCCCCATGCTCGGCCACGCAACGTGGCATCTCTACCGTAAGGTGGTCGAGCCGGTGGCAATGCCGTATGAGCCGCAGCAGCAGCCCAAAGCACGAGGCTATGCAGCGGATTTTCCGGTCAACCTGTTCTCGTGGATTCACCGGAATCGATAGCCGCACTGCGTGATCTTGTGGCGGTCGGAGTGCGGTTAAGCGGAAGACGCGGCAGGCATGCTGCCGCGTCATTGTCGGAGACCGTCAGTGCTTGTGCGCCGGCTCGCTGGTCGCCCCCATCGCGCTGACATTGAAGCTGACGTCGAGCGGGCCGGCCTTCTCGAACTTCAGCGTGGCTTTCAGCACATCTCCCTGCTTCAGTGGCTGGGTGATGTCCATGAACATCATGTGGAAGCCGCCCGGTTTCAGTTCCACCGTCTCGCCGGGTTTGATGGTCAATCCATCGGCCAGCGGCCGCATTTTCATAACGCCGCCGGTCATCGACATTTCGTGGATCTCCACGCGATCGGCACCAACCGATGTTGCACCGACCAGACGATCCGGCGACTTGCCGGTGTTGGTGATTTTGAGATAGCCGCCAGCGATCTTGGCACCACCCGGGGTTGCGCGCGTCCACGGTGATGCCACGACGAGATCGCCAATCTTGAATGTGTCGCTGCCGGTCTGTGGCGTGGCGCCTGTCTTGGTGTGGTCCATGTTGCCATGGTCCATTCGGGCCTGCGCGACCGTTGTATCCGAGACAATCTTCAATGTCGGTGCAGGCGATTTCAGGTTGTGCGGATTCTCTCCCGCCGACGCGATCTGATCCCAGCGGACTTCACCTTTGGCGCATTGCTGAACAGTGGGAAAGGTGACGACCTGCCCTGCAGGAAAATCCGTGACGAAGCTGGCGAAGACAAACTCGTCGTAATTATCGTCGGACAGTGCTCCGCCCGACCAAGCCACCTCCTTGGGCCCTTCGGTCACGGCCTTGCCGTGGCTCTGATAGGACTTGGCGTAAGCGCCGCGCGTCACGCTGAGCGTCCAGCCCGCCTTGGGCATTGGCTTCACGCCGATAACGCCTTCCGGAATCTGGATACGGATCGATTGGGTGGCCGCGCCATCGCAACCATGCGGCACTTGAAACACCGCCTTGTAGTATGTGTTGGCGCGGACCTCACCCGTCGCGAGCGTGACGTGCGCGAATGCGGTCGATTGCCATGCGATGACGGCCGTTGCGGCAAAGCCGACGCCGGCCAGCAGCCGCTGGGGGCTGCGAAAGTTGATGATCATATTTGCCTCAATGAAGCTGAGAGAGAATTCGGGAACGAACGTCTCAGGTCAGCATCGGCGGGGCCCGGGCCAGGAAGGCCCGCATTCCCGATCTTTCGCGCGGGGGTGTTTCAGCCACGACTGAAACGTCCGCGTAAACCGCTGGCTCCACGATTAGCGAAGGGCTGTCCGGCGGCTTGATGAGGGCCTGTCCTATTAGGCAGGCGTCAAAGCAGTCTTTGTGGGGTACGGGCTGGACTGGTGGTTCGGTGCCCGCGGCTCCCCCGCTTTCCAACAGGCTGGAGCAAAGGACACCAAAGCCGCCACCTGCAAACTCGCCAGCAGTCGCCAGCGCCCCGCCCCAGCTCAGCAGCAAGGCCTGAAGCGCGAGCACCTGCGACAGCGCCAAGGCGACGAGGAGCCTGCGGAGGGAATAGCGGGCGGTCATTTAGCGCCTATGCCACGGCACAGCCACAACGTCTACGCAGACTTGCGAGCATTCGATTGAAATCACCATAAGGTTTCGGTTCATAAAGTGAACAAATATTCGGTATTATACATCATCTAGGGCGAAGCGGCCGAAGAGCGGTTTGGTATCCGAATCAGTCCTCGAAAAGCATAGCTTAATGACACCTTATTCAGATACCATACACTGGACAACCTCGACCGACCCAACTTGATTTATGTCAAGCTGATGAAATATCGTCCTAAAATTGGCGCGCGGCTTGAAAGATGTAACGTGCTGTGACTTTAAAAGATCAAATCATAGCTGAAAGATTAATCACTTCTTACAATAGATATGCGCTGTATGATTAGCTGCATCGCAACATTTGCGGTGTTGCACCGCAGAATCCTTCCCTATATTCGTTTTCAACGAGGACGCTGATCGAAAAGCTGAATCGGGATTACGAAGGAGACTAACCATGCTGCTCTCATTTATCCGCGCTATCCAGGCGTTCCGCGACTATCAGCGCAATGTTGCTGAACTGTCCCAGTTGAGCGATCGGGAACTGGCCGATATCGGGCTTGACCGCTCTGATATCCAGCGCGTCGCAGCCGGCGCCTACAACGGCTAAGGCCGCAACTGCATCACGAACGGATTACGCCCGCCACTCGCGGGCGTTGTCGTATCAGGGCCCGCGGTCATTGCTGTCGGCGAGAACTGCGGTTGCGCGGTGATCCGGCTGGCTCTACTTCAGGGCCATGACAAATCATCCCAAGACCACCCCGACCGATACCGTCCATGTTGTCGGCGGCGGCCTCGCCGGTTCGGAAGCCGCGTGGCAGATCGCCAATGCCGGCGTCGATGTCGTGCTGCACGAGATGCGGCCGGTTCGCACGACGGACGCGCATCGCACCGAGAGCCTTGCGGAACTGGTCTGCTCCAATTCCTTCCGCTCCGATGACGCCGCCAACAACGCGGTCGGTCTGCTGCACGCAGAACTCCGCAAGCTCAACTCCCTCATCATGCGCAGCGCCGATGCCAACCAGGTCCCGGCCGGCGGCGCGCTTGCGGTCGATCGCGACGGCTTTGCCGCAGCGGTCAGCGCGGCTCTTCAGTCTCATCCGCGGATCGAGATTCGCCGCGAGGAAATCGCGGGCCTCCCTCCGGCCGAATGGCAGAACGTCGTCGTCGCGACCGGACCGCTGACATCGCCCGCGCTGGCCGATGCGATCCGCGGCCTGTCCGGTGAAGACGCCCTCGCCTTCTTCGACGCCATCGCGCCCATCGTGCATCGCGACTCCATCAACATGGAGATCGCATGGTTTCAGTCGCGCTACGACAAGGTCGGCCCCGGCGGCACCGGCGCCGACTACATCAACTGCCCGATGACCCGCGAGCAATACGACGCCTTCGTCGATGCACTGATCGGGGGCGAGAAAACCGACTTCAAGGAATGGGAAGAAAACACGCCCTACTTCGATGGCTGCCTGCCGATCGAGGTGATGGCCGCGCGCGGCCGCGAGACGCTGCGTCACGGCCCGATGAAGCCGGTCGGCCTGACCAATCCGCGCGATCCGACCGTGAAAGCCTATGCCATCGTGCAACTGCGGCAGGACAACAAGCTCGGCACGCTCTACAACATGGTCGGCTTCCAGACCAAGCTGAAGCACGGCGCGCAGACACAGGTGTTCCGCACCATTCCAGGTCTTGAGAAGGCGGAGTTCGCCCGGCTCGGCGGCCTGCATCGCAACACTTTCCTGAATTCGCCGAAGCTGCTCGATCCGCAACTGCGGCTGCACGCGCAGCCGCGCCTGCGCTTCGCGGGGCAAATGACGGGATGCGAAGGCTACGTCGAATCCGCCGGCGTCGGCCTGCTCGCCGGCCTGTTTGCGGCTGCCGATGCCACGCGAAATGAAATCACACCGCCGCCGCCGACGACCGCGCTCGGCGCGCTGCTGGGACACATCACCGGCGGCCATATCGAAACCATCGACGCCGGACCGCGCTCGTTCCAGCCGATGAACATCAACTTCGGATTGTTTCCGCAGCTCGCCTCGCCGCCGACGAAGAAACCGGACGGCACACGGCTGCGCGGCAACGAGAAGACCGTCGCGAAGAAGCAGGCGATCAGCGCGCGGGCGCTTACCGATCTCGACCGCTGGATCGCGGAGACGCTGCGGACGGCGGACGCGGCGTAAACCGGCCCCGGCGCGGACGAAATATCGCGCCGAAATCACAACGGCAAAATGGTGACGGACTTCGCTGCAAAAGGCGGAATGGCGGCCGAATGGCGACACACGCTCGATCCGGACTGCAACGGAGGTTGACGGCAGCCGGATCGTGATTCATCTCACATAACCGGGCCGAATTAACTTGACTGCCTACGTTCGAATAACGGTTCACGCCTTGAGCGGCTTTGCGCTGGCCGCACGCCACGTCGTCCAGAGCGCGCCAAGCCGCGATTGCGACGGCGGCGCGAACGGCTCCGACGTCTCAAGCCGCGTCAAAATCTTTCCGATTACAGCAAGCGGCAGGAAAGCCCGGCGTGCGGCAGGCGGCGCATCGGCGAGCACCGCCAGCGCCTGCTCCAGCTGCGACCGCGCCTCGCGACGCAGATGCGACAGCACCTCTTTCAACGGCGCATTCGCCTGATGCAAAAATATCTCTTCGGCGACGGCGCCGTGAAGTGTCATCAGATCGCCCGGCAGATAAAGCTGCCGCCGCGCGGCATGACGGGGCAGTGTCAACATCACGTCGGTCAGGCCTTCGGCAATGCCGGCGTGATCGGCCGAGCGCGCGATCTCGGGGGAATTTGCGCCGAGCACTTTCGCACGCAGCAGATACAACGTCGCAGCCGTATCACGGCAGTGCGCTTCCAGCGCCGCGATGTCGGGCATCGGATCGTCGTAGACGTCGAACACATGCGCATCGATCAGGCGCACCAGGGCTTCGCGGGACAGATCGTGCAGCGCGATCGCGCGCAACAATTCGGCGGCGACCGGATTGCCTTCGACTTCCCCGCGATCCGTGCCCTGCCCTTCGCCTGTCACCACATCGCGCCACCACTGCAGGCGGATTTCGCCAGGCAGCGGCTGTCTGACATGATCGCGGACGTGCGCAACTTCGGCGTTGAACGCCGCCAGCGCCAGCCACGCGCGGCGCGCGTCCGCAGGTACGAACAGGGTCGCCGCATAGGTTCTGAAATCCTGCGCGCGCACGAGATCGGCGCAGAACGCCGCTGCATCATGGCCGGGAGTGTTGCTCATGGCACCGCGATCAAAGCGGCGGCGACGCGCCGCCGCTCCCCGATCATGACATTATAGGTGCGGATCGCGGGACCGGTCTGCATGGTATCCAGCACGACGCCAGCGGATCGCAGGGCGTTGCGCAGCGGCGCGGGCGCGATCCAGACACCGCTCCCCGTGCCGATCAGCAGCGTATCGATAACGTTGGCATTCTCGAACACCCGCGCCAAAGAATAACGGTCGATCTGAGAAGGATCGCTGACCGCCCATGCCCAGATCGCGTCCGGCAAGCACAGCAGCGAGCCGCGATGCGACATCTCGGCGAAACGGAAACCGCCGTTGCCGTAGGCCTCGATCGGCGCGGACCGCGGAAGATGCAGCGTGTCCGGTTGTTCCGCCATTAAGGCTTCGGCGGCTTGTCCTCGCCGCCCCGGTTCTGGCCCACACCGAGATAGATCAGGATCGGCGCCGCGATGAAGATCGACGTATAGGTGCCGACCAGCACCACGCCGAAGGTCATCGTCGCGGCGAAGGAGTGGATCGCCTTGCCGCCGAACAGCAGCAGCGCGAGCAATGCCAGCGTGACGGTGACGTGGGTGATGATGGAGCGCGACAGCGTCGAGTTGATCGACGTGTTGAGCAGATCCGGCATCGGCATCTTCTTGTAGCGCCGCAGCATTTCGCGGATGCGGTCGTAGATCACGACCGTGTCGTTGAGCGAATAGCCAAGAATGGTGAGCAGCGCCGCGATGCTGGTCAGATCGAATTCGATCTGCGTCACCGACATGAAGCCGAGCGTGAGCACGATATCGTGGACGTTGGCGATCATCGCGCCGAGCGAGAACTGCCACTCGAACCGGAACCAGAGATAAATAAAGATGCCCATGATCGCGAGCATCAGACCGACAGTGCCGTAGGCCAAAAGTTCGCTCGACACGCGCGGTCCGACCACTTCGACGCGGCGGTATTCAACGCTGTCGCCCAAAAGCTGGCGGACCTTCTGAACGGCGGCCTGCTGCGCCTGATCGCCGCCGGGCTGTTCTGCGATGCGGATCAGGACGTCGGAGGGGCCGCCGAACTGCTGAAGCTGCACGTCGCCGAAATTGAGCGTCGTGAGCTGCGCGCGCAAGGCCGCGATGTCCGCCGGGCCGGACTTGGTCTGGATTTCCAGCAGCGTGCCGCCCTTGAAATCGATGCCGAAGTTCAGTCCGTGCACGAAATAAAGGCCGATCGCGAGCAGCGACAACAGCGCCGAGATCGGGAAGCTGATGCGGCGGAAGCGCATGAAGTCGAACTTGGTATCGTCCGGAACGATACGAAGCGCGGGAATCACGCCATAGATGCTGAGCACCGTCAGAATGACGATGAAGACGGCGAGAGCGATGATGATGGTATGAGTCACGGCTTACACAATCCTCAAATCGGCACGGTCTTGGGCCGCTTCCAGCTCACCCACGTCGCAACGATCAGCCGGGTCACGGTGAACGCCGTGAACACCGTGGTGATGATGCCGATGCCGAGCGTAACGGCGAAGCCGCGTACCGGGCCGGTGCCGATGTAGAACAGCACGGCCGCCGCGATGAACGTGGTGATGTTGGAATCCAGAATCGTGGCCAGCGCGCGGGTGAAGCCGGCGTCGATGGCCGAGATCGCGGTGCGCCCGGCGCGCAGTTCCTCGCGGATGCGCTCGTAGATCAGCACGTTGGAGTCCACCGCGATGCCGACCGTCAGCACGATGCCCGCGATGCCCGGCAGCGTCAGGGTGGCGTTGAGCAGCGACAGGATGCCGAAGATCATCGCGACATTGATGGCGACCGCGACGTTGGCGAAGAACCCGAACAGCCGGTAGGTCAGCAGCATGAAGACGATGACCAGCACCGAGCCGACATAGGACGCGAGTTCGCCGGCGGCGATCGAGTCCTGTCCGAGGCCGGGGCCGACGGTGCGTTCCTCGATGATGGTCAGCGGCGCAGGCAGCGCGCCCGCGCGCAGCAGAATGGCGAGATCGTTGGCGCCCTGCACGGTGAAGCTGCCGGAAATCTGACCGGAGCCGCCGGTGATCGGTTCGCGGATAACCGGCGCGGAAATCACTTCGTTGTCGAGCACGATGGCGAACGGCTGGCCGACGTTTTCAAGCGTCGCCTGCGCGAACTTGCGCGCGCCGGAGGTGTTGAAACGGAAGCTGACGATCGGCTCGCCGGAACGCTGGTCGAAACCCGGCTGCGCGTCGGTCAGGTCGCCGCCCGACACCAGCACCTGCTTCTTGATGACGTAAGGCACCTTCGGCGGCTGGGCGCTCATCAGGATTTCGGAATCCGGCGGAACCCGTCCCTGCTGCGCCTGATCCGGCGGCACCGTCGAATCCACCATCCGGAAATCGAGCTTCGCGGTCTTGCCGAGCAATTCCTTGAGGCGGGTCGGGTCCTGCAGACCCGGCACCTGCACCAGGATGCGGTCGACGCCCTGACGCTGGATCAGCGGTTCGACCGTGCCGAGTTCGTTGATGCGGCGTTCGACGATCTGGATCGACTGTTCGACCGACTGACGGATGCGCTCGGTGATGGCGGCCGGTGGAACGGTCAGCCGGATCAGGCCGCCGCCGGCGTCGGAAACCTCGACACTGCGCTGGCCTGAGGAGCCGAGCAGTCCGCCGAGCGGCTGCGAGAGTTCGCGCAGCTTGGCGAGGGCGTTGGTGAGGTCGGTATCCTTGACCCGGACTTCGGCGCTGTCGCCGCGCACCGCAAGACCGGTGTAGCCGATCTTGGCGTCACGCAGCACCCGGCGCACGTCGTCGCGCACCTGATCGAGCTTGTCCTTCTTGACCGAGTTGGAGTCGACTTCGAGCAGGATGTGGGAGCCGCCCTGCAGGTCGAGACCCAGCACGATGTGACGCTGGGCCCATTTCGGCCAGGTCTTGACGGTCGCCTCGGGAAAGAAATTCGGAACCGCACAAAGGCAGACGAGCAAGGCGGTCAGGATGACCGCCAGCGCTTTCCACCGCGTGAAATATAGCATCGAGATAACCCGTCAGATTGGTAAAGCGCGCCGCGACCAACGCGACCGAAGCATCAGCTCGCGGCGGTTTCTTCCTTGGAGTCCTTGTCCTTGGCGGGCTCGCCCTTGGTCCGCACGCCGGAGATCATCTGGCGCATCTGACGAATGCGGACGCCATCGGAGATTTCGACCTCGATCTGGTCGTCGTCGACCACCTTGGTCACCTTGCCGACGAGGCCGCCATTGGTCACCACAGTGTCGCCGCGGCGGATGTTCTTCACCAGTTCGGCGTGGTCCTTCAGCTTCTTCTGCTGCGGCTTCAGGATCAGGAAGTACATGATGACGAAGATCAGCGCGAACGGCAGCAGCGACATCAGCATGCTGTTGGTGTCACCGGCGCCAGCGGCCTGAGCAAAGGCAGGGGTAATGAACATTCGGAAAGTCCTCGGGAAGGCGCACGCCAAAGGGCGAAACGCGTTGGCGTTGGGCCGTTTTGGCCGAATTTGCGCGGACTATAGCGATGGGCGTCCCAAAAGCAACGGCACCGGCTAGTGGTCCGATTCCAGCATTCGCACCCTGTCTCGGCAGGCATTCTTGCGAATGCTGGAATCAAAGGACCACTAGAAATATGGGTTTCTAGTGGAGTTTGGATTTGACATTCGCTTTGCTGACTTGTGGCGCGCGAGCGCGAATGTCAAATCCACTCCACTAGGCCGAT
The DNA here is from genome assembly GCF_021502575.1 of Bradyrhizobium sp. G127. NCBI lineage: Bacteria > Pseudomonadati > Pseudomonadota > Alphaproteobacteria > Hyphomicrobiales > Nitrobacteraceae > Bradyrhizobium > Bradyrhizobium sp. G127. The sequence continues at coordinate 257,990 of NZ_JAKFGN010000002.1, forward strand.
TTTGCCATGCATTTGTGGCGCTTGCGGGCGGTCCTCAGCCTCGCTAAGGGTGCCAGCGCAAGAGGAAATCATGGCCAAAAAAGCCCGCAAAACAACTAAACAAACCGCAACAAAGCGCGCCTCCCGCAAAACCGTCCCGGCCGCGACAAAACGCCCTGCGGCAAAGGCCGACGCCGCCACCACGGCCCGGATCGCCCTTGCGCTGGAGAGCATCGCGGCCAGCCTGAACGCGTCGGCGGTCAGGCCGTCAAATGCCGATTCCCTGAAAGCCGCCGACGCCTTCGTCTGGCAGCCCAACGGCCATCTGGTGCCGGTTCCCAGGGTCAGCCGCGTCGATCTCGGCCTGCTGCGGGGCATCGACCGGATGCGCGACATCCTGATCGAGAACACCGAGCGTTTCGCGAAGGGCCTGCCCGCCAACAACGCGCTGTTGTGGGGCGCGCGCGGCATGGGCAAGTCGTCGCTAGTCAAGGCCGCCCACGCCAGCGTGAACGCGATGCCCGAGGTGCGCGGCCGGCTCAAGCTGATCGAAATTCACCGCGAGGACATCGAGAGCCTGCCGCTGCTGATGGCGCTGCTGCGCGAGTCCAAATTCCATTTCATCGTGTTCTGCGACGACCTGTCGTTCGACGGCAACGACGCCTCCTACAAGTCGCTCAAGGCGGTGCTCGAAGGCGGCATCGAGGGCCGACCCGAGAACGTCATCCTGTACGCCACCTCGAACCGCCGCCACCTGCTGGCGCGCGACATGATCGAGAACGAGCGCTCGACCTCGATCAATCCCGGCGAAGCCGTCGAGGAAAAGGTGTCGCTGTCGGACCGCTTCGGCCTCTGGCTCGGCTTTCACAAATGCAGCCAGGATGAATATCTCGAGATGGTGCGCGGCTACTGCAAGCACTTCGGCGTCAATGTTCCCGACGACCAGCTCGAGCGCGAGGCGCTCGAATGGTCCACCACGCGCGGCTCGCGCTCCGGCCGCGTCGCCTGGCAGTTCACGCAGGAGATCGCCGGCCGGATGGGCGTCCGGCTCGCCAACTAGGGCGTGTCCCCATAAATGCGCTGTCGCCCACGTCCAATCGCGTGAGGTCCGCAAATCGCCCATATCAGTTGCGAACATGCGTCTTCCTCACGAGTCGGATATGTGAGATGGGCCACAGCGGCGGACAGGCACGGCAACGGGGAAACGAATGCTGAATCGATGGACGTCGGGGAAATCCGCGGTGGCGACGCGCCATTGGAGGCATTCAGCCGTTGTAGCGTTCGCGGCGATGGCCGCGCTGGCCGCACCGACCGCCGACGCCGCAGCGAAACCGGCGCGCCGCGCGCAACCCGTCGAGACAACGGCGCCGCGCGAGGCAGGCGAACCGATCATGGCGATCGTGTCGCTGAAGAGCCAGCAGGTTACGCTCTATGATGCCGAGGGCTGGATCCTGCGCGCGCCGGTATCGACCGGCGTCAGGGAGCGCGAGACGCCGGCCGGCGTCTTCGCCATCGTGGAGAAGAACAAGGACCACCGGTCCAACATGTATGACGATGCCTCGATGCCGAACATGCAGCGCATTACCTGGAACGGCCTCGCGCTGCATGGCGGGCCGTTGCCCGGCTATGCGGCTTCACACGGCTGCGTGCGAATGCCTTTTGGCTTTGCGGAGAAGCTGTTCGACAAGACCCGGATCGGAATGCGCGTGATCATCTCGCCGGACGATGCGGCCCCGGCCGACTTTTCGCACCCGACGCTGGCCCTCTTCACGCCGAACGCGGAGACCATCGCAACTGCTCCGGCAAAGGCCGAGACGCTGGCACGCGAGGCCGCGAACGCTGCCGCGGCGGCCGACGAAGCCAGGAAGATTGCTGCGACCACAGCCCGCGACTCCGCACCGCTCGCGGCGTCCCTGCGCAAGCTGGAGCGGATCAAGACCCGGGCCGACGCCGACCTCTTCGCCGCCGACAAGGCTGTGGCCGCCGCCAGGACCGACCAGGCCAGGGCGAAGGCCGAGGATCGCAGGCAAAAGGCCGCGGCCAAGGCGGCGGAGCTGGGAACCCGGTTCGACGCCGCCAAGGCGGAGGCATCGTCGAAGCTCGACGCAGCCAGCGCCGCGAAAGAAGCGGCGAAGACGGCTCAGACGAAGAAAGCCGACATCGCGAGAGCAGCGCTCGACGCGAAGCTCGCGATCGAGCCGGTCTCGATCTATGTCAGCCGCGCGACGCGGACGCTTTACGTCCGGCGCAACACGCATAAACCGGCGCCGGACGGCGGCGGCGAGGTTTTCGATGCAACCATCGAAGTGCCGGTCACGATCCGCGATCCGGGCAAACCATTCGGCACGCATGTGTTCACGGCGGTGGCGCGGAACGACGCCGGACTGCGCTGGACTGCTGTTACGATCGAGAATGCGGATGACGCCAAAAACGCGCTCGACCGCATCACCATGCCGAAGGAAGTCCTCGATCGCATCGCGCCGACCGCATTGCCGCGATCCTCGATCATCGTCTCCGATGAGCCGCTGAGCGAGGAGACCAACTATCGCACCGAGTTTGTGGCCGTGCTGAACGACCAGCCCCAGGGCGGATTCATCACGCGCAAACCGAGCGAAGTTCTCATGGCGGACGACAACGGCTGGGGCAACGGCAGCCAACAGGACGATGGCTTCGGTTTCCTTTTCCAGCGCAATCCGAATCCCCAGCCGAGCAATGCGCGGCGGGGCGGTGGCCGGGGCTTGTGGTAAGGCGGCAATGACGCGGGAATTGGCGGGCCGGATGGGTGTGCGGCTGGCGAATACGTAAAAGAGCGCCCGGCAACATCGTCGAACGAAACGTCGCGCCGGACGGCCGAACCATCCAGATTCCCAGAAAAATTACATCTGTGTATTATAGTTTACAGCGCCGGTCCCCGCGTGTATCTTGATACACACAATGCAGATCGTTCAAACCGGGACTTTCACGGCAGGGCTGACCGGGCTGGCTGATGTTCAGGCCACCGCGCGGATCGTTGTTCGTATCCGCCGCCTCGAACTCGGCAATGCTGGCGATGCCAAGTCTGTCGGAGAAGGTGTCAGCGAAATGCGGATCGATTACGGCCCCGGCTACCGGGTCTACTTCACGAAGCGCGGCAGGTCCGTTGTCCTGCTCTGCGGTGGGGACAAGAAAAGCCAGCGCAAGGAGATTGCTGCGGCCCAGAAAATGGCAAAGGAAATTTGACATGCCCATCAAGACCAAAAAATTCGATGTTCTCGAACACCTCAAGACGGTCGAGGAACAAATCGCCTATCTCGAAGCGGCTCTTGAACAGGACGATCCTTCCTTCATCGCAGCAGCAATCGGCGATGTCGCGAAAGCGCGCGGGGTGAGTGAATTCGCAAAAGAGTCTCGGCTAAGCCGCGAAGCGATCTATAAAGCCTTCAGGCCCGGCGGAAATCCAACGCTGGAAACGATCAACAAGGCGCTCAAGCCTCTCGGGATGCGCCTCACGCTCGCCCCGCGCGAGGCAGCCTAAGGCGCAATGAACGGATTGCCTTTCGAATCTGGACGGGCGGCGCGCCCTCTTCCAACCGCGCCATCCATCAACCACAAGAGCATCAGCTCAGCACCAGCTTGATGCCCGACGCCAGCAGGATGGCGGCGAGAATGTAGCGCAGCGCGCTTTCGGGAAGATAACGGCTGCCGATGAAAGACCCGATCGTGCCGCCGACGCCGACGGCAACGAGCCAGACCGGCAGCGCGGGCGGCAGCGAGCCGAGAATGCCGTAGGCGCCGATCAGCGCCGCCGCCGAGTTCAGCAGGTTGTAGGCCGCCGTCACCGCCGCCGTCCGGCGGACGCTGACCCAGTTCATGGAAAGGATGGCGGGCGCCAGAAAAACCCCGCCTCCCGTCCCGGTGGTGCCTGAGATAAATCCGATCACAGCGCCGGTGAGCAGCGCAGGAATAAACGGAGGCTCCGCAGGCGTCAGGTCCGTGTCCTTATTGGTCGTGATGGCCGAACGAACCACCTGCGCGGCGGAAAGCAACAGAATGACGCCCACCACCGGATAGTAGGCGTGCGCCGGCATCTGCACCGCGCCGCCCACCAGCGAGAACGGAATTCCAAGCACGCCGAAGGGATAGAAGGTGCGCCACGACAACAGACCGCTGCGCCAGAACTGGTACGTCCCGATCGCCGCCACGAGAAGATTGAGAGACAGCGCCGTGGTCTTCATGGTGGATGGCGCGAGTTGGAACAGCCCCATCGCCGCAAGATAGCCGGTCGCACCGGCCTGGCCGACCGACGCGTACAGCAAGGCGACGAGCAGGAAGATAACCGTCAGCCACGTCGTTTCGTCGGTCACCTCTGGACTGTCCTTACCCGAGCGCAAATCCCTCGTCGTCCCGGCGAATGCCGGAACCCATCACCCCGAATGCTGTGATGATGATCGAGGAGATTGCCCAGCCATCGCGATAAATCAATGGCTCACGGATTATAGGTCCCGGCATTCGCCGGGACGACGTGGAGAGAGATTGGACCTCTCCTTACGCGCCGTTCAGGAATTGAAGCGGGTCGACGGCTGAAGATCCTTTGCGGATCTCGAAGTGAAGCTGCGGCGACCCCACCTCTCCCGTCTGACCCGATTTGGCAATGACCTGGCCGCGCTTGATCGTATCACCGCGCTTCACCATCAGTTCACTCGCGTGGGCATACGCGGTGACATAACCGTTGGAGTGCCGCACCAGGATCAGATTGCCATAACCCTTGAGTTCGTTGCCCGAGTAAGCAACCACGCCGTCTTCAGCGGCTTTCACCGGCGTGCCTTCAGGAACGGCGACATTGATGCCGTCGTTCTGTTTTCCATTCGTCTTCGCGCCGTAGGCCGTGATCACGCGGCCGCGCACCGGCCAGCGGAAGGTCGGCAATGCATTCGTGGCGTCCGCCGCCTTCACGGGCGACTGGGCTTCGGGCAAATCGGTCGCTTCGGTGGCGACGCGCGCCTTCTGCTGAGGTTCAGTTGCCTGTGCGACAGCGACCGGCTTTGCGGCCGGTGCTGCAGCTACAGGCGCCGCTGCAGGCTTCGGTACGTCCGCGACAACCTGCGGTGCGGGAACTGCGGCGGCGGCCTTGCCGCCGGGAATGTTGATCTTGCTGCCGATCTTGAGCTGCGTCGTCACCGGGATGTGGTTCGCGGCGGCAAGCTGTGCCGGCGCGATGTTGTGACGGCGCGACAGATTCATCAGCGTGTCGCCAGGCTTGACGACATGGACGCTGGCCGGAAGTCCGGCGGCGATCTTGGTGCCCGGCGCAGGTGACAACGCCGGCGGAGCCGCATTCGCCGTGCGGCGCGGAATGATGAGCTGCTGACCGGGCTGCAGAACGCGCGGCCCGCCATAGCCGTTGGCTTTCAGGATTTCAGCCGACGGCACGTTGTAGCGTTTTGAGATGACGTCGAGCGTGTCGGCAGTGCCGACGATGATCGTGGTGCCACCCTCGCGGCTGTAGCCGGAGGTCGCAGCGACCGAACGTGGCGCGACGCTTCCCGTGGCCTCGATCGGCGACGACGGCGGCGCATAGGAGGCCATGCCCCTGCCCCCGCCGGACGTAGCGACCGGCGCCGACAACGGCGCGGAGATCACCGGCGCGCTGCGCGGACGGCTGTACTGCGGAAGCTCGCGCGGCGGCTGCTGATAATTGGTCTGCGGAACCGAACCCGTCGATTGCGGCGCGTCGTTGCGCGAGGCAAACGGATTCGAGAATGAGGTGTCAGAAAATCGTGTCGAGGTGTCGGCGCTGCATCCGCCAAATCCGACCGAGACGAGCGCCAGGACCACGAAATGCGGCGCACGGCGCGAGCTTATCAACTCGACAAAGCGGGACATGGTTACTCACTTGTACGCAACTAACACAAATTTGAGTAAACACATGCCGAGTAAACAACTCTTTAAGGCTGCAATTCCGCCCGATTTTGCAACGTGCAACGCGCCTCACAGCTCGCGGGCGACGCCTTGCAGCGCGGGCACGAAACGCACCGCCATCAATTCCTGGCGGTCGAACGCGTCGCCGTTGCGGACCACACGGGTCAGCATCTGCGTGTCGTCCATTGGCCCAACCGGCGCGATCAGGACGCCGCCCGGCTCCAGCCGCGCCAGCAGCGCGTCCGGAATCTCCTCCATCGCGGCGGTGACCATGATGCGGTCGAAGGTGCCGAGCGTCTCCGGCACGTCGAAGCCGTCGCCGAGAACCACATCCACATTGCTGCAGCCGAGTTCGGCAAGCACCAGCCGGGCGCGATCCGCCAGCGTGCGAAACCGCTCCAGCGACACCACTTCCCGGGCGAGCTTCGACAGGATCGCGGCCTGGTAGCCCGACCCCGTCCCCACTTCCAGCACCCGGTGCTCGGGGTGCAGATCGAGCTGCTCGGTCATGTAGGCCACGACGAACGGCTGGCTGATGGTCTGGCCGCAGGCGATCCCCAGCGCGGTGTCGCGGTAGGCATAGGCCCGTTCCGCCGACGTCACAAACAGCTCGCGCGGTACGTCTTCCATGGCCTTCAGCACGGCCTGATCGCTGATCCCGCGCTGCCGCAGGTTGAGCTGAAACATCATCTTTTCGTGCGGCGTGGGCTGGGGTGACGGCATGGCGATCAAGGGCTGGAGGACAGGCGGTCCGATTGTCTGCATTTAGCGGCAATGCCGGGACCGGGCATTTGCAAAATGGTTCCTTCCGTGGAACCTATCTTGTAGGAAGTAAGTTATGCGCGAATAATTATGTTATTCTAGCAGCGGGCAATTCATAATTTGTCGTTGGGGCACGAATGCCGGATGGACTGAAAGCAGCGGCGCGCCGGTCGGTCATGCTGGTCGAAGACGAAGTCATGATCCGCATGATGGTCGCCGACATGCTTGAAGAAATCGGCTACACCGTCACCGCCGAAGCCGGCGATATCGACGAAGCCATCAGGCTGGTGCAGGTCGCCGATTTCGACATCGCCATTCTCGATGTCAACGTCAACGGCAAGGTGATCACCCCGGTGGCCGAAGCCGTGCAACTGCGCGGCCTGCCGTTCGTGTTCGCCACCGGCTACGGCGCGCAGGGTTTGCCGGAAAAATTCCGCGACCGCCCGACGATTCAGAAGCCGTTCCAGATCGAGACGCTGGCGCGCACCATCGAGAGCGTGCTGAAGGGCGTCGCGGCTTAAGCCTTCGTCATTGCGAGCGAAGCGCGATCTCTCTTCGTCGTCCCGGTGCAGGCCGGGACGACTCCGAAGGTTACTTCAGCACGCCCTTCAACTGCTCCGAGAACGCCACATCGGTGCGATCGAGCCGCAGCGGCGTGACCGAAACGAAGTTGTCGCGGAGCGCGGCAAGGTCGGTGCCCTCGGCCGGAACGTCGATCACCGCCAGCTTCTCGAAGCCGATCCAGTAATACGGATTGCCGCGGCCGTCGCGGCGGCTGTCGATCTTGAGAAAACCGAGATTGCGCTTGCCTTGCCGGGTGACGATCACGCCCTTGACCTCGTCGGGCGTGCACGCCGGAAAGTTGACGTTGATCACGGTGTCGCGCGGCACGCCGAGCTTCATCACGTTGCGGATGATGTCGGGGCCGAATGTCAGCGCGGTGTCCCATGTCGGCTTGTTGCGGGTCTCCATCGAGAATTCCTGCGACAGCGCGAACGACGGCAGACCGAGGATGGTGCCTTCCAGCGCGCCGGCGATGGTGCCGGAATAGACCACGTCCTCGGCGACGTTGCGGCCCTTGTTGACGCCCGACAGCACAAGGTCCGGCTGCTTGTCGCCGACGAGGTGGCGCGAGCCCATGATGACGCAATCGGTCGGCGTACCGCGCACCGCGAAGCGGCGCTCGTCGATTTCGCGCAAGCGCAGCGGGTCGTTCAGCGACAGCGAGTGCGAGACGCCGGACTGGTCGAGTTCGGGCGCAACGATCCAGACATCGTCGGACAGCTGCTTGGCGATTTCCTCGATGACCTTGAGGCCCGGCGCGTGAATGCCGTCGTCGTTGGTGCAGAGAATGCGCATTTTCTTAGTTGTCCTTCGCGATCACTTTGAGGCCGCCCATGTAGGGCTGCAACACATCCGGCACGGCGATCGAGCCGTCCTCCTGCTGATAGGTTTCCATCACGGCGATCAGCGCGCGGCCAACTGCCGTGCCCGAGCCGTTCAGCGTGTGCACGAAGCGCGGCTTGCCGTCCGGCCCGCGCGAGCGCGCGTCCATGCGCCGCGCCTGGAAGTCGCCGCACACCGAGCAAGATGAAATTTCGCGGTACATGCCGCCCTCACCTTGTCCCGGCATCCACACCTCGATGTCGTAGGTCTTCTGCGAGGCGAAGCCCATGTCGCCGGTGCATAATGTCATGACGCGGTAATGCAGGCCGAGCCGTTTCAGAACTTCCTCGGCGCAGGACAGCATGCGCTCGTGTTCGTTCATCGACTCTTCCGGCGTCGTGATCGAGACCAGTTCGACCTTGGTGAACTGATGCTGGCGGATCATGCCGCGCGTGTCGCGTCCGGCAGCACCCGCCTCCGCACGGAAACACTGCGTCAGCGCGGTCAGGCGCATCGGCAGTTCTTTTTCGTCGAGGATGGACTCGCGGACGAGGTTTGTCAGCGGCACTTCGGCGGTGGGGATGAGCCAGAGCGAATTGGCTGCATCGCGCAATTCTTCAATTCGCTGCAACCCCGCAGGGCTGAAAATAATCTTCTGCCTGCCCGGAATTTCTTCAATCAGCTCATGATATTTCGAATTTCCCTGTGAGTCTGGCTGCGTATCCTCAACACCAATCTGAGCAAATATATTCTTTCGGTCTTCGAGACTTAGTTTTCGAGTCGCCTTGAATTGATCATCCTCAAACTTCGGCAATTGCGCCGTGCCGAACATCGCATCGTCGCGCACCAGGAGCGGCGGATTGACTTCGGCATAGCCGTGTTCGTTCGTATGCAGGTCGAGCATGAACTGCCCGATGGCGCGCTCAAGGCGCGCGAGGCCTTTCTTCAGAACCACGAAGCGCGCACCGGACATTTTGGCGGCGGTCTCGAAGTCCATGAACTTCAGACCTTCGCCAAGCTCGACATGCTCCTTCGGCTTGAACGCATACTCGCGTTTCGCACCGTAGCGATGATGCTCGACATTGCCGTGCTCGTCGGCCCCAATCGGTACTTCAGCGAGCGGCAGGTTCGGAATCTGCGCGAGTTCTTTCTTGAGTTCTTCTTCGACCTGCTTCACCGCGGACTCAAGCTCGGGAAGTTTTGTCTTGAGTTCGCCGACCTCGGCCATCAGCGCATCGGCGCGGGCGTTGTCCTTGGCCTTCTTGGCTTCGCCGATTTCCTTCGAGGCCGCGTTGCGCCGCGCCTGCGCCTGCTCCGACGCCTGAATGGCCGCGCGGCGCTTCTCGTCCAGCGCGATCAGGGATCGAGCGATCGCCGCTGCATCGATTCCGCGCCGCCCCAAGGCTTCAATAAATTTGTCCGGATTTTCGCGGATGGCTTTGATGTCGTGCATTTGAAAATTCCCGTCATGGCCGGGCTTGTCCCGGCCATCCACGTCTTTCGGTTGAGCGCGTTAAAACAAGGCGTGGATGCCCGGGTCAAGCCCGGGCATGACGAATCGAGAGATTTGCGCCGAATGATACGCGAATACGCGCAAATGGCGTGACAGCCCTGCTCTGCGAGAGCTGTGTCCCGGACGCGGTGCAGCGTTTTTCACGCTGCTCCGCAGAGCCGGGACCGCCTCAAACACGGCATACGTAACGGTCCCGGATCAGCAGCGCACCACGCCGCAAGGCGGCGCACTGCGCTGCATCCGGGACACGTTCCAGAGATCAGGAGGAAACGGAGCCCCTACTCCGCAGGCGTCGTGGCGGGAGGCGTCGGGGGCGCATCGGCGGGCGGCGTGGTGCCGGCCGCAGCCTTGGCGGCCTTCCTTTCCACAATGCTGACCGCGATGATCGAGCCTTCGTAGAGGATCAGCAGCGGGATCGCGAGCGAGGCCTGGCTGATGACGTCCGGCGGCGTCAGCACCGCGGCGATGATGAACGCCACCACGATGAAATAGCGCCGCTTCTCGCGCAACTGCTTCGAGGTGAGAATGCCGATCCGTCCCAGCAGCGTCAGAATCACCGGCAACTGGAACGCGATGCCGAAGGCGAAGATCAGCGACATCATCAGCGAGAGATATTCGCCGACCTTCGGCAACAGCGCGATCTGCGCGGTCTCGGCGCCGCCGACCTGCTGCATGCCGAGCGAGAAGCGGATCAGCATCGGCAGCACGAGGAAATAGACCAGCAATGAACCCAGCGCGAAGAAGATCGGCGTCGCGATCAGGTACGGCAGGAACGCGCCGCGCTCGTGCTTGTAGAGGCCGGGCGCGACGAACATGTAGATCTGCGCCGCGATCACCGGGAACGAGATGAAACCCGCGCCGAACATCGCGAGCTTCAGCTGCGTGAGAAAATATTCGAGCAGCGCGGTGTAGATGAACTTGGAATTCTCCGGACCCGCGACCCAGACGAACGGCCAGACCAACACGTTGTAGATCTGCTTGGCGAAGAAGAAGCAGAAGATGAAAGCGAGCGCGAACGCCAGCAGCGCCTTGATCAGCCGCGAGCGCAGCTCGATCAGGTGATCCATCAAGGGGGCCTTGGTGGCTTCGATGTCTTCGGCGCTCATGACGCTTTGGCGTCCGAAATGTGTGGCGCGGACGTTTCCGGGGCAGGCTCGGGAATCTGCGGCGCGGGCGCGTGTGCCTCCGCTTCCACGAATGTCGCCGGGGTCGGCGGTTCGGGTGTGGTCGGCGTCACCGGCGGATCGGTCTTCAATGCGTCGTCGCCGTATTTCTCGATCGAGGTCAGAAGATTGGTCGGCGACAGATCCTTCGCGGCGGCGGATGCGTCGTCGAAGGTCTTCTTGATGTCGGCCATTTCCGCTTCGCGCATCGCCTCGTTGAACTGGCCCTGGAATTCCGAGGCCATGCGACGCGCCTTGCCGATCCACTGCCCGACCATGCGCAGCACACCGGGAAGCTCCTTCGGGCCGATGGCGATCAGCGCAACGACGCCGATGACGACCAGTTCACTCCACCCGATGTCGAACATGGAAAATTCCGCTTACGGGGCCACGCCCCGTATCCACTCAGGACTTCAACGCCGGAACGTCAGACCACCTTGCTGCCGACATCCGTGCGCGACGACGTGGCCGACGGCGCGCTGTCGATGGTCTTGACCGGATCGGCTTTGTCGGCGGGCTTCACCTCGTCGTCGGCCATGCCCTTCTTGAAGGCCTTGATGCCCTGCGCGACGTCGCCCATCAGGTCCGAAATCTTGCCGCGGCCGAACAGCAGCAGGACAACGCCGATCACGACGATCCAGTGCCAGATACTAAACGAACCCATACTGCCGTCCTCCAAACACGCGACCGACATATCCGGCCAAATCTGACCGGAAAGTAGGCCGCAGAGGTGTCAAAAACAAGGACTTAAGCCCTGCCCGCGGCTGCGCAGATTAACGCATTGACGCGAGCGTTAATGTGGGCCGCCCGTCCGTCCGTTTCGTGTCCCGGGCGCGATGCAACGTGCAACCTTGCTTCGCAGAACCGGGACCGCCGCACAGACCGCATCCGCAACGGCCCCGGATCAGCAGCGCACCACTTCGTGATGCGCCGCGTCCGGGGCAAGGACCGGACGCGGAAACTCAGCCTTCGTCGCCCTTTTCCGGCTCCACGGCGGGCGCCAGCGCCAGTTCGAGATCGCCGGGATCGAGCGGCTCCTCGTCCTCGCGCAGCGCCGGGTCGTCGGATGGCGACGGAACATTGAAGCCGGACGGCAGGCGGGTATCGAGCAGGCCGGCCCCCTTCAGTTCGTCCAGACCCGGCAGATCGCCGAGGGCTTCCAGACTGAACTGCGACAGGAACGCTTCGGTGGTGCCGAAGGTCAGCGGCCGGCCCGGCGTCTTGCGCCGTCCGCGCGGACGTATCCAGCCGGTCTCCAGCAGCACGTCGAGGGTTCCCTTGGACGTGACCACGCCGCGGATTTCCTCGATCTCGGCGCGCGTCACCGGCTGGTGATAGGCGATGATCGCAAGCATCTCGATGGCGGCGCGCGACAGGCGGCGGGTCTCGGTGCTCTCGCGGGTCATCAGCCACGCCAGATCGCCCGCGGTGCGGAAGGTCCACTTGCTGGCGACGCGGACCAGATTGACGCCGCGCATGGCATAGTCGGCCTGCAACTGCGCCAGCGCGACCTTGACGTCCACGCCTTCCGGCATGCGCTTGGCCAGCGACGCCTCGTCCAGCGGCTCGGTCGATGCGAACAGCAGCGCTTCGAGCAGGCGGAGTTCCTCGGGCCGCGCGACGGCATCGCCGGAGGAGTCCTGCACGGACTCGTGCGCTGATTCCTGTGAAGGCTCCTGCACGGAGTCCTGCTCGACCGGAGCGATATGTTTCGCCACCGCGTTCGTTCTTGCCGGACTTGCCATGGCCTTGTCTCCTTCTTCCACTTACTCGCCGGCTTCAACTAATCAGCTTGCATTCCCGGCGCTGCCTGAGCGTCGGGAGGCACGTGGGCCACATGTTTACGGAAATACAAAGGGGCGAACGCTTCTTTCTGGTGCAGATCGAGCGTGCCTTCGCGCACCAGTTCAAGCGCCGCGGCAAAGCTCGATGCGAACACGGTTGCCTTCTGCGTGGGATCGACCACGTAGCGCATCAGGTGCTCGTCGAGGCTCGCCCAGTCCTCGGAATCCGCAGCCCCCACCAGCCGCTCCAGCGAGGCGCGCGCTTCCGACAGCGACCACACCGTGCGCTTGGCCAGATGCACCGTTGCCAGCACGCGCTGCTGGCGCTGCGTCGCGTAAGCCGACAACAGATCGTACAGCGTCGCGGTCCAGCGGGCGTGCTTGACCGTTGCAATGGATTCCGGCTGACCGCGCGGGAAGATGTCGCGCCGCAGCTGCGGCCGCGTCATCAGCCGGTTCGAGGCTTCGCGTATCTGCTCGAGGCGGCGCAGCCGATTGGCGAGAGCGGTCGCAAGATCTTCCGCGCTCGGGCCTTCCGCCTCGGGAGGCTCAGGCAGCAGCAGGCGCGACTTGAGATAGGCAAGCCACGCCGCCATGACGAGATAGTCGGCGGCGAGCTCGAGGCGCAGCTTCCGCGCCGCTTCGATGAACACGAGATACTGGTCGGCCAGCGCCAGAATGGAAATCTTGTGCAGGTCCACCTTCTGCTGACGCGCGAGCGCCAGCAGCAGATCGAGCGGGCCTTCGTAGCCTTCGACATCGACAACGAGCGACGGTTCGTCTTCAGCAAGTTCAGCTGCCGGCAAGCCGGTTTCGAATGACAGGATTTCCGCGCTCATGAGGTCAGGCCTCCGGCGCGGCCGATCAGCCGGTCCAGCTCGGCACGCCCCGCCACGCGATCGAACGGCTGCGGCGCCTTGCGCGACGCCAGTGCGCGATCGGCGCGGGCCAATGCCTTGCCCGCAAGCAGCGGCGTCTCATCGGCGACCTGCGTCATCTCGTCGAGCTTGCCGTTGCAATGCAGGACCACGTCGCAGCCCGCCGCCAGACTGGCGCGGGTCCGCTCCGCAATCGATCCCTGCAGGGCATTCATGGAAACGTCATCACTCATCAGCAAGCCTTGGAATCCAATCGTTCCGCGAATCACCTGAGCAATGATTGTCGCAGATGTCGTCGCCGGTTGGGCGGGGTCGAGAGCGCTAAACACAACATGTGCCGTCATCGCCATCGGCAGATCGGCCAGGGGCTTGAAGGCCGCAAAATCGGTTCCGGCGAGTTCCGTCTCCGGAACATCCACCGTCGGCAGCCGAAAATGGCTGTCCGCTGTGGCCCTTCCATGGCCGGGAATGTGTTTCAGGACCGGCAGGACGCCGCCCTGCTCCAGCCCGATGGTCACCGCCCGGGCAATCGCCGCCACCTTGTCCGGCGCGGTGCCGTAGGCCCGGTCGCCGATCACGGCATCCGCACCCGGCACCGGGACATCCGCCAGCGGCAGGCAGTCCACCGTGATCCCGAGATCGGCCAGATCGGCGGCAATCAGCCGTGCGGTCAGGCGGGCGGCTTCCAGCCCGGCCTCGCGATCGATGTCGTAAAGCGCGCTGAAGATCGCGCCGGGAGGGTACGCCGGCCACTGCGGCGGCTGCAAGCGCTGCACCCGGCCGCCCTCCTGGTCGATCAGCACCGGGGCGTCGGGGCGTCCGACCGCCGCGCGCAAATCATGAACCAGCCGAACCACTTGGTCCGGGGTCTCAACGTTGCGCTTGAAAAGGATAAAGCCCCAAGGCTGCCGGTCGCGCAGAAACGCCCGCTCGTCCTCGGTCAGAGCAGTCCCGGAAACACCCGTGATGAATGCGCGCGCGGCCATAGGTCGGCGATTAGCCCGCACCTGCCCGCACGGTCAAGGAAAGCCGGGAGATTCCGGAGGCAATGCGGGCGTCATCCACAGCCGCAAATGCAGTCGTCTCAATGATTTGGCGGCCACGGACGACGATTTCAAATGGATGCCTTGGCCGGTTCTGACATCGTCACCCGGTTCTTGACGCTGGGACGCTCCTGCATCCTTGCGTACCAGGCCTGGAGGGCCTCGCAGTTCGCAGGCACCGGCAACTCCACGAGCCCGGCAAAGATCAAACCGCCGATGACCGTTATGTCGGCCATGGAGAAGACTTCACCGGCGACGAACGGCTGCCTTTTGAGAATATCATTGAAGTAGTGCATGCCCCGAAGGGCTTTGTCGCGCTGGCGAAAACCCCACTCGGCGTTCTGATAAATCTCGACGTCCGGTCCAAGTCCCGGTGTGGCGTGGTGGAAATAAACACTGATCGCGTCGAGCAGCTCCAGTTCGGCGCGCTTGCTCATCATGTGGATCAGGCCCTTTTCGCGAGCTGTCCTGCCGGTGAGCACAGGAGCACCGACAAGCGCGTCGAGGTATTCGGTAATGGCCGTGCACTCGGCAATGAAGGTGCCGTCTTCGAGTTCGAGCACCGGCAGCGTGCCTGAGTAATTCTTGGCGAGAAATTCGGGCGTCTTGTGCTCGCCTTTCCGGAGATCGACCGACACGAACCGGACTCGTGACTGCAGGTCTTTCTCGGCCAGAGCGATACGGACCCGCGCGGGATAAGGGCCAGTGCGCCAATCGTGAATCTTCATCATCGCTGCTTTACCTTTTGTCTACCTGCCACTTGGTAGATTGGAGGGTAAGGGCTATGATTTGGACGGTCAACGCCTATCTGCCACTTGGTAGGTCACGGGTCGGTGAGGCAGGGAAAATGAGTTCAAACTCCAAGGAAGCCATCCTGGCGGCCGCCAAGCGGGCCGCGCAGGCACACGGCTACGCCGGCCTGAACTTTCGCGATCTCGCGGACGAAGTCGGCATCAAGGCCGCGAGCGTCTACCACCACTTCCCGGGCAAGGCCGATCTCGCTGCGGCGGTAGCCAAGCGCTATTGGCAGGACTCTGCGGCCTATCTCGAGACAATGCTGGCGGAGACCGCCGATCCGGTGCGTTGCCTGCGCCAATATCCCGATACATTTCGCTGGGCGCTCGAGAACAACAACCGCATGTGCCTTTGCAGCTTCATGGCCGCCGAACATGACGACCTGCCGGAAGCGGTGCAAAAGGAGGTCCAGACCTTCGCCGATGTCAATGTGGCGTGGCTAGGCAAGGTGTTGTCCGCGGCGGGCGTGGTCGGTGCCAACGAAAGCGAACAGAGGGCGCGCGCGATCTTTGCCGCCATCGCAGGCGCTCAACTGATTGCGAGGAGCCGCTCGGATATTTCGGTCTACGACGCATTGATCGACAGCTATCGCGTGGCCGGGCTTCTGCCGGCGTAAGTTTTGCGATCTTCGATATCCGGCGCGCCGCAAAGCTGGCCGCCGCTCAACCCGTCAAAATCTCCGCGATACTAGTTCCTCTGGACCACGCACTGGCCGCCGGCGGATTTCAGGCTGGTGCAAAACTGCACGGCTTCATCGCCTGTCCCGAACGGACCAACCATGGCGCGGTAGAAGGTGCCCTTGCCGGCGATGTCGGCCTTGTGGATCGAGGCCGTCCGAGAGCCGAGAATGCCCGCGTACTTGCCCTGCAGCGCCCGGAACGACGCCCGCGCGTCGGCTTCGGACTTCTGCGACGAGACCTGCACGTAAGCACCGCTCCCGCCGGTTCCGATCGATGGATTAACCGCGGCGACCTTCGGGCGCGCTTCGGCCGGAGCCGCCTGTGGCGACAGCGATACCGGCCCATTGGCTGACGGCGCTCCTGTGGATGCAGTGCTGGCCGGAGCGGCAGCCGTGCGCTGAACCGGAGACGGAGCACGCGGAGCTGGCGCCGGCGCAGCAGTCGCCGAGGCGTCCGCCGCCTGATCCGGCCGGATGCTGAGGGTGCGGATCTTGCGCGGCTCCTCGCCGTTCAGCGTGCCGTTGCCGACGCCTGCCCCGGTCGGCCGGGTGGCCGTGGAAGCACTGGCGACCGTCGGCGGATTGGCATTCTGGGTCAGCGGCGGAAACACCACGCGCGGGCCGGTCTTGGCGTTGACGTCGACCGGCTGCTCCTCGCGCGACACCACGCGCTCGGCGGTCTTGTCGCCGACCCGATCGGTAATCTGCTTGCCCGAGCCGTCGCCGGCCCCCGGCGGAATGACCTTGTTCGGACTGGTATCGGCCTTGATGACCGGTGGCTCGCCGCTGCGCGGAGAACCCATGAACGTGCGGTAAGCGAAGGCGGCGCCGGTACCGACAACCGCCAGCAGCAGCACGACCACAACGGTCATGGTCCCGCCGCGGCGCGGCTTCTGTTCCTGCTGGTCGAAACCGTCATCGTAAGGCGGCCGGTCATAGCTCTCGTCGTAGGCCGCTTCTTGCGCATAACCGTGACCGGCATCGTGATCGGTGCGGCCGTAAAGCACATCGTCGTAGCGATCGCTTGGCGTCTGCTGGCCGCGTGCGCGCTCCTGCGGCAGCGGATCGTAACCGGTATGATCGAATTGCGGATCGTGATGGCCGTGAACCGGCTGCTGGGCGCCGCCAACATATCGCGGATCGAAATGATCGTCCTCGCGATAGGACGGCTCGCGGGACTGCCGCCCCGCGGTCAAATTCTGAATCCAGGACGGGCGGCTGGCAGGCGGCTCCTCCGGTTCGTCGGCATAAGGCTCGGGCGCGTAGGAGTCCGGCGCATAAGCCTCCGGCTCGGCGTAGTGATCGTGCTGCACCTGATCGCGCTGAACATGACGAGCCGGATGGGTCTGGGTCTCGCGACCGAAACTGGACAGCGGATCGGCCTGCCCGATCAGGCGCGCCAGTTCTGCCAGCGGATCGCTCTCGCCCTGAGGCTGTGGAGCCATGCGTGAGTGATCCCGGCCGTAGTCGTCATCCGCCGGAAACGGTCTGTCGCGATATCGGTCCGCCATTGCGATGTTGCATCCCCTTCGGGAAAGCTGCCCGCCCGTCATTCAAACGAAGCGGCCGCTGTTCACACTGCCGCCACCCGTTCCCCGCGGCGGTCATATCCCCCATTATCGCATCTCGTCTGGAGCATGGACGCCGAGAACGGCGAGGCCTGAAGCCAGAACCGAGACGACGCCTTGCACCAAGGCCAGTCGCGCGATTGTTACTTCTGCATCATTCTGGATAATGAAGCGTAAATGAGGCATATCGCGGCCCTTGGTCCAGAGGGCGTGAAACTCGCTGGCGAGATCATAGAGATAAAAAGCGATTCGGTGCGGCTCATGGGCGACCGCCGCTGCCTCCACGATCCGGGGGAAGATCGCGATCTGCCGGATCAGGCTCAGCTCAACCGGATCGGAAAGCCGTTCGATCTTCGCATCGCGCAGGAACGCGACGCGCGCAGCCTCCTCCTCCGGCAATTTTGGCACCGTCTCACGCGCATTCTTGAAGATCGAATGGCCGCGCGCGTGGCCGTACTGCACGTAGAACACCGCGTTGTCCTTCGACTGCTCGATCACCTTGGCGAGATCGAAGTCCAACACCGCGTCGTTCTTGCGGAACAGCATCATGAAGCGCACGGCATCCGAGCCGACCTCGTCGACCACCTCGCGCAGCGTGACGAAGTCGCCGGAGCGCTTCGACATCTTCACCGGCTCGCCGTTGCGCAGCAACTTCACGAGTTGCACGATCTTGACGTCGAGCGTGGCCTTGTTAGCCGTGACCGCCTTGATCGCCGCCTGCACGCGCTTGATATAGCCGCCGTGGTCCGCACCCCACACGTCGACCATGTTGAGGAAGCCGCGATCGACCTTGGTCTTGTGATAGGCGATGTCGGACGCGAAGTAGGTATAGGAGCCGTCCGACTTTTTCAGCGGGCGATCGACGTCGTCACCGAAAGCCGTGGCGCGGAACAGGGTCTGCTCGCGGTCTTCATAGTCTTCCACCGGAGCGCCTTTCGGCGGCGGCAGGCGGCCTTCATAGACGTCGCCCTTGGCGCGCAGCTCCGCGATGGTCGCGCCGACGCGGTCATTGCCGTTTTCGTTGAGCGAGCGCTCGGAGAAGAACACGTCGTGCCGGATGTTGAGCGCGGCGAGATCGCCCTTGATCATATCCATCATCATGGCGATGGCCTTGGCGCGCACGACCGGAAGCCATTCGGATTCCGGCTGCTTCAGCAGCTTGTCGCCGTGTTCGCGCGCGAGCGCCTCGCCGACCGGATTCAGATAATCGCCGGGATAAAGCCCTTCCGGAATCTCGCCGACGTTTTCGCCCAGCGCCTCGCGATAGCGCAGGAACGCGGAGCGCGCGAGCACATCGACCTGCGCACCAGCGTCATTGATGTAGTATTCCTTGGTGACGTCGAAGCCAGCGAACGACAGCAGGCTCGCCAACGCGTCGCCGAACACCGCGCCACGGCAATGGCCGACATGCATCGGCCCCGTCGGGTTGGCGGAGACGTATTCGACATTGACCTTCTCGCCCGCGCCCGCAGTGCTTCGGCCATAGCCGTTGCCCTGCTCCAGCACCGAACGCAGCGCGCCGAACCATGCGGAGGTCTTCAGCGTCAGATTGATGAAGCCGGGACCGGCGACAGCGACCTTCTCGACCACCGGATCGGCGCGCAGCTTGTCGGCGATTTTGTCCGCCAGTTCGCGCGGCTTCGCCCTGGCGTCCTTGGCCAGAACCATCGCCGCGTTGGTCGCCATGTCGCCGTGGGTCGGGTCGCGCGGCGGTTCGACCACGATGCGCGTGAGATCAATACCCGAAGGCAACACGCCGTCGGCCGCCAGCGCCGCGCAGACCGCATGAACGCGCGAAAGCACGTCTGCGAAGAGATGCCGGGACTGGCTGGGCGACGTCATCGGAGGGTCCTGTACAACGCGGAGAAATGGCCGTGTGAGGCCGCCGCCTAACGCAAATCCGGGGTCGAGTCAAAAAGCCGCCGGTGCTCGATGATGGCGTATCTGTCGGTCATTCCGGCGATGAAATCGCCGATCCGGCGGGCCCGGCCCGCCTCGTCGTGCTCGCCCTCGTCCGGCAGCCATTCGGCCGGCAGGTCCGCGGGCGCAGCCTGGTAGCGGCCGAACAGATCGCGCACCACGCGTTCGGCGTCGCGCATCACATGCATGACCCGCTCGTGGCGATACATCCGCGCTTTCAGGAAACGCTTGATCGCAGCTTCGGTGATTTCCGCCTCGGTGGAGAAGCCGACGATGGTGCCGCCATGATTGCGGACATCGGCGGCGCTGTTCGGCTTGACCGCCGAGAGCCGCCTGAGCGTCTCGGAAAACACGTCCTCGATCAAATAGGAAATCAGTTCGCGCACCAGTTCGGCGCCGCGCCGCGCTTCGTCGAGCACCGGATAGCGCGCGATGACGACGGCGTTGATGTCCGCGATCAGCGGAATAGCGCCGAGATCGTCGACGGAGAACAGCCCCGCCCGCAAGCCGTCGTCGATGTCGTGGGCGTCATAGGCGATGTCGTCGGCGACGGCGGCCACCTGCGCCTCCAGCGAGGCGTGGCTCCATAGTTCGAGATCGTGAAACGCGACATAGTCGGAGATGCCGACCGGAACGCCATGTTCGCGGTAGCGTCCGACCGCCTCGCCGTTGCGATCGATCATCGGGCCGTTGTGCTTGACGATGCCTTCCAGCGCTTCCCACGTGAGGTTAAGGCCGTCGAAGGCCGGATAGCGCCGCTCCAGCAGCGTCACCACACGCAGGCTCTGCGCATTGTGGTCGAAACCGCCGTGATCCTTCAGGCATTCGTCCAGCGCCCGCTCCCCGGCATGACCGAACGGCGGGTGGCCAAGATCGTGGGCCAGCGCCAGCGTTTCGGTGAGGTCCTCGTCGAGGCCCAATTGCCGCGCCAGCGCGCGGGCGATCTGGGCCACTTCGAGCGTATGGGTCAGACGGGTGCGGTAATGATCGCCCTCGTGGAACACGAAAACCTGGGTTTTGTGCTTCAGGCGGCGGAATGCCGTGGAATGGATCACCCGGTCGCAGTCGCGCCGGAAGGCACTGCGCCGCAGGCTCGGCGGCTCATTGAAGCGCCGGCCCCGGCTTTGGCCGGGATCGCAGCCATAGGCGACGCGGGGAGCAGCCATTCCAACGGACATGCGAATTATTTTTCTTTCGGTGTTTGATTCTGGCCTGTACCGACTTAACTATGTCCTTCAAGGACATTCAAACACCCTTGCAAACACCCCGGACGTCCGGAGAGGCTTTTATGACCGCAACTGACCTCGCCCCAGCCGCCAATGTCACAATCTCGGAGCGGGCTGCGCAGCGAATCGGCGCCATCCTCAAGTCGGAAGGCGACGGCGCGATGCTGCGCATCAGCGTCGAGGGCGGCGGCTGCTCCGGGTTCCAGTACAAGTTCGACGTCGAACGAGGCAAGACCGACGACGATCTTGTGATCGAGCGCGACAGCGCCGTGGTGCTGGTGGACTCCGCCTCCGTACCGTTCCTCGCCGGATCGGAAGTCGATTTCGTCGATGACCTGATCGGCGCGTCGTTCCGCGTGGTCAATCCGAACGCCACCGCGTCCTGCGGCTGTGGCACGAGCTTTTCGATCTGAACCTGCTTTTCACCACGAAACGCGCCGTCATCCTGAGGTGCGAGCCGCCTTCGGCGAGACTCGAAGGATGAAAGTTTAGCACTTGCAGCCCATCCTTCGAGGCGCGCAAGAAAGTGCGCGCACCTCAGGATGACGGCAACGGGCGTGGCTAATTCTTTTCCGCAAACAGCCGCCGCGCGTTGCCGTGGGCGATCTGCTTGGCGACATCCGGCGGCAGCTGCTTCAGCCAGCCGCGATACTCAGCCATGATCGCGCCGTAGCTCGCCCAGCGCTCGCTGATCCAGGTGTCCGATCCGAGCAGGAAGCGGTCCGGATATTTTTCGAACAGCCCGCGCCATTCCGGCGTCAGTTGGCCGCTGTTCGCCGTGATGCCGCTGCGATAGGACAGTTCACCCCACAATTGCGGATAGGTCGCGAGCATCGCCGCCACGCGCGCCGATGAAAGACCAAATCCGGTATGCGCCCAGATGATCCGCGCGCGCGGATTGTGGCGCATCAGAATCTCCACAGCCTCATCGTCCGCATGGGCATGCAGGTAGAGATCGTGGGCGACTGCGAAATTGACCGCCTTCTTCACCCATTCGGTGTCGGCGGCTTTTCCCGACAGATGGAATTCGCCGAGGCCGCGATAGTAGCCGCGCTTGTACTCATCCTGAATGAGATCGAAGATCGTCGGATCGTTGAACCAGGTCTGGATGTCGGGCCGCACCCGATAGGGCCGCAGAAACGGCACCACCCACAGCCCGGCGGCCTTGCCGCCCCTGGTCGCATCCATCAGCGCGTGCGTGCCGTCGTTGGGTCGGCTGGTCGCGAGGATGCCGGTGACGCGATGTTTCTTGAACAGCGCGAGCACCTGATCGACATCGTAGAACGGTTTCGGCTCCCAGTTGTAGTGCAGATGTGCATCGAAGATTTCGATCGGCTCCTCGGCCGCGCGCAGCGGCGCGGCAGCCAGCAGAACGACGGCAGCGGCCGCTGCGGCGCGCGCCAATACTCTCGCAATCATGATGGGCACCGAAGCTCTACTCCGCCGCGGCGACGCGCGGCGGCTCGACGTCCGGCGTATCCTGCAGGGTCGGATCGAGACGGCGCTTCAGGCGGCGGTCAATGCGGTCGAGATAAATGTAGATCACCGGCGTGATGAACAGCGTCAAGAGTTGCGACACCAAGAGGCCGCCGACCACCGATACGCCGAGCGGCTGGCGCAACTCGGCGCCTGCGCCCGCACCCAATGCGATCGGCAGCGTGCCGAAGATCGCAGCAAACGTCGTCATCATGATCGGGCGGAAACGCAGCAGCGCCGCTTCGCGGATGGCGTGTTCGGCGCTCAGCCCCACAGCGCGGCGTTCGATGGCGAAGTCGACCATCATGATGGCGTTCTTCTTGACGATGCCGACCAGCATGACGATGCCGATCATGGCAATCACCGACAGCTCCATCTTGAACAGCATCAGGGTCAGGATCGCGCCGATGCCGGCCGACGGCAGGCCCGAGATGATCGTGATCGGATGGATGAAGCTCTCGTAGAGAATGCCGAGGATGACGAACGCGGCGAATACGGCGGCGAGGATCAGCACGCCCTGCCCGCGCAGCGAGTCCTGGAACACCTGCGCCGTGCCGGAGAATCCGGTGGCGATGGTCGCCGGCAGATTCGACTCCTGCTCGATCCGGGTGATCTGGTCGACCGCATAGCCGAGCGACGTGCCCGGCGCGAGGTTGAACGAGATCGTTACCGCCGGCTGCTGGCCCTGGTGATTGATCTGCAGCGGTCCGACCGTCGGCACCATCTTGGCCACGGCCTCGAGCGGGATCGTCTGGTTGTTCGCGGTCTTGACGTAGAGCTTGGACAGGTCGGTCGGATCGACGCGGAACTTGGGCTGCACTTCCAGAATGATCTGGTAGTCGTTCGAGGGCATGTAGATCGTGCCCACCTGCCGCGCGCCATAAGCGTTGAAGAGCTGGTTGCGGATCTGGTCGGCGGTCACGCCATAGACGGCGGCCTTCTCGCGATCGATCTCGACGGTGAGCTGCGGGTTCTTGATGTAGAGGTCCGTGGTTACGTCCTGCAGCCCCGGCACTTTCGCGATCTTCTCGCGCATTTCCGGCGCGACGCGATACAGCGATTCCGTGTCGCCGCTCTGCAACGTGTACTGGTATTGGCTCTTCGACGGCCGCCCACCGATGTTGAGGTTCTGGATGCCCTGGAAGAACGCCTGCAGGCCGGGCACCTGCAGCGCCTTCTGCCGCAGCCGTCCCATCACCACCGGTGCGGAATCGCGTTCGTTCTTGGGCTTCAGGCCGATGAACAGCCGCCCGTAGTTCGCAGTCGGATTGGGGCCGCCGGAGCCGACCGTGCTGTTGACGAACTCGACCGCGGGATCGGCGCGCAGGATGTCCGCGAGGATCTTCTGCCGCGCGCCCATCGCCTCGAACGAGGTATCGGTCGCCGCCTCCGTGGTGCCGCTGAGAAAGCCGGTGTCTTCTTGCGGGAAGAAGCCCTTCGGCACAATCATATACAGCCAGATCGTTGCGCCGAGCGTCGCGAACGTCACCATCAGCATAATGGATTTGTAGGCCAGCACGCGGTCGAGCGCCCATTCGTAGGCGCGCAGCGAGGAACTGAACCCGGATTCGAACCAGCGCAGAACGAAATTCGGCCGGTGATGCGGATCGTGCGCCTTCAGCACGCGGGCGCACAGCATCGGAGTCAGCGTCAGCGAGACGAAGCCGGACACGATGATCGCGACCGAAATGGTTACAGCGAATTCGCGGAACACGCGGCCGACGATGCCGCCCATCAGCAGCACCGGGATGAACACCGCGATCAGCGAGAAGGTGATCGACAGAATGGTGAAGCCGATTTCGCGCGCGCCTTTCAGCGCCGCCTCATAGGGCTTCATGCCCTCCTCGATGTGGCGCATGATGTTTTCGAGCATGACGATGGCGTCGTCGACCACGAAGCCGACCGAAAGCGTCAGCGCCAGCAGCGTCATGTTGTTGATCGAGTAGTCCAGCACGTACATCACGGCGCAGGTGCCCAGCACCGAAATCGGAACCGCCAGCGCCGGAATGAAGGTCGCCGAGGCCGAGCGCAGGAACAGGAAGATCACCACGATCACGAGACCGACCGCGATCAGCAGGGTCTCTTCCACGTCGGCCACGGATTCGCGCACCGAGACCGAACGGTCGAGGGTGACGTCCATGGTGATCGACGGCGGGATCTGCGCCCGCAGCGACGGCAGCTTGGCGCGGACCGCATCGACCACCGCCACCGTATTGGCGTCGGGCTGTTTCTGGATCGCCAGAACGATGGAGCGCGTGCCGTTGAACCAGGTCGCGATCTTGTCGTTCTCGACGCTGTCGTAAATGCGGGCGACCTCGTCGAGCTTGACGGGCGAGCCGTTGCGCCACGCCACCACCACCTGACGGTAATCGATCGCCTTGTTGAGCTGGCCGGAGGCCTGCAGCGCGATATCCTGCTTCGGCCCGTTGAGCGTGCCGACCGGCGTCGACGAGTTGGCGCGCGACACCGCCGCGCGGATGTCTTCCAGCGACAGTCCGCGCGCCGCGGCGGCTTCGGGATCGGCCTGCACGCGGATGGCGAATTTCTGGGTGCCGTAGATCAGGACCTGCGCCACGCCCGGAATCTGCGACAGCGTCTGTCCGATGGTGATGTCGCCGTATTCGTTGACCGTCGACAGCGGCAGTGTCTCCGAACTGAGCGACACGAACAGGACGGGGAAATCCGCAGGGTTCACCTTGCGGAAGCTCGGCGGGATCAGCATCTCGACCGGCAGGCGCCGCTGCGCGATGGTCAACGCGGTCTGCACATCGAGCGCTGCGCCATCGATGCTGCGGTTGAGGTCGAACTGAATGGTAATCGAGGTCGTGCCCTGCGAGGAGCTCGACGACATCGAGGAAATGCCCGCGACGGTCGAGAGCTGGCGCTCGATCGGACCCGCGACGGAGGCCGCCATGGTGTCGGCGCTTGCGCCCGGCAGGGTCGCGGTGACCTGAATGGTCGGGAAGTCCACTTTGGGCAGCGCCGAGACCGGCAGCAGCCGGAAGCCGAACACGCCGAATGCAATGATCGACGCTGTCATCAACGTCGTCATCACCGGTCTGCGGATACAAAGCTCCGACAGGTTCATGCGAGTGTTCCGAATCCGCCGTTCGCCCTACCTTGCAGCGCCTTCCGCAGCGAACGGCGGATCGGAAGGACACTCGAAACTTATATTTGCTTGTGATCCGTTGATTCTAACATTCGTAAGAATGCCTGCCGAAAAGAGAGGCGAATATTAGAATCGGATCACCGGGTTTACGCTCCGGCCTTGCGGCTGCGCGGCTCGACCGCGGTGCCATTCGACAGCAGCAGCTGACCATCGACGACGATATCTTCCCCGCCCTGCAGACCGCTGTCGACTACCGAAAAGCCCTGGAACGTGCGGCTGATGGTAACGGGCTGGACCTGCGCCTTGCCGTCTCTGACCACGAACACGAAGTTCCCGGTCTGGCTGCGCTGGACGCCGACCGACGGCACGATCACCGCCTCTTCGGTCCGGACCGTGAGCCGGGTGTTGACCAGAATGCCCGGCCACAGGAGTTCGCTTTCGTTGCCCATGATGCCGCGCACCGTCACCATGCCCGTGGTGGCATCGACGGTGTTTTCGACCATGGCAATGGTGCCGGTTTCCGATTTGCCGTTGCCGGGGATCGTCGCCGTCACCGAGGACTGTCCGGTTTTCATCGCGTCGCGCAGATCGCTCAGCACGCGCTGCGGAATCGCGAACGTCACATAGACCGGCGCCATCTGGTTGATGGTCGCGAGCGGCGACGTATCGGCCGGACGGACGAAATTCCCGACCTTGACCGTGGCGGCGCTGATGCGTCCGCTGATCGGCGCGGTGATATTCGTGTAACTCTTCTGAACCTTCAGATTGTCGAGGATCGCCTGATCCGCCTGGATCGTCGCGGTCGCGGTGTCCACCGCGGTCTTCGCGTTATCAACACTGACCTGGGTCGTGGCACCCTTGCCGATCAATTCGTTGAAACGCCGCACATCGCGCTCGGCGGCGACCAGCTGCGATTTGGACCGCGCGAGATTGCCTTCGGCCTGCGCGATCTGCGCGTCGATCTGGCGCGAATCCAGCGTGAACAGCGGATCGCCTTCCTTGACGCGGGCGCCGTCCTCGAAGTGGACCGCGACGATGGTGGTCTCGAGACGGGATTTCAGCGCCACGCTCGAGATCGGCGTGACCGCGCCGATGGAATCGACGTCGACCGGAACGGGCTTCTTTTCAGCCTTCGCAACTTCAACGGAAACAGCCTGGGGCCGCGGCGCAACCTGAGCCGTCGTCCCGCTACCGCTCCACATTCCGCGGGTGGCATAGGCCGCAATCGCGACCGCGCAGACTCCCAGAATGAGCAGGCCGCGTCTTTTCAAAAATCCTGATGCCATATCGTCTCGCAGGCGCAGGCCGCCAAACCGGCAGCCATTGTTGTTCCCGCCCCCTTTTGCGCTGGTTTTCCAGCGTTATTTGCAACCGGCTTATCACAGCCGTGATTGTCGTGGTACGCCATATCCATGAAATTCTTTGAAATTCCCTTTTGTAACTAACGGAATCGGCCATGCGGATCGCCACCTGGAACGTTAACTCTGTCCGCCAGCGGCTCGAACACCTGCTGGTCTGGCTGAAAGAGCGCGCGCCGGACGTGGTCTGCCTTCAGGAGATCAAGTGCCAGGACGAGGCCTTCCCGCGCGAGCCGATCGAGGCGCTGGGCTATCAGGTCGTCACCCACGGACAGAAGACGTTCAACGGCGTCGCCCTGCTCTCCCGCGTTCCGTTCGAAGAAACCCGGCCCGGCCTGAAAGGCGACGACACCGATCTCCACGCCCGTTTTCTCGAAGGCTTTCTGATGCACGGCAAGCATCCGCTGCGGATCGCCTGCCTCTATCTGCCCAACGGAAACCCTCCGGAAACAGATAAATATCAATATAAAATCAACTGGATGAAGCGGCTTCTTGATTACTCAAGAGAGAATCTGAAGCACGAACAGCCGCTGGTGCTGGCGGGTGATTTCAACGTCATCCCGACCGCAGCCGATGTTCATAATCCGGCAGCCTGGGCGGGCGACGCCCTGTTCCTGCCGACGACCCGCGAGCACTTCCGCGCCCTGCTCAACCTCGGCCTGACCGACGCGATCCGCGCGGTGTCCGACCAGCCGGGGCAATACACGTTCTGGGATTATCAGGCCGGTGCCTGGCCGAAGAACAACGGCATCCGGATCGACCACCTCCTGCTGTCACCGCAGGCGAGCGACCGGCTGCGCGACGCCGGCATCGACAAGCATGTGCGCGGTTGGGAGAAGGCATCAGACCACGTGCCGGTGTGGATCGATCTGGATCTGGATTGAACGCAGTGCCCCTGCCCGTCATTGCGAGCGCAGCAAGGCAATCCATGAATGAGCAGCCAGAAAGAAGATTAAGCTGGATTGCTTCGTCGCAAGCGCTCCTCGCAATGACGAGGAAAGTGCACGCGACCGTCAGTCCCGCCGGCCCTGAACCCAGCGTTCCAGCATCTGCAAGGCCATCGCGCGGTCGTCCTCGGACGCTTTGGCCATCGCGGTCTTGTAGCTGTCCTTGATCCAGGTTTCGTCCGCCGTGGCGCTGTCCTGCGCCAGCGTCAGCCACATCAGGCCGCGCGCCGACTGCCGCGGCAGGCGGTCGCCGTTGAACAGCATCTGGCCGAGCAGCGCCTGCGCCTGATGCTGGCCCTTCTGGGCCGAAAGGGCGAGCCAGCGAACCCCGTACTTCACATCACGCTGCATGCCGACGCCGTCGAGATACATCCGCGCGAGATTGTACTGCGCCTCGGCATTGCCGAAATACGACGCGGCGTAAGAGAACATCTCCCGCGCCCGCTCCGGGTCGGCCTTCACGCGGGTGTTCGGGATGCCGGAGGCATAATAGCGGCCGAGCGCCACGAAGGCGTTGGCGACGATGGTCGCCTGCGGAGCCGACGGGCTGTCCTCGGCGTGGGCATTGGCGATCTTGCTGAAATAGTCATAGGCGCGCAGGTCGTCCTGCGCGACGCCGTCGCCCTTGGCGTACATCCGCCCGAGCTTCCACTGCGCCACCGGATGACCGCCCTCGGCGGCATATTGCAGGGCCGTCAGCGACGGAGCCGCCTGCGGAATATCGGCCGGGGGAACCGGCTTCTTCAGAACAGCGACGCCGCTCGGCGCGACGGCCACCGGGAGCGCGGCTTCCTTGCTGCCCGGCGATGTGCCTTCAAAGGCAAAGGCCGGCGCCACCGCGAACATCGCGACGGTCAGGACAGCAGCCATGCCGATGCGTTCAGATGTCCGCATAACACACTTTCTCACCGGCCCCGCCGGGATGGGTCACGGCCCCCTTTACGGCTGGTCCGACCTGCTGGGCATATTTCCAGAGCACGCCGGAGCCGACCGACGTTTCGCGCGGCTTCCAGGCCTTGCGGCGCTCGGCCAGTTCGGCATCCGTCAGCCGGACATTGAGGGTGTTGTCGACCGCGTCGAGTTCGATGATGTCGCCGTCGCGGATCAGTCCGATCGGGCCGCCGACCGCGGCCTCCGGTCCGACATGGCCGACGCAGAAGCCACGGGTGGCTCCCGAGAAACGTCCGTCGGTAATGAGCGCGACCTTGCCGCCCATGCCCTGCCCGGTGAGAGCCGCCGTGGTCTGGAGCATTTCGCGCATGCCGGGACCGCCCCGGGGGCCCTCGTAGCGGATCACGATGACGTCGCCTTCCTTGTAGGTCTTTCGGTTCACGCACTCGAACGCGGCTTCCTCGCTATCGAAGCAGCGCGCGGGTCCCGTGAACTTCAGCACCGACATTCCAGCGACTTTCACGATCGCGCCGTCCGGCGCGAGATTGCCCTTCATGCCGACGACGCCACCGGTGACGGTGATCGGGTTATCGGCCGAACGCACCACGTCCTGATGAGGATTCCACTTCACGCCTTTCAGATTTTCGGCGATCGTGCGGCCGGTGACTGTCATGCAGTCGCCGTGCAAGTAACCGTTGTCCAGCAGCGTCTTCATCAGAAGCGGTATGCCACCTGCTTCGAACATATCTTTGGCGACATAACGACCGCCCGGCTTCAAATCCGCGATATACGGTGTCTTTTTGAAGATTTCGGCGACATCGAAAAGATCGAAGTCGATACCGCATTCATGCGCCATTGCGGGAAGATGCAGCGCAGCATTGGTGGAGCCGCCGGAGGCCGCAACCACGGCGGCGGCGTTTTCCAGCGACTTGCGGGTGACAATGTCGCGCGGACGAATGTTCAGCGCGATCAATTCCATGATCTTCTCGCCGGCCGCCATGCAGAAGGCGTCGCGGATTTCGTAAGGCGCAGGCGCCCCGGCCGAATACGGCAGCGCAAGGCCGATAGCCTCGGACACGGTCGCCATGGTGTTGGCGGTAAACTGGGCACCGCAGGCGCCTGCCGAAGGACACGCCACCCGCTCGATTTCGTCGAGATCCTCGTCGGACATCTCGCCCACCGAGTGCTTGCCGACCGCCTCGAACATGTCCTGAACCGTGACCTGCTGGCCGCGGAAATTGCCGGGCAGGATCGACCCGCCATAGATGAAGATCGACGGCACGTTGAGGCGCAGCATGGCCATCATCATGCCCGGCAAGGACTTGTCGCAGCCGGCGAGCCCGATCAGGGCGTCATAGGCATGGCCGCGGACGGTCAATTCCACCGAATCCGCGATGGTCTCGCGGGACGGAAGCGACGAGCGCATGCCCTCGTGGCCCATGGCGATGCCGTCGGTGACGGTGATGGTGCAGAACTCGCGGGGGGTGCCGCTGGCGGCAGCGACGCCCTTCTTGGCGGCCTGGGCCTGGCGCATCAGGGAAATATTGCAGGGAGCCGCTTCATTCCAGCAGGACGCCACGCCGACGAACGGCTGGTGGATCTGCTCGGTGGTCAGGCCCATGGCATAGAGGTAGGACCGATGCGGAGCGCGCGCGGGACCTTCCGTCACATGACGGCTGGGAAGCCTCGCCTTGATGTTGCTCTTCGCGTCCATCGTGTCCCTTTGGCCAACAGCCTGCCGTGACGTCCGGAAAGTCCTTAAAAAGCAGGATTTTCCAATACCTTCGCGAACACTGTGGCGTTTAGCCTACGGAGCAATGATCTCATGGAGGCGTGTGGCTAAATAGCGGCGCGCGCAAGTGCTTGCTGCGGCGACGGTTAAATGTTCACGAAGTGTTGTAGGGGCGCAACATTCGTTGCGCTGCGGCAACGATGATCGTCCGCCCTTCGAGGGCCGGATCAGAACCAGCAGGCCGCTCGGGACTTACATTGGGGCGGCATTTATACCGCTTGCCACACCGCCTTGAAGGAAACGGCGCCACCGCATGACCACGGCCCACCTCTCCGACATCTATCGAAACTACATCGCCTGCCTGAATGCGCAGGACTGGCCGAAGCTCGGGCAATTCGTCGACGAGGACGTGCGCTACAACGGCAAGCGTGTTGGCCTGTCCGGCTATCGCGAGATGCTGGAAGAGAATTTCCGCGACATCCCGGACCTCGCTTTCAACATTGATGTGCTGGTGACCGAGCCGCCGCGTGTGGCGAGCCGTCTGATATTCGACTGCACGCCGAAAGCCAGCCTGTTCGGCCTGCCCGTTAACGGCAAGCGCGTGTCGTTTTCCGAAAACGTCTTCTACGAATTTCGCGATGGACGGATCGCCGACGTCTGGTCGGTTATCGACAAGGCCGCCATCGAATCCCAGCTTGGGTAACGGCCTTCCCGTCTGGCGCCCTCGGCAGAGGTCCCGCGTCTATCGTCCGCGGATCATACGCCAGGCAAACAGCAACAGGACCGCGCCGACCGCGGCAGAAATCAGCGTGCGCCAGAAGCCGAACACCGGCACCTGCGCGATTTCGGCGAGCTTGGCGCCGACGAACGATCCGGCGATGCCGACCAGAATATTGGTGAAGATGCCGTGGTCGGACGAGGTCACCCGCTCGGCGATCCATCCGGCGATGGCGCCGATCAGGAGCATGGTGAAGAAGCCCACTCCCGGCTGGCTGAAGAAGGCCTGTGCGTCCATCGTTCCCCCCAACTTTAATGTTCAACCGAGTCGTCCGGCGAACGTCTCACCCTAGCTTACTTCCGTGACACGACGAAAGCCCGGCGAACCTGAACGTCTCTCACATGTTCAGCACGCGCCCGTAGGCGTCGAGCACCGCTTCCTTCATCGTTTCCGAAATGGTCGGATGCGGGAAGACGGTGTGGAACAGTTCTTCTTCCGTGGTTTCCAGATTCATCGCCACCACGAAGCCCTGGATCAGTTCGGTGACTTCCGCGCCGACCATGTGCGCGCCGAGCAATTGCCCGGTCTTCTTGTCGAACACCACCTTGACCATGCCCTGATCTTCACCCTGCGCGATCGCCTTGCCGTTACCGACGAACGGGAAGCGGCCGACGCGGACGTCCTTGCCCGCTTCCTTTGCCCTGGCTTCGGTGAGACCGACAGAAGCAATTTGAGGATGACAATAGGTGCATCCCGGGATCAGCAGCTTGTCCATCGGATGCGGATGCAGGCCCTTGATGGCCTCGACGCAGACGACGCCCTCGTGCTCGGCCTTGTGCGCCAGCATCGGCGGACCGGCGACGTCGCCGATGGCGTAGATGCCCGGCACGTTGGTCTTGCCGTAGCCGTCGATCACGATGCAGCCGCGATCGGTCTTCACACCGAGCTTTTCCAGCCCGATGTTCTCGATGTTGCCGACCACGCCGACCGCCGAGATGACGCGGTCGAATTCCGCCGTCACCGGCTTCTTGCCGTCGTCGATGGTAGCGACCACGCTGTCGGCCTTCTTGTCGAGCTTGGTCACCTTGGTATTGGCGAGCACCTTGATGCCCTGCTTCTCAAATTGCTTGCGCGCGAAGGCTGCGATCTCGGCATCCTCCACGGGAAGAATCTGCGGCAGCACTTCGACCACCGTCACGTCCGCGCCCATCGTTTTGTAGAACGAGGCGAACTCGATGCCGATCGCGCCAGAGCCCACCACCAGCAGCGACTTCGGAAACTTGTCGGGATTCATCGCCTCGAAGTAGGTCCAGACCAGTTTCTTGTCGGGCTCGAGGCCCGGCAGCACGCGTGGACGCGCGCCGCTGGCGACGATGATGTGCTTGGCGGTATAGGCGCCCTCGCCCAGCGATCCCTTCGGCGCTTCGACTTCCGATTTCGTCACCGTGAACTTGCCGCCGCCGTCGAGCGTCGCCTTGCCCCAGATGATGCTGATCTTGTTTTTCTTCATCAGGAATTCGACGCCCCCGTTGAGGCGCTTCACCACGGCGCGCGAGCGCGCGATCACCGCCTTCGGATCGAACGAGACGTTATCGGCGGACAGGCCGTAATCCTTGGCATGCTGCATGTAATGGTAGATTTCCGCGGAGCGCAGCAGCGCCTTGGTCGGTATGCAGCCCCAGTTGTTGCAGATGCCGCCGAGATACGACTTCTCGACAATGGCGGTCTTGAAGCCGAGCTGCGCGGCGCGGATGGCCGTCACATAGCCGCCGGGGCCCGAACCGATCACGACGACGTCGAAAGATGTATCAGCCATAGAGAACTCCATTCGCCGGGTGGCGCACTATTGTCCGTAATAGTCCTGCACTGTTGCCAGCGCGACATCCTGTAGAAATGCAGCGGTCTTGTCGTCGAGATCGGCGTGATAGCTGTTGCCGACCGGCGAGCGCCGATAGACCGAAGCCAATACTATGCAGGCGGCGAGATATGTTCCCGCCAGAGTCGGGTGACTTTTGTCCGGCACATTGAGAGAGAGATCGGGCCGTTGCGCGCGTGCGCGCGCGAATGCCAGACCCGCCGGGATCACAAGCGCGCTGTTATCGTTGCCCGCTCTCGTATACGCGTCCGCCAGCTTGTCCGTCAGGTCGGGCCTGTCGGCGTAAGCCCACGTCATGAACAGCGCCGGCTGAGCGCCATGCTTGCGGACGACGGCGACATCCTTCGCGACCGTCTCCGCGAAGGTGGGCTTGCGCTTCGGATCGACCGAACACCAACTGCAATCGGCCATGACCACGGCGTTGAATTCTTTGCGCTTGTGCGACGAGAGAAGGGCGTCAACATTGTGCAGACTCAGCGGAGCGCCGCTGATGGTCGCAGACGTCGCCGCATAGGTATTGGCTGGATCGGCGCTGCGCAGCAGATTGAGCACGTGATTGTGCAGGCTGTTATTGTAGTAAAAATAACTGTTGCCGACAAAGAGAGCGTTGCGCGGCACATCCTTGAGCGCGGTGATGTTCGGCTTGATCTGCGCCGATGCCGTAGCACCGGTCGTAACGGCAAGCGCTGCCGCAACCGCCAGCATCTTGATCGAAGGCCAAAATGCTTTGACACGCGTCGTCATATGGATGCCTGCCATGCGGCTTCACGACGGCGCAGAAAATCACAGATCAGACGCCATTGCACAAAAATGACCGACCAGAATGCAAGCGCGGCCAGCAATGAATCCGACAGGTCCCCGATCGTCGTCGCGCGACCCGACAACACATCCGAGCCGACGGCGAACAGGACCAGAAACACCGGCACCAGAGCGAGCGTCATCAGCGTCAGCCAGAGCGGCCGCTCCCGGCCCTTTCCTGCCGCCGAAATTCCGAACGCGATCATTGCCAATAACACAAAGCCCGGCACGAAGAAGAAACGGTAGGCCTCGGCCAGGCCACATCCGGCCTTGTCGCTGAAACACGGTGCAATCGCATTGAGTCCGATGGTGACGCCAACGCCGACGATCAGCGACAACAAACCCGCCAGAAGGACGACGCCGAAGAGTTTCATCGAAGCCCCCGCGCCGGCGTTACACCACCATCATCACGGGATTTTCGATCAGCTTCTTGAACGCCGTGATCAGCTCCGCGCCGAGCGCGCCGTCGATGGCGCGGTGATCGCAGGACAGCGTCACGCTCATCATGGACGCGGCCACGATCTGGCCGTTGCGGACCACCGCGCGCTCCTCGCCGGTGCCGACTGCAAGGATCGACGACTGCGGCGGGTTGATCACCGCGGTGAAATCCTTGATGCCGTACATGCCGAGGTTCGACACCGAAGACGTGCCGCCCTGGTATTCGTTCGGCTTGAGCTTTTTGGCCTTTGCCCGCGCGGCAAGATCCTTCATCTCGCTGGAGATCGCCGACAGCGTCTTGAGCTCGGCCTGCCGGATGATCGGCGTGATGAGTCCGAACGGCAATGCCACCGCAACGCCGATATCCGAATGCCTGTGTTTGAGCATGGCGGCCTCGGTCCACGACACGTTGGCGTCGGGGATTTTCTGCAGCGCCAGCGCCATCGCCTTGATGACAAAGTCGTTGACCGAGAGCTTGTAGAGCGGCTTGCCGTCCTTGTCCTTGCCCGCCGCAGCGTTGATCTCCTCGCGCGCCGCATTCAACTTGCCGAGATCGCAATCCACCGTGAGGTAGAAGGTCGGCATCGAACTGGTCGCGGCGGTGAGGCGCTGCGCGATGGTCCGCCGCATGGAATCGTGCGGCACGCTTTCGTAGCCGCCCTCCTCGTACAGCGCCAGAATCTGCTGGTCGGACATCGCCGGTGCACCGACCGCGCCGGTGCCGGCCGCGGGCGCGCCCGCAGCAGCAGGCTTGAGACCCTGACCGGATTTGGCCTGATCGATATCGCGCGCGACCACGCGGCCGTGCGGACCGGAGCCATTGACGCGCGACAGATCGATACCCGCTTCTTTGGCGAGGCGTCGAGCCAGCGGCGACGAGAACACGCGCGCGCCGTTGCTGGCGGCGGGTGCAGCCTGAGGTGGAGCTGCCTGCGGAGCAGCCGGTGCTTTGGCCGCTGGCGCGGCCGATGCCGGCGCGGAAGTTGCGGCAGGCGCTGCGGCCTTTGGTGCTTCAGCTTTGGGCGCGTCGGATTTCGCGGCAGGCGCCGATGCGGCCCCCGCTCCCGCAGCCTTCACGTCCTCGCCGTCACTCGCGAGCACCGCGATAATGTTGTTGACCGGAACATCCTGCGTGCCTTCCGGCACGAGGATTTTCGCGATGGTGCCTTCGTCGACGGCCTCGACTTCCATCGTGGCCTTGTCGGTCTCGATCTCGGCGATGACGTCGCCGGACTTGACCTTGTCGCCTTCCTTCTTGAGCCACTTCGAAAGGTTGCCCTTCTCCATCGTGGGAGACAGCGCAGGCATCAGAATGTTGATCGGCATGAACCTGGTCCTGCTCTCAGCGGTACGAAACGGCCTTGGCGGCGGCGACGACTTCGGCCACCGTCGGCAGTGCGAGCTTTTCGAGATTGGCCGCATACGGCATCGGCACGTCCTTGCCCGACACGCGCGCCACCGGAGCGTCGAGGTAGTCGAACGCGTTCTCCATGATCCGCGCCGCGATTTCCGCGCCGACGCCGGACTGCTGCCAGCCTTCCTCGACAACGACAGCGCGCGACGTCTTCTTCACCGAATTGATGATGGCCTCGGTGTCCATCGGACGCAGCGTGCGAAGATCAATGACTTCGGCCTCGATGCCTTCCTTGGCCAGCTCTTCGGCTGCGCTCAGCGCGTAGGTCATGCCGTTCGACCACGCGATCAGGGTGACGTCCTTGCCCGCGCGTGCGATGCGCGCCTTGCCGATCGGAACGACATAGTCGTCGAGCTTCGGCACGTCGCCGGAGTGCCCGTAGAGGATTTCGTTTTCGAGGAAGATCACCGGATTGGGATCGCGGATCGCGGCTTTCAGCAGGCCCTTTGCATCGGCGGCAGAATATGGCGTCACGACCTTCAGGCCGGGGATCTGCGAGTACCAGGCCGAGTAATCCTGGCTGTGCTGGGCGGCGACGCGCGCCGCGGCACCGTTCGGACCGCGGAACACGATCGAGCAGCCCATCTGGCCGCCGGACATGTAGAGCGTCTTCGCCGCCGAGTTGATGATCTGGTCGATCGCCTGCATGGCGAAGTTGAAAGTCATGAATTCGACGATCGGTTTCAGTCCGGCCATCGCCGCGCCGATGCCGACGCCGGCAAAGCCGTGCTCGGTGATCGGCGTATCGATCACGCGCTTGTCGCCGAACTCCTGCAACAGGCCCTGCGTGATCTTGTAGGCGCCCTGATACTCCGCGACCTCTTCGCCCATCACGAACACATCGCCGTCGCGGCGCATTTCCTCGGCCATGGCGTCGCGCAGCGCTTCGCGCACGGTCATCTTCACCATCTCCGTGCCGGGCGGCACTTCGGGGTCCGGCTCGACCGGGGCCACTGGGGCTGCGACGGCGGGCGGCGCACTGATCTGGGGCTTGCCTTCCCCGACGGGTGAGCGGGACTCTTCAACCTCCTGCTTAACTGTAACGCTGGGTTCAGGGGCCTTGGCCGCAGCGGCCGCCGGAGCTTTAACGAGATCGGCGGCGCTTTCGCCGTCGCTCAGGATGGTTGCGATCGGCGTGTTCACCGCGACGTCGTTGGTGCCTTCCGCGACCAGGATCTTGCCGAGCGTGCCTTCGTCGGTCGCCTCGACCTCCATCGTGGCTTTGTCGGTCTCGATCTCGGCGATGACATCGCCGGACTTGACGGTTTCACCCTCCTTCTTGAGCCATTTGGAAAGGTTGCCCTTCTCCATGGTGGGCGAAAGCGCGGGCATCAGAACTTGAATCGGCATGGTCGCTCCGGACGTATTCTTCTCAATGCGCAGGCTGCGCGCGCTTATCGGTAAATGTCAGTGTAAAGCTCGGACGCGTCCGGCTCCGGCGTGTGCTGCGCGAAATCCGCCGCGGCGTTGACAATCTCGCGCACTTCCGCGTCGACCGACTTCAAATCCTGCTCGCTCACCTTGAGTTCAAGCAGCCGCTGGCGCACCTGCTCGATCGGATCGCTGTCGTGGCGCACCTTGTCCACTTCCTCGCGGGTCCGGTACTTGGCGGGGTCCGACATCGAATGTCCGCGATAACGATAAGTCTGCATCTCGAGGATGAAGGGCCCGTTGCCTTCGCGGCACCACTGCACGGCCTTGTCGCCCGCGGCCTTCACGGCGCGGACGTCCATGCCGTCGACCTGTTCGCCCGGAATGTTGAACGACGCGCCGCGCTTGGAGAAATCGGTCTGCGCCGACGAGCGGGTCACCGAAGTGCCCATCGCGTAGCGGTTGTTCTCGATGACGTAGATCACGGGGAGCTTCCACAGCTCCGCCATGTTGAAGCTTTCGTAGACCTGACCCTGGTTGGCCGCGCCATCGCCGAAATAGGCGATGCTGACGTTCTTGTTGCCGCGATAGCGGTTGGCGAAAGCCAGACCCGTGCCGAGTGGAACCTGCGCGCCGACGATGCCGTGACCGCCGAAGAAATTCTTCTCCTTGCTGAACATGTGCATGGAGCCGCCCTTGCCCTTGGAATAGCCGGCTTCACGTCCAGTCAGCTCGGCCATCACGCCCTTTGGGTCCATGCCGCAGGCCAGCATGTGGCCGTGGTCGCGGTAGCTGGTAATGATCTGGTCGCCCTGCTCGAGGGACATCTGCATGCCCACCACGACCGCTTCCTGGCCGATATAGAGATGGCAGAAACCGCCAATCGCGCCCATTCCGTAAAGCTGGCCCGCTTTCTCCTCGAAGCGGCGGATCAACATCATCTCGCGAAAAGCGTGAAGCTCCTGCTCCTTGGTGAACGTCAGCGTGTTGGGATGGCGGGAGCCGTTGCCGGTGCCTTGGCCCGCATTTGGAGCTGCGGCGCTTTTCTTTGGTGAGGCCATGTCATGTCCGGATGAGAGAGCGGATACGATCCTCTCTACTCCAACTCACATCACCATGAAAGCATTGCCTGTGCTGCAAATTCGCGCGTCTATGACGCAATGCAGCGAACGCAATTTTAAAATCCAAAGCGAACGATTTTTGAAATTTGAAACCTGATGTCGCGGTTCGCAAGGGAGCGCGCCACGAACTTCGGCTTAGAACATCAGTTCGGACCGATCATCCGGACCACATCACGCGGATGTACGTAATCGAGCTGATAACGGGCGCGTTCGTCGAGCATATCGGGATCGACGCGGTCGGAGCGAAGCAGCGCCACGCGCTGATCGGCCGCAATGCGTTCGGCCTTGAGCCGCGCCAGTTCCGCCGTCAGTTGCACGATCTCTTGATCGAGATCCTGCCGTGCATTCAGCCCGTACTTGCCGGTGTAGGCATTGACGCCAAAATAGGCGATCAGCGCCGCCGCGATCGCGTAGAGCGCGAGGCCGGTCATGACGGCTTTGAGTCGGGAGCGTGAAACCATGCCGCACGATGCGACAGCGCGGTTAATCGAGTGCTAACAACCGCGCTGCCGTCACGCTGGTGTCATTTCTTCAGGCGATCGACCCAGGCCGCGAACGCGTCGATGTAGGCCTTCATCACCTTCTCAAGGGCTTCCGTTGTCAGATTGCCCTTGTCGTCGAAGGCGGTGCCGATCCCGTTCAAGTAGATTTCCGGCTGCTGCATGATCGGGCCGGAAATACCTGGCAGAATGGTTTTCAAGTGCATGGCCGCCGCTACGCCACCCAGCGGTCCGGGGGAATTGGCCACGATCCCGGTCGGCTTGCCGTTGAAAGAGCTTTTGCCATAGGGACGCGATCCGACGTCGATGGCATTCTTAAGGACGCCGGGAACGGACCGGTTGTATTCCGGCGTCACGAACAGCACCGCGTCGGACTTCTGAATCGTTTCGCGAAACGTCACCCAGTCCGCCGAGGGGGGCGCTTCCAGATCCTGATTGAAGAACGACAGACCGTGCAAGGTCACGATCTCAAGCTTCAGCGACGATGGAGCAAGCTTGGCGAACGCATTGGCGATCTTGAGGGAAAACGACTCCTTGCGGAGGCTGCCGACAATGACGGCGACGGAATGGGCCATGAGACGATCCTTTCAACGACTGCAAATCGAGCGCGCAAGACGCCGGATTAGCGTCGCCGTCAAAAGGATGCAAGTGCATTAAATTCAGGCCGCACGCTCATCCGACTCAAATCACCCAAGCACGTCGTCGTTATGCTGCCCCAGGTGCGGCGCGCCGGAATGCGGATGCGGGCGCTGACCATCGAATGAAATCGGCAATCCGATGACCGGCAACCCGCTTCCCGGCAGCACGCGAAGCAGATCGGACGCCTTGAATTGTTCGGTCTGCTCAAGTTCCGCAATGGTGTTGACCGGACTGCACGGCACGCCGACCGCCTCGAACCTGGCCAGCCACTCGGCCCGTGTCTTTGTCAGCAGCACCGGCTTCATCAGTCCCAGCAAAGCCTCGCGATGCAAGAAGCGATCCCTGCCCCGCGCGAACCGCGGGTCTGTCGCCCATTCCGGAAATCCGAGCGCCGCTGCGAGCTTGTGAAACAGCCGGTCGTAACCGGCGGCGATCACCATCGGACGGTCGGCGGTCTCGAATACCTGATACGGCACGATGGTCGGCGTCGCGGCACCCGTGCGCGGCGAGAGTTCCTGGGTGACGTGATAGGTCGCCAGCGACGAATCCACCCATGATGCGGCGCTGTCGAGCAGCGAGGTATCGATCACGCATCCTTGGCCGGTGACGTGGCGCTGCTGAAGCGCCGCAAGCGCGCCGATCACGCACCACTGCGCAGTGGCCTTGTCGTTGATGGCGGGCGCGCAGAAGGTCGGCGGGTCTTCGTGACGGCCGGTCTGCATCATCACGCCGCCGAACGCCTGCAACAGCGGATCGAAGCCCGGCGCTTTCGACAACGGCCCCTTCGGCCCGAACGCCCAGATCGAGCAATAGATCAGCCGCGGGTTGAGCGCGCGCATGTCGCCGGGGCCGATGCCGAGATCGTTGACCACGCCGGAGCGCAGATTCTGGATCAGGATGTCGGCGCCGCGCACCAGGGTCTTGAGCTTCTCGATGCCGGCGGCATCCTTCATGTCGATGGTCACCGAGCGCTTGTTGCGGTTGGTGATGTGGAACATGATCGAGGCCTCCTCGATAAACGGCGGCCCCCAGCCGCGCGCATCGTCGCCGCCGTCGGGCTTCTCGATCTTGATCACGTCGGCACCCATGTCCGCCATGATTGCGCCGGCCAGCGGACCGGCGAGCGCCTGTCCGATTTCAATGACTTTGATTCCGGCGAGCGGACCCTGCATCACATCGTCTCCTGCGCCGGTGGAATCCCGGCTTGCACCAAGTCAAGCGGCGACGGCCTGCCAAGGCAAGCCGTCAGTTGCTCACAGAAATGAAATGCAGCGATGCTCCGGCGTCACTTCCGGCGCAAAGCAATTTAGGCAAGCGCCTTCAGCGCGGCCCTGCCCGCGTAGATCGCCTGGTTGCCGAGTTCCTGCTCGATGCGCAGCAACTGGTTGTACTTTGCCGTGCGGTCGGCGCGCGCCAGCGAGCCGGTCTTGATCTGCCCGCAGTTGGTCGCCACCGCGAGATCGGCGATGGTGGAATCCTCCGTCTCGCCGGAACGATGCGACATCACCGCGGTGTAGGCCGCCTTGTGCGCCATCTCGACGGCCGCCAGTGTCTCGGTCAGCGAGCCGATCTGGTTGACCTTGACCAGAATGGAATTGCCGAGACCCTTCCTGATGCCGTCCGCGAGGCGCGTGACGTTGGTGACAAACAGATCGTCGCCGACGAGCTGGCACTTCGCTCCGATCAGATCGGTCAGTTCCTTCCAGCCGTCCATGTCGTCTTCCGCCATGCCGTCTTCGATCGAGACGATGGGATAGCGGGACACGAGATCGGCAAGATATTTTGCCTGCTCCGAGCGCGAACGGGTTTTCTTTTCGCCTTCATAGACGTAGGCGCCGTTCTTGAAGAATTCGGTGGAGGCGCAATCGAGCGCCAGCATCACGTCCTTGCCCGCGGAATATCCGGCCTTGCCGATCGCGCTCATGACGAAGTCGAGCGCCGCGTCCGCCGACGGCAGGTTCGGCGCGAAGCCGCCCTCGTCGCCGACATTGGTGTTGTGGCCGGCCTTCTTCAGTTCGCCCTTCAGCGTGTGGAAAATCTCCGCGCCGCAACGCAAGCCCTCGGAGAAGCTCTTCGCGCCGACCGGCATCACCATGATTTCCTGGAAATCGATCGGGTTGTCGGCGTGGACGCCGCCGTTGACGATATTCATCATCGGCACGGGAAGCGTACGCGCCGAGGTGCCGCCCACATAGCGATACAACGGCATGCCGAGCGATTCCGCAGCAGCCTTGGCGACCGCCAGCGACACACCGAGAATGGCGTTGGCGCCGAGGCGGCTCTTGTTGGGCGTGCCGTCGAGATCAATCATGGTATCGTCGATCTGGACCTGCTGTTCGGCTTCCATGCCGCCGACAGCGTCGAAGATCTCGCCGTTGACGGCCTCGACCGCGTTCTGAACGCCCTTGCCGAGATAACGGCTCTTGTCGCCGTCGCGCAGTTCGACGGCCTCATGCGCGC
The DNA here is from genome assembly GCF_021502575.1 of Bradyrhizobium sp. G127. Lineage (NCBI taxonomy): Bacteria > Pseudomonadati > Pseudomonadota > Alphaproteobacteria > Hyphomicrobiales > Nitrobacteraceae > Bradyrhizobium > Bradyrhizobium sp. G127. The sequence continues at coordinate 299,432 of NZ_JAKFGN010000002.1, forward strand.
CGGTGGAGGCGCCCGACGGAACCGCGGCGCGGCCCAGCGAACCATCCTCAAGGATCACATCGACTTCCACGGTCGGGTTGCCACGGCTGTCGAGGATTTCGCGGCCGATGATGTCGACGATTGCGGTCATGTGCGCCCTTTCAGGAGTCCGGTTTTAAGGATTTGGGGCAGCTTCTACAGGAACGCGCCGCGCTGGAAAAGGCCGGGCGAAGCTCTTGATCCCGTGACGTTTTGATCAGGAATGGCTATCAGAGGGCAACGGAGACACCCATGTCCAGAAAGCCCCGCATCAGCAAGGCCGCTGCGCAGTCCCTGCAACTCGGTCATCAGGTCGAAACCCCGGCCTCGCCCGACCAGGCCAAAGTCGACCGCGTGCCCAACCCGCATCCCGGCACGGATTATCTGGTGCGTTTTGTGGCGCCCGAATTCACGACGCTGTGCCCGATCACCGGCCAGCCCGATTTCGCTCACCTTGTGATTGATTATGTGCCCGGCCAGTGGCTGGTCGAGTCCAAGGCCTTGAAGCTCTATCTCACCAGCTTCCGCAACCACGGCGGCTTCCATGAGGAATGCACCATCTCCATTGCCAAGCGGCTGGTGAAGGAGATCAAGCCGCGCTGGCTGCGGATCGGTGGCTACTGGTATCCGCGCGGCGGCATTCCCATCGATGTGTTCTGGCAGACCGGAAAACTGCCGGGCGGCGTCTGGGTGCCCGATCAGGGTGTCGCGCCCTATCGCGGGCGGGGCTAGGCGGGAGCGCTTCGGTCGGGCGGCAGGCGGTTCAACAGCCATGCCGCCGTCACGCCGCTGACGAGCATGATAGTCCCGCTCAGCGACAGCGTGAACAGTGTGCCGAAATGCGCGAGCGCGAAACCGTAGACGATGGGGCCAGCCGCCTGCCCCATGAAGAAGCAGAAGGCATGCAGCGACATCGCCGACGCCCTCGCCTCCGGCGCGAGATCGCTGGAGAACACCTGCAGCGAGCCGTGGAAGCTGTAGAAGCCAATCCCCATCAGCAGGAAGCAGATAGCCTGCACCCTCCAGTCCGGTCCCAGCGCGACGATGACGAACTGAATCGTCACCACCAGTGCGCCGCCGATCATCAGCGCCTTGACGCCGAAAGCCGCCAGCATCCGCGACACCGTCACCGTATAGATTAGACCACCGATGGCGAAAACAGCGATAATCACCCCGGGAATGGACGCCCGCGTTTCCCCCAGTTCGAACAGCAACGCCGCCACGAACGGGAAGAATCCGAACACGAGAAGCCCGTTGAAGAACACTGCCGCAAAACAGATTCGCGCCTTTGGATTGCCGATGATCGTGCGGTAGCCGCGCTTGAGCGCTGAGAAGTTCACCGCCTGTTTCGCGTGGGTGACTCCGCCGCGCCGGAAACCGAGCCAGACCGCAACGGATGCGAACACCATCAGCAGGCCCAGTACGGTGAGGACGCCGCGCCAGCCAAGGAAGTCGCCGATGACACCCGACGCCGTCGCGCCGAGTAGATTGCCCGCCATGGCGCCGGACAGCAGACGGCCCAGCGCCACCTGCCGCCGCTCCAGCGGCACGAGATCGGACGCCAGCCCCATCGCGACCGGAAACGTACCACCGGCGGCGATGCCGCAGAGGATACGGGACAAGAACAGCATTTCGAATGACGCGGCCAGCGCGCCGGCGATGTTCGCGACCCCGAGCAGCGACAGGCAGACGATCAGGAGCCGCGGCTTGCCGAACACATCGGCCGCCGCACCGATAATCGGCTGGACGATCGCAAATGTCAGCGCCATCGCGGTGGACAGGCTGGCCGCAGCCGCGATGCTGACTGCAAGGTCGGTCGACACCAGCGGCACAACCGGCTCCATCGCGCGCGACGACAGAGCCGAGGCGAAGGTCACCATAGCGATGACATTGAGGATTGGCAGCATCAGGACTTCATTCGTTCCTTTAACGCCGCGCCAGCCGGTTGGCTTTAGCGCGTCCCGCTCTTTGCAAGCGTGTCAAATGCCATGAGATTTTTCACCAGCGCCTCGAAATCCTTCAGCGGCACCATGTTGGGGCCGTCCGATGGCGCGTTGTCAGGATCGGGATGGGTCTCGATGAACACACCCGCGACACCGACCGCAACCGCCGCCCGCGCGAGCACCGGCACGAACTCACGCTCGCCGCCGCTCGAGGTGCCCTTGCCGCCGGGCTGCTGCACCGAATGGGTGGCGTCGAAGATCACCGGCGCGCCGGTGGTGCGTGCCAGGATCGGCAGCGCACGCATGTCGGAGACCAGGGTGTTGTAGCCAAACGACGCGCCGCGCTCGGTCACCAGCACATTGGCGTTGCCGCCACCGGTGATTTTGGCGACGACGTTGGCCATGTCCCAGGGTGCGAGGAATTGCCCCTTCTTGACATTGACCACCTTGCCGGTGGCCGCCGCCGCCAGCAGCAAATCAGTCTGGCGGCACAGGAACGCCGGAATTTGCAACACGTCCACCGCTTCGGCGACGCGCGCACACTGATCGATCTCGTGCACATCGGTCAGCACCGGCAATCCCAGCGACGAACGGATTTCGGCAAAGATCGGCAGCGCGGTCTCAAGTCCGATGCCGCGCGCGGCGGACGCGCTGGTGCGGTTGGCCTTGTCGAATGAGGTCTTGTAGACCAGCCCGATGCCGAGACGCGCCGCGATCTCCTTCAGCGCCGACGCGGTCTCAAGCGCATGCGCGCGGCTTTCCAGTTGGCACGGCCCTGCGATCACCGCCAGCGGCAGCGCGTTGCCGAATGTGACGTTGCCTGCGGACACCACCGGGGCTGCGGAGATCTTGGCGTTCAAGAGATATCCTTTTCAGAAACCGGATTGACCATGCCGACCCGGGATGAATCGATCAAGGGCGGGCCGTCAAATCCTGCCGGGAGCCTCGAATATCAGGGTTGCGCCGAAGGCGGCCTCGGGCGGAACAACGAGCCGCCCGACATGACGCCGGAACGCAATCCCGCCGTCCCTGAGCACGCGCGCGATACGGTCGATGTCCGGCGCCGCCAGACGTAGTCCTTTAATCGAGGCGCCCTCGCCGTCCAGTTTGGGCGTCACACCGAACTGATCGTGAAAGGCGACCGGCTCCATGATCTCGATATCGCCGCGCGGCGTATGCGCCGTCATGCCCATCGAACTCGCATGCAGATCGCGGACGCCGGTGAATGCCTCCAGAAAAATGTGATGGTCGGCCGGATTGCCGGCAGCGAGAACCGCGCCGAGAACGCCGCTCGCGCCGTTGGCGTGTTGCTGATAGTCGGGCTTCCAGAACGCCGCCGGATTTTGCTGGCGGCAGGTGAAGAAGCCGGTGTGCGGCGATCGCGCATCCCTGGCGAAGACCAGCGAGAATCCCACCGTCGTCGCGCTGCCGTCCGGCAATTTTGCCTCGCGGGAAAACGGCAGGGCCTGCGAGACGCCAATGCCGCTGCGGGCGAAATCGGCCACGTCGGCATTGCTGTCGGTGCTTTCCAGCACCAGCATCGAGAAGCCTTCGTCGCCGCGCGTGATCGCCTCGCGATTGGGACTGCCGAAGTGCTGTGACAGGCCGTCGTCGCCGAGCTTTTCAGGCTCGGCCACTGTCAGAATTTCGATGAAAAAGCCGGGAAACTGAACGACGTGGTTGTGCGTGCCCCACTGATGCCGGTTGCGCGCGCCAATCGTAAAGCCGGCGCGCCGATAGACGTCCGCTGCCGCATCGAGATCGCTAACGGCATGAACGATGTGATCGAGACCGCGAGGCATGGCGATTGCGCGAGATGCGCCCTTTACTTCACCGACGAGAACGCCGTCGGCACCAGGAACTGATTGACGATGTTGCCGACGATCTGACCGTCCTTCTCGGTCTCGGCGCGCGCGGAAATCCAAGCCGGGTCGGTCATGAACGCGGTCCACTTCGTTTCGCGGTCCGCCATCGAGTCCCATTCCAGAAAATACGTGAGTTCCTGATTGGATTCACCGACTGCGGTGGTGAAAAAGCCCGCCTGACGAATGCCATGCTTTTTCCAAAGCTCCAGCGTGGTGTTCTCAAACCGCTTCAGCAGATTGGGAAGACGACCCGGCAGGCAGCGATACACGCGCATCTCGTAAATCTTGCTCATTTCACCTCTTCTTATTTTGAACCGGCGCATGGGCGGCACCGACTGTTGTTATGCAGGTTCTCCCGGTCCGGCATATAGTGGCCTGCGCGAACGGTTATCAAGCGCTTCCCGCCGAACAGAGGCTTGTCATGCGAACCATGTTGTTTTGCCAGATCGCTTTGGCAGCAGCTCTCTCGACGACAGTGCTGGCCCAGTCGACCGGCGTGCCCGGCGTCATCACCGGCGGCGCGGACGGCGTGACCTTCAACGGAAAGCCCGCGGCACGCCAGGGCGACACCACGAGCGACGGCAGCGCGATTGTGGAGGGATCGCCCAACGTCTTCATTAACGGCAGGCCCGCGGCGGTGCTCGGCGGCAGAACCGGATGCGGCGGCGTGGTGGTCGGAGGCGCTGGCGGAATCTATATCAACGGCAAGCCGGCGGCACGTACCGGCGACCAGACGTCGGGGTGTCCGAACTAAGGACGGCGCGTGCTCTTAGTTCGCAGCGTAACGATCGGTTGCGAGATTGAGATCGAAAGCCTCTTTCTCCTTGAGCCAGCGAATATCCCTGGTGGTGGACATTGCCTGCAGGATGGCCGGCGAAACGCCCATCCGCGTCATATATTCCAGAATCATCCCGGTGGTCTTTTGCGTGTCGGCAACGATATCGCGTCCGGCATCGGCCCCCTTTGGCGCTTCGGTCCTGAACTGGTGAACGCCCAAAGCCGAGCCGGGAAAGGCTTCGCGAACTTTTCCGCCGGCATAGGCGAACACGCAGGCGCTGGCGCAATAAGAGGCGCGCAGGCGTCCGTCCGCGTCGGCCGTCCCGACCATCGTCGTCAGTCCGCGCGATCGAATGACCTCGCCGATGATCATAGCCTGATCGAGACGCCCGCCCGGCGACGACATCAGGACGAGGTCGCCCGGAACGAGTTTCGCTTCGTCCAATCTGTCGCGAAACCAGCTCGCGGCGGCGGCACCGATCTCCCCTTTGATGGCAAGCGCGCGAACTGATCGTCCGCCGATCTCGATCCGCACAACGGATGATGTCAGCGACGGTGAAAAATACAGATCTTTCCAGTACGCCCAGGCTGATGGCGACGACAGGTCCTGATACGCGCGGCTGCCCCAGAGGCCAACGATCATGATCGCGAACAGCATCGATACAAGTGAACTGCGGCCGAGCCAGCGGCGACGGCCAGCCTCGGGCTGTGGAGCCGCTGGCTGATGCGGCGGCTGTTCAGCCGGAGGCTTTCCCCACGGCCCGGCCGGTTCACCGTTCGACGGGCCGGAAGGAGGTTTGATCTTGGGAATCATGAGCAATCCGACAGCGTTCCCGGTAATTTCCGGAGACAGCTTATCTGGCGGCCGCGATCATTCAATGAAAGCCCGGCTGGATGAAAGCGCCGTAATGAGGGCTGGGGCTGTTACACCAGACGGCTCTGCACCACCGCAGCCTGCACAAACGACGCGAACAGCGGATGCGGTTCAAACGGGCGCGATTTCAGTTCTGGATGATACTGCACGCCGATGAACCACGGATGGTCCTCATACTCGACGATCTCCGGCAGCACGCCATCCGGCGACATGCCCGAGAACCGCAAGCCGTGCTGTTCCAGCCGATCCTTGTAGGCGGTGTTGACCTCGTAGCGATGGCGATGGCGCTCGGAAATTTCCGTGGCACCGCCGTAGACTTCGGAGACGCGGCTGCCCTTCTTGAGCGCGGCGGGGTACGCGCCGAGGCGCATGGTGCCGCCGAGATCGCCCGCGCGGGAGCGCTTCTCAAGCTCGTTGCCGCGCAGCCATTCCGTCATCAGGCCGACCAGCGGCTCCTTCGTCGGGCCGAACTCGGTGGAATTGGCGTCCTCGATTCCGACCAGATTGCGCGCCGCCTCGATCACCGCCATCTGCATGCCGAAGCAGATGCCGAAATACGGCACGTCGCGCACCCGCGCGAACTGCGCCGCCTTGATCTTGCCTTCCGCGCCGCGCTGGCCGAAGCCGCCCGGCACCAGAATGCCGTTGACGTGCTCGAGGAACGGCGCGGGGTCCTCGTTCTCGAAGACCTCGGATTCGATCCAGTCCAGATTGACCTTCACCTTGTTGGCGATGCCGCCGTGCGACAGCGCCTCGATCAGCGATTTGTAGGCGTCCTTCATGCCGGTGTACTTGCCGACGATGGCGATGGTCACCTCGCCTTCCGGATGGCGGATGCGCTCGTTGATAACGTGCCAGCTGTCGAGCGAAGGCTTCGTCCTCGGCTCGATCCCGAACGCCGCCAGCACTTCATCGTCCAGACCCGCGGCGTGATAGGCCTCCGGCACCGCATAGATGTTGTCGACATCGCGCGCCTCGATGACGGCGGATTCGCGCACGTTGCAGAACAGCGCCAGCTTGCGGCGCTCTTCCTTCGGAATCTCGCGGTCGGTGCGGCACAGCAGAATGTCCGGCTGAATGCCGATGGAGCGCAGTTCCTTGACCGAGTGCTGGGTCGGCTTGGTCTTCAGTTCGCCGGCGCTTGGAATGTAGGGCAGCAGCGTGAGGTGAATGTAGATCACCTCGCCGCGCGGCAGATCGTTCTTCACCTGGCGGATGGCCTCGAAGAACGGCAGACCCTCAATGTCGCCGACGGTGCCGCCGACTTCGCAAAGCACGAAGTCGTAGCCTTCGTTGCCACCGAGGATGAACTCCTTAATGGCGTTGGTGACATGAGGAATCACTTGAACGGTCGCGCCGAGATAATCGCCGCGGCGCTCCTTGTTCAGGATGTCCTGGTAGATGCGGCCGGTGGTGATGTTGTCCTGCTTGGTCGCGGGACGTCCCGTGAAGCGCTCGTAGTGACCGAGATCGAGATCGGTCTCCGCGCCGTCATCGGTCACGAATACTTCGCCGTGCTGATACGGCGACATCGTTCCGGGATCGAGGTTGAGATAGGGATCGAGCTTGCGAAGGCGGACCTTGTAGCCTCGTGACTGCAGAACAGCGCCGAGCGCCGCTGAAGCCAGACCCTTGCCGAGCGAGGAGACCACGCCGCCGGTGATGAAAATATACCGCGTCATGGGACTCTACCTTTATCTCCGCCGCTGCGATTCGCAAAATGAAACCCACGCGCACGCCGATAAATCGCGACGCTGTGGGTGACTTGGATATGTAAGTTTAGTCAGGCGCTTGGAAGACAATTCTAAGACTTGCAGACAAGCCGTTCACGCATGCCTGCAAGACTTGACGCGACACCCGAGCTACTTCGACTGCGGCGCTTGCGGAGCAGACGGCGCTTCCGGCTTCTTAAGCGAATCCAGCAGGCCGCCCGCAGGGGCCGCTGGAGCACCGGGCTGAGAGATCGGCGCCGGGCTGGTGTTGATGATCGACGCCGGCTTGCGTTCGTAGCTCGCGAGCCACGACAGGAACAGGCTGGTGATGAAGAAGCCCGCTGCCAGAATGGCCGTGGTGCGCGTCAGCAGGTTGGTGGTGCCGCGGCTCGACATGAAACCGCCGCCTCCGCCGCCGCCGATACCCAGGCCGCCGCCTTCAGATCGCTGCAGCAGCACCACCCCGATCAGGGTCGCAACGATCATGAGGTGGATGACGATAATGACAGTTTGCATCGTGACCTTCCGTCACAAGCCACCAGCGCCGGGGAGCCGGCCGCACGGATGCCTGCGGGGGTTGAAGTTGCGCGGTCTGTACACGATTGCAGGGGGTATTGTCACCCCCGCAAGGCCGTGCCGCCGCAACGGCATTTAGGGGCACGCAGCCGCAATCGCAAGGAAATCAACCGCTTTCAGGCTGGCCCCTCCGACGAGCGCCCCGTCGACATTCGGCACCGTCATCAGTTCGGCGGCGTTGGAGGGCTTGACCGAGCCACCATACAGAATTCGCACGCTGGCCCCCTCTTGGCTAAACCGCTCCTTGAGTTTGCCCCTGATAAACGCATGAACTTCCTCGACATCCTTGGTCGTCGGGGTTCTGCCGGTTCCGATCGCCCAGACCGGTTCATAGGCGACCACCACATTGGCCGCGGTCGCGCCGTCTGGCAGCGATCCGGCCAACTGGCGTCCGACGACATCAAGCGTCTGTCCCGCGTCACGTTCGGCCTGCGTCTCGCCGACGCAGACGATCGCGACCAGTTTGGCGCGCCATGCCGCCTCGGCCTTGGACCGCACCACGGCGTCGCTTTCGCCGTGATCGGCGCGGCGCTCGGAATGGCCGACGATTACCGCCGTGGCGCCCGTGTCAGCGACCATTTCCGCCGAAATATCGCCCGTATGAGCCCCGGAGGGCGCGGGGTGGCAGTCCTGCGCGCCGATCGCAACCTTCGATCCGGAAACAACCGAAACGGCGGTGAACAACAGTGTCGCGGGCGGACAGACCAGAAGATCGGCCTTGTCTTTCAACTCCCCGGCCCCCTGCCAGATCGACGCCAGTTCGGTCATCGAGGCTTTCAGGCCGTTCATTTTCCAATTCCCGGCGATCAGGGGGCGGCGCTTGTCGGTCATCGTCGATCTCACATGCGAATTGATGGATTTGCGCTAGCAGAGGGTGTCCGAAGACGCCAGTTCCACATCTGGCTTGTTAACCGCGCTGAAGCGTCGCCGTCAGCACGGTTGCTAGGGAACCGGCACCCCTTTATATGTCGGCGAAACAACGCGGTAACGCCACTGCGGCGAACCGCCCCTCCTCCTGAAACATCAAGTTGGTCCCATGCTCCGAGGAATGCGCAAAGCCTCATCGAACTGGCTCGGCAAGACGGTAATGTCCGTCCTGTTTGGCGTGCTGATCGTCAGTTTCGGCGTCTGGGGCATCGCCGACATCTTCAAGGGCTTCGGACAATCGTCGCTGGCCAAGATCGGCAGCACGGAAATCACCACCGAGCAATTCCGCAATCTGTTCACCGACAAGCTCCAGCAGATCGGCCGCCGCTTCGGACGTCCGATCACGATGGAGCAGGCGCGCCAGTTCGGCCTCGACCGCCAGGTACTTCAGGAAGTGATCGCGGACGCCGCCCTCGACGAGAACGTGCGCCGTCTGGGTCTCGGACAATCAGACGCCGACGTGGTGCGGGTGATTTCAAACGATCCGAACTTCAAGGGTCTCGACGGCCGGTTCGAGCATGAGCGGTTCGTGCAGATCATTCGTCAGGCCGGCTACACCGAGCAGCGCTACATCGCCGAGCAGCGCCGCCGTTCGCTGCGCACCCAGATCACCGGCACAATCACCGCCGGTCTTGAGCCGCCGAAGACCCAGCTCGAAGCGCTGGTCCGCTTCCAGAACGAACAGCGCTCGGCCGAATACATCCGGCTGACCGCGGCGCAGGCAGGCACCATCGAAGCGCCCTCGCCCGAAGCGCTTGCCGCATACTTCGAAGACCGCAAGCAACTGTTCCGCGCGCCGGAGTATCGCAAGATCGCGGTGCTGGCGCTGACGCCCGACGAACTCGCCAAGAAGATCGAGGTATCGGACGACGATGCAAAGAAGGTGTTCGAGCAGCGCCGTGAGCGTTACGCGACGCCGGAAAAGCGTCAGGTCTTGCAGATCCCGTTTCAGAATCCGGACGAGGCGAAAGCCGCAAGCGACCGCATCGCCGCCGGGACATCGTTCGAGGACATCGCCAAGGAGCGCAACCTCACGCCGAGCGACATCGATCTCGGCAACGTGACCAGAGCCGGCATGGATGCCGCGCTCGCGGATGCCGCGTTTGCGCTGGCGCCGGGCGCCGTCAGTCCGCCGGTGAAGGGCGCGCTGGTGACCGCGCTGCTCAAGGTCACCAAGGTCGAGCCGGGCACCAACCCCAGCTATGAAAGCCTCGCCGCGCAGATCAAACGCGAGATCGCGGTCGAGCGGGCGCGGGCGCAGTTGCAGGACCTGCACAACAAGATCGAGGACGAGCGCGGCGGCGGATCAAACATCGCCGAGGCCGCGCAGAAGCTCGGCCTCACCGCCGTCACGATCGAGGCCGTCGACCGCTCCGGCCGCGGCCCCGACGGCAAGCCGGTGACCGGCCTGCCGCAGGGCATCGACATCATCGCCCCCGCCTTCGCCAGCAATATCGGCGTCGAGAACGAGCCGGCGCAGTTCAATGGCGGCGAAGTCTGGTTCGACGTGCTCGGCATCACACCGTCGCGCGAACGCCCGCTCGACGAAGTAAAGGCGCAGGTCGAAGTCCGCTGGCGGGACGAACAGGTCGCGACGCGGCTCCGCGCCAAGTCCGCGGAGATCGTCGAGAAGCTGAACAAGGGCGCCAAGTTCGACGCCGAAGCTGCGGCGGCCGGCGTAAAGGTTGAAACGGCGGCGCTGTTCAAGCGCGACGCGGACCCCAAGGGCGTGCCCGAGCAGCTGGTGGCGGCAGCGTTCCGCACGCCGAAGGACGGCAACGGTCAGGCTGAAGGTGCCGGCGGAAGCGACTGGCTGGTGTTCAAGGTGACCGACGTCGTCGTGCCGGCGGTCGATCTCGCCTCCGAGGACGTCAAGAAGCTGAAGGACAATCTTCGCCAGGCGGAAGCCGAGGAGCAGCTCGCCGCCTATGTGACCAAGCTTGAGACCGAGATCGGCGTCACGATCAACCAGAACGCGTTTGCGGTGGCGACCGGCGCAGCCTCGACTCAATGACGCTCTCAAAATCGGAAGTCATCCTACCTAAAGCGAAATCATGGACGATCTGAAAGTTACCATCGGAAAAGTCGCGACCGGCGCGGCGCTGACGCGCGAGGAAGCGGCGGCGGCGTTCGACCGCATGATGTCCGGAGAAGCGACGCCGTCGCAAATGGGCGGCCTGCTAATGGCGCTGCGCGTGCGCGGCGAGACCGTCGATGAAATCACCGGCGCGGTCTCCGCGATGCGCGCCAAGATGCTCACCGTAAAAGCCCCGCCCGACGCGGTCGACATCGTCGGCACTGGCGGCGACGGCTCCGGCTCGGTCAACGTCTCGACCTGCGCGTCGTTCATTCTCGCAGGCACCGGCGTGCCGGTCGCCAAGCACGGCAACCGCGCGCTATCATCGAAATCCGGCGCGGCCGACGCGCTGGCGGCGCTCGGCGTCAACATCAACATCACGCCGGACGACGTCGGCCGCTGCATTGCCGAGGTCGGCATCGGCTTCATGTTCGCACCGACGCATCATCCGGCGATGAAGAATGTCGGCCCCACCCGCGTCGAACTCGCCACCCGCACTATCTTCAACCTGCTCGGACCGCTGTCCAATCCAGCCGGGGTCAAACGGCAGATGGTCGGTGTGTTCTCCAAGCACTGGGTCGAGCCGCTGGCGCAGGTGCTGAAGAACCTCGGCGCGGAGTCGATCTGGGTCGTGCACGGCTCCGACGGTCTCGACGAGATCACCCTCACCGGCCCGACCTACGTCGCGGCGCTAGAGAAGGGCAACATCCGCACCTTCGAAGTCACACCCGAGGATGCCGGGCTGCCGCGCGCCACCAGTGAGGAACTCAAGGGCGGCGACGCCGAGGCCAATGCCAGCGCTCTGCGCGATGTACTGGACGGCAAGCCCGGCGCCTATCGCAATGTCGCGCTGATCAACGCCGCCGCGGCGCTCGTGGTTGCAGGGCAAGCGAAAGACCTCAAGGAAGGCGTTGCGCTCGGCACCAAGGCGCTGGACACTGGCGCTGCGACCGACCGGCTGACGCGCCTCGTCGCCGTCTCCAATGCTTGAGGAAGAACTGCCCTTGTCGGACATCCTCACCAAGATCGAAGCCTACAAGCGCGAGGAAATCGCCATAGCCAAGCGCGCGTGTTCGTTCGGCGAGATGGAGGCGCGCGCCAAGGCCGCGCCCGCCCCGCGCGGGTTCGTCAAGGCTATCCGCGCGAAACATGCCAGTGGCGACTATGCACTGATCGCCGAGATCAAGAAGGCCTCGCCGTCCAAGGGGCTCATTCGCGCCGACTTCGATCCGCCGGCGCTGGCGAAAGCCTATGAGGCCGGCGGCGCGGCCTGTCTCTCGGTGCTGACCGATACGCCCTCGTTTCAGGGCTCGCTGGATTTCATGGTCGCCGCACGCGCCGCCGTTTCGTTGCCGGTGCTGCGCAAGGATTTCATGTACGACACCTATCAGGTGGCGGAAGCCCGCGCGCACGGCGCGGATTGCATTCTCATCATCATGGCCGCGCTCGACGATGCTGCGGCCAAGGACATCGAGGAGGACGCTTTCGCGCGCGGCATGGACGTGCTGCTCGAAGTTCATAACCGCGAAGAACTCGACCGCGCGCTCAAGCTGCGCTCGCCGCTGCTTGGCGTGAACAACCGCAACCTGCGCACCTTCGAGACCACGCTCGCCACCAGCGAAGACCTCGCGCCGCTGATCCCGAAGGATCGCATCAGCGTCGGCGAAAGCGGTATCTTCGCGCCGGAGGATCTGGCGCGGCTCGCCAAGGTCGGCATGGCTACTTTCCTTGTCGGCGAAAGTCTGATGCGGCAGGCCGACGTAACCGCAGCGACCCGCACGCTGCTGGCACGCAACGATGCGCAACGCGCCACCGGGACGCGCTGAGCCGTGGCCAAGGAAAAATCAAAGAAGACTGGTGCCGCCCTCACCCATATCGACGCCAAGGGCGAGGCGCGCATGGTGGACGTTTCCGCCAAGCCGGATACCGAGCGGGTGGCAGTAGCCGAGGGCCATGTCGTCATGACCCGCAAGACTCTCGATCTCATCGTCAAGGGCAATGCCGCCAAGGGCGACGTGCTCGGCACTGCGCGTGTCGCCGGCATCATGGCGGCCAAGCGCACCTCCGACCTCATTCCGCTGTGTCATCCGCTGGCACTGTCGAAAGTCACGCTCGACATCACGCCGGACACCAAGCTGCCCGGCTGCCGCGTCCGCGCAACCGTGAAGGTCAAGGGGCCGACCGGCGTCGAGATGGAGGCGCTGACCGCGGTGTCGGTGGCATGTCTCACCATCTACGACATGGTGAAAGCCGTCGAGCGCGGCATTCACATCGAAGGCGTCCGTCTGGTCGAGAAGAAGGGCGGAAAGTCCGGTCACTATCTGGCGGACTACTGAGGATTTCACCATGGCGCTGATGCCGGTCGCCGAGGCCTATGCCGCCATTCTCAAGGACGTCAAGGCACTGCCCGAAGAGACGGCCGCGCTCACCGACGCCTTCCACCGCACACTGTCGCGCGACATCGCCGCGCTCCGCACGCAGCCGCCCGCCGCCATGTCGGCGATGGACGGTTATGCGGTGCACGCAGCAGATGCGGTGCCCGGCGCACGATTGAAGGTGATCGGCGAAGTCGCTGCGGGCCGGCCTTTCAACGAGACGGTTCA